>JAJYQQ010000010.1 GCA_021794535.1 bacterium
TCATTCCCGCGGAGGCGGGAATCTAGACTGACTGGATTCCCGCCTCCGCGGGAATGACAAACCTCTAAGTGCGAACTCATGAAAGCGTGTCCTTTAGAATAAACAAGGACATTCCTTGCTCCTGGTTTTTTGCAGGGTAGAATAGACAAGGACAAAAAGTGCCGGCTAACGATTCTTTTCAAAGTGTCAGATTGCGTCTCGTTCAGGTTTAAAAAAATTAACTCACAAGCTCAAACAAAATTATTTTTAAAATCTTCACTCGACTTATCTTCGGCTTTGAAAAAATCATGCCGGGCGGGAGATGCTGTTTCAGAGTGCAGATCAACAAGGACATTCCGGCTTTCGCATTTTGCATGGTGTGTCCTTGTTTATGAATGGAATTAAGGAGAAAAGATTAAAAGAGAAGTTTCGAGCCGCAAAACCAAAGAGATTGTGATAGAATCAATGAGTGAAACTCTCAAATTTTGATTTCGAACTGCCGGAAAGGTTGATTGCCCTTCATCCCGCCTTGCCCAGAGACACGGCCAGGCTAATGGTTATTGACAGAATAACAGGCGAGATAGGAGACTCTCATTTTTATGATCTGCCTGATTTTTTAAAACCAGGCGACTTTTTGGTATTCAATAAGTCAAAAGTTATCCCAGCAAGGCTTTTTGGCAAGGCCGGTGATAAAGATATAGAAGTATTGCTAACCTCACCCTGTCATTCTGAACCGACTGGCGAATCTATGCAAAAAAATCCTGGATTCCGGATCCCCGCCTGCCGGACGGGCAGGAAGTCCGGAATGGCAACCAATATTTGGCAGGCGAAGGCCAAACCGGGAAAAAGATTGAAGATTAGTTCGGAGATCCGGTTTAGCGATCGCCTGTCAGCTGAGGTTAAGGCTGAAAAGGAAGGCATTTTCCTGTTGCGATTTAATCTGCGCGGCGGGGATTTTTGGCGGGAGATTGAGCGCATCGGCGAGATGCCTCTGCCGCCATATATTCTGAAGGCGCGCCGCGAAAGACATGGCGAGAGCATTGATAAGAGCGACTATCAGACAGTTTTTGCAGATAAACCGGGTTCGGTTGCCGCGCCGACTGCCGGGCTTCATTTCACAAATGAATTATTAGAAAAAATTAAAGCCAAAGGCTGCGAGATTGGTTTTGTCGATCTCCATGTCGGGCTGGGCACCTTTGAGCCGATACGCGCCGAAAATATCGAAGACCACAAGATTCACTCAGAATATTTCGAGCTCTCACAAGATTTGGCGGCGAAATTAAACAAAGCCAAGAAAGAGGGCCGGCACATTATCGCTGTCGGCACGACAACAGTGCGGGTTTTGGAATCCTGCCAGAAAAATGGCATATTAAAACCGCAATCGGGAGAAACAAGCATTTACATTTATCCGGGCTACAAGTTTGGGTTCGTGGACGGCATGATTACAAACTTCCACCTGCCAAAATCCTCGCTCTTGCTTTTGGTGAGCGCCTTTTATTCAAAAGACAAAACTATCGAGGCTTACAAGCGGGCGATAAAGAGTAATTACCGATTTTACTCCTATGGCGATGGGATGCTCATTAGTTAAAAATTCAAAAGTAAAAATTTAAAATTCGAGCAAAGCCCACCAAATCATTTGTTGCACAAGTAAACCCACGAAGAATTTTAGGATTGAAATCTCTGAAAAAATATTCTTTCCAAAAATATCATTTTGTTTATACTTGGGTTATGAATGTTGTAAAAGTACAAGCAAGTATCGGATTGAAATATTATAAAGGAGTCATTGACGGCTCTCTTTTTGATGAAGTCGTCTGGCTGTCGGAGAAACTAAAAGATGTCCGGGTCTGCCATATAAATGCCACATCATATGGCGGCGGCGTGGCGGAAATATTACAGAAAGAAATACCGCTGGCAAAAGGCTTGGGATTGAAATTTGATTGGAAAACCATCAGCGCTTCGCCGGAATTTTTTGACATCACTAAGAAAATACATAATGGCCTTCAGGGAGCCGATGTGAAGATTTCAGCCAAGGAGTGGCAGACATATCAAAACTGCAATACTGATCAGGTGGGCAGAATCAACCCAAATGATTATGATGTTTTCTTTGTCCACGATCCTCAGCCGGCGGAAATAATTTCCTGCATCGGCAAAAACGGCGCCAAGTGGGTTTGGAGATGCCATATCGATACCGCCAAACCAAACCAGGCCATTGCCAACTACTTTCTGAAATTTTTAAATATGTATGACGCCTCGATATTTACGATGAGAGAATACGTTTTGAAGGGCATGGAGGAAGAAAGTTTCATCATCGAACCGGCCATAGACCCCTTGGCGATAAAGAACAGACACCTGACCCGGAAAGAAGCCGAAAGGCTTGTCAGGGGATTTCATGTCGACACCGGAAGGCCGCTTGTAGCGCAAATTTCCCGTTTTGATCCCTGGAAAGATCCTATGGGCGTGGTTGATGCCTATAAAATAGCAAAGAAGAAAATTCCTGGGTTGCAGCTGGCCATGATCGGCTCAATGGCCGATGACGATCCTGAGGGAATGAAAATTTACAGAGAACTGAAGAAATACGCCGGCAATGACAAGGACATTTATGTTTTGACCAACCATGACGCTTTGCACGATTTGGAGGTAAATGCCTTCCAAACCTTTTCAGACGCTATTATCCAGAAATCAACCAGAGAAGGCTTTGGGCTAACGGTTTCGGAAGCTTTATGGAAAGAAACGCCGGTGATCGGCGGTAATGTCGGCGGCATACCCACGCAGATTCGCGACGGAGAAACGGGATTTTTGGTAAATAATGTGGAAGAATGCGCGGAAAAAATAATTTATTTGGTTCAAAATAAAGATATTGCCAAAGAAATGGGCAAGCTTGGCAAAGAAGATATCAGAAAAAATTTCCTTTTACCCCGGCTGCTGCGGGATGAACTCAAGCTGATAGAAAAATTAGTGGATTAAAATGGATGCGCCTTTTTCAGAGATAAAGGCAGGAAAGAAAGCGGTTCTCGGGCTGGATTCAGCCAACGGTTAGAGGCAGTGGTTTAAAGGGCGGGGCCGTGAGAGCGGCACTTGCTCGAGTTGTTTTTGTAAGCAAATATTTTACAGTATTTTGGGCAAGATTTTTATAAAAAGTGCAGATGCAAAAGTTCTTCAAAGGAGCATAATGAGAGCAAGTAAATATAAAGAGGGGAGGTGAGAAAAATGGCAAAAGAAGAACATGAACACAAGAAAGAAGAAAAAGAGGAAGGCAAAGAATTCCGCTCGCATGCTTACGCCGGCAGTTACAGCACGACTACCATGAACACTTCCTGGCAGGGCTGGGCTAACGGCATCCTCGGCCTTTGGCTGATAGTGGTTTCGCTGATTGGTCTCGGAGGCAGTATGATCACACTTGTTATTACGGGCATTGTTGTGGCCGTGGTTGGATTTTGGGCTGCGCTTATGAAAACATCGCTTTGGCAGCAGTGGGTTAACGGCATCCTCGGCCTTTGGGTTATAGCCATTCCTTTCCTGGCCATTACCGGAGCCGCTCTCGGATGGACAGTCGCGGTAACGGGTATTATTGTCGCCATCCTCGGCTTTTGGGCTACTATGCAGAAGGCTTAGGTGGAAGGCCATCCGGGAATAAGAAAGAGGCTGGCCCGAGGCCCGTCTCTTTTTGATTGCAATTTCTATGATTTAACACGATGTTTTATAATCTGGCGTATTGTAGATTATAGCTATCATCGACATAGCCAAGAGTTTTGCCCCAAGTAAATATGGAAAAGATTTTAATATTTACATTAATCGGGATTGTTTGCTTTGTTTTGGGTGCTTCGATTGCGTCTAAACATTCTGAGTTTTTCATTCAGGGTCTGACGGCTGCCGGAACGTTGAGTCTGGCCTCTGTTACGGCGCTTGCGTTTTTTCGTAATTCCAAAATGGCAAAAGATAGATTTCATGAAGCGGTTTTGATCTCAATAGATAACGATGGCACTTTTGAGATCAGAAATAACTGGCATAAGAAAATAAGGGTAACTGACGCAAGGCAACATCTTGTGACCATAACACCGACAAAAGGCCTTGCCGGCTGGATGCAGGGGAAACATCTTTCTTTTAACGAAAAGTTTGAAAGTAATAGTAAAGTATATCACCGCAATAAATCAAGGCTGGATGGGCGATTTTTCACTAAATCCTCCGAAAAGGTTCCAAAATCCAGGATTAGGTCAAGGGTAATGGATAACGATGTTGAAGTTGCGCCGGGAGAAAAAATTTTTATGGATCGTTCACATACCCATCAGTTGCCTTTGGGCTCCGAATGCGCCTTGGGATATGTCTGTTACAGTCTGGTTAAATACTGTAATTCTAATGATTCGATGCAGAAGGAAATTTTATTGAAGCATCGGTATTCTCTTTACATAGATCCGAGGGAAAGGTGGATTAAGATAGGTTAGAGTGAGCTTTTTACGATTTGCCACTGTCCTAAGAACCTGTTCGGAATCTCATGTCGAGCTTGAAATTTCAGAATTTCGAGCGAAAGATGTGAAAATCATCGAAAGATATTGAAATATATTGAGATGATTTGAGCATTTTGCAGCCGAAATTCTGAAATTTCAGCCGGCAAGCTGACTTTTCATTTTAATCTGCGGTGAGATTGTGAACAGGTTCTAAAGTATTAATATGTTTTAGTGACTTGAAAAAAGGCGGCAAAACCATGCTCGACTTCTCTCGGGGGCAACGTGCCGGAGGATGAAGTGACCGATATCGACGCCCTTGTTCGTTCCGCTATCAATTCTGCTAGAACCTTGCCGTTAGCTGGTTCAGAAAAAAGTAAATTCCGAAGGCAACCATTACCACGCCATAAAGCAGCATTATGACTTTTGATTTGGTTTTGATGTCCAGTTTGGCCCCGAGATATGCCATGGGAGTGACGCCGAGCGCCAGCCACCCCATGACTGCCAGATTGACATGGCCGAGCGCCATATGCACGGCCGCGCCGGGTAGGGCAATGATTAAAACTATGAGGAGGGAGGTAGCGATGGCATCCTTGATTTTCAACCCGAAAAACATTACAAATATCGGCACGAAAAAGATGCCGCCGCCATTCGCCAGGACTCCGGATACAAGACCGATTATGCCGCCTGCGATGAGAATTTTCCATGCAGGGCGCTCCTCCGGGAAATCCAGCATGGCAAACTTTTTCTCGCTCAAGTCTTTGACAAGAAAGTCGATACCGGCCAGCACCAAAACAGCGCCGGTCAGAAGCATCAAAAACTTTTCCGGCAAAACCGAAGTTAAAAGCGAACCGATGATTATGGCCGGAAAGGCGGTCACCAGGGTCAGTCCCACCACTCGGTAATGAATCAAGCTAACCTTGCGGTAGGAAAATACGGCGATTGAAGCGGTCAGAATCGTCAGTGGCAGCGGAGTGCCCAGCGATTGAAGCGGAGATAATCCCAGAAAGGTTCTGATTACGGGCGTATCGATGCTGCTTCCACCGATGCCAAAAAAAGCGGAGGTAAATCCGGTCACAAGTCCTATCAGTACTGCCCCTATATTCATAACCCTAATGTAGCACTTATGCGTCTGTCTTAAAACCAGACAAAGCCATCTTTATATGTAATAGAACTCTTTTGCCCATTCAGCAATCTGCGGGAATTTGAATTTTGTCTACTTGTTTTGCCTTTTCTAAAAATATAAAATTTAGTTATGGCAAAAAAGGATGAATTCAAAAAAGGCGAGGTCATAATCTACAGAGGCAAGGGCGCCCCGAAGATTGATGTTCGGCTGGAGAAAGATACTGTTTGGCTAAGTTTAGATCAAATGGCCGAACTTTTTGGCCGTGATAAATCAGTGATTTCAAGACACATCAAAAATGTTTTTGAAGAAAGGGAGTTATCCCGAGATTCAGTTGTTGCAAAAATTGCAACAACTGCCTCCGATGGTAAGGTGTATCAAATTGATTTTTATAATCTCGGTGTCATTATTTCTGTTGGCTACAGAGTGAAATCTCAAAGAGGCGTTCAGTTTCGTATTTGGGCAACCAAAACTTTAAAGGATTATTTGGTAAAAGGCTATGCGGTGAACGAAAAGCGCCTAAGGGAAGCGCGATCTAAGTTCAAGGAACTAAAGAGCGCCATTGCTTTTATCGAAGAGAAATCAAAAAAGGAAAGAATGCAGGGCCAGGAAAGGGAGGTGCTGGATCTTATAGCCAACTACGCCAAAACCTTGAGCATTCTTGATCAATACGACAAAGGCAAACTTAGAGTACCGAAAGGCAAGAAAGCAGAGTTTGCTCTCAAGTACGAGGATTGCCTTGATATCATTTCCGAACTAAAGAAAGAGATTATGGCCAAGAAAGAAGCAGGCAATGTTTTCGGTAATGAAATTGACAAAAAGTTCGCAAGCGTGATGGGAGCGCTTTACCAAACTTTTGACGGCAAGGAGCTCTATAGAACCATTGAAGAAAAGGCCGCAAATCTGCTTTATTTGGTGACGAAAGGCCATGTTTTTAGCGACGGCAACAAACGCATCGGTTCATTTCTTTTTATATATTATCTGGATAAGAACAGCCATCTTTATCGGGAAAATGGAGAGAAGAAAATTAATGATAATGCCCTGACCGCTTTGGCGCTTCTGGTTGCTGAGAGCAATCCGAAGGAAAAGGATATTATCATCAAAATAATCCTGAATCTATTTTAGAAAGCACTGATTTGAAAATACCGTGAATATTCATGTAAAAATGACAATATTCACGTAATATCGATAGAAGGATGTGAATTTCGGAAAAAGGTGTTTGGAAAATAGGAATTTAATTTTTCTGACAAGCGGAATGGGGAATAGAAAAACTTGCGGGCGCGGTCTGGATCCCCACTCGCATTCTCTAGAGCGCCGGAAACGAAAACAGAGCATCTAACCTTGCTCTGTTTTTAATTGGCGCCTGTCCAATACTTAAATTTAAGTGCTGGGGGATTTGAATTTTGCTAATATGAATATTTATATCTTCAAAAAAATAGCATTTTGAAGATAAGAATTGACAAATGTTCAAAAGTTTGATAAATTGGAGACAAGAAATAATTAATATTCAAAAATGACAACAGACTTTAAGGCCGGGCGGTATGTCCAACAATATGAATACAAAAGCTTTATGCCGTCTCTTATCAACAAGAGCTTTGTTTGGAGTGATAAGAAAATAAACGTGCTCTTAGAGGAGGCAACTCGGTATATTGGGGAGCTTAACGCATATTCAGCTCTGATTCCCGACGTTGATTTCTTTATAATGATGCATATCAGAAAAGAGGCAACTACTTCCAGTCGGATAGAGGGCACAAAAACACAAATTGATGAAGCGGTTCTCTCTGAGGAAGAAATTACCCCCGAGAAAAGAGATGATTGGGTTGAGGTCCAAAATTACATAAGGAGCATGAATTATGCTATTGAAGAACTAGCAAAGTTACCTCTTTCTATAAGGCTCTTGAGGGAAACACATAAGGTTCTTCTGTCAAATGCGAGGGGAAAGCATAAACAGCCAGGTGAAATTAGAACTAGTCAAAACTGGATTGGCGGTTCTAGGCCCGACGATGCTTTCTTTGTTCCGCCCCACCATTCAGAGGTGCCCGCGCTACTTTCCGATCTTGAAAAGTTTTGGCATAATAAAGCGCTTGAGATTCCAAATCTTATCAAAATTGCAATGACGCACTACCAGTTTGAAACTATTCACCCGTTCTTAGATGGTAACGGTAGAATCGGGAGACTGCTGATAACTCTGCAATTGGTTGATTTAGGTTTTCTCAATAAACCAACTCTCTATCTCTCTGACTTTTTTGAGAGGAATCGAGGTTCATACTATGACTCTTTTACAATGGTTCGAGCGACTAATGACATAGAACAGTGGATTAAGTTCTTCTTGAACGGAGTCATAGAAACTGCCAAAAATGGAAAGAAAACTTTTGAGAAAATCATTCTCTTGAGGCAGCAGTATGAGCAGAAGATAATGACCCTAGGAAGTCGCTCAAAAACAGGTAATAAGCTAATGTTGTCTTTTTTCTCCACGCCCATTATGAGCCTTAATCAAATAGCTGACAAACTTGATATTTCTTATGCTACTGCGAATAGACTAGTCACTGATTTTATGAAGCTAGAGATACTGAGAGAAATGACCGGTTTTTCAAGAAATCGTCTTTTTGTGATGGATGAGTACATGAATTTATTTAAGAGGTAACGTTTTGCCCTGTTATCAGTAAATGAGTGAAGCAGCGTGAATATTAATGTAAAAATGACAATATTCATGCAATATCTATAAAAGGACGTGAATTTGGGAGAAGGATCTGGAAAATAGGAATTTAACTAGGCAATTTAGATTTATACCGCGTTTGGGGAATAGAAAAAGGCGATCTGGCAAGAATTCTCAAGATTTTGCTATCGCTCTATCTTGAGAATTTTGGTGAAGAAGTTTGAATTTATCCTGCTTTGTTATGAGCTGAAAAAGCCTGCGGCGTGGTCTGGATCCTCGCTCAGATTTTCTAGAGCGCCGGAAACAAAAACAGAGCATCTAACCTTGCTCTGTTTTTAATTAGGGATTTGAATTTTGGTTGATTTGACTCCATGAAAATATGCTACTTCCGAAGCAGTGCTAAACTGTAAGGAGAATAATAAAGAAAGGAGTAGCGTATGTACACACTAGGAATTGATTTGCACAAGAACTTCG
>JAJYQQ010000056.1 GCA_021794535.1 bacterium
TGGTGTTCTCATGATTTATGACGGCCTGCCTTTTGGCTGCCTGCCCGACGAGTCTCTCGCCGCCATGTACCGTCTGGTTCGTGGCGCCGTCTTTGGTCATCGCCACTATGGACGGTGTGGTCCTTCCGCCTTCAGCGTTCGGGATAATGGTGGCCTTTCCGCCTTCCATCACCGCCATGGCTGAGTTGGTTGTACCAAGGTCAATTCCGATAATTTTTCCCATTTTATTTCTCCTCTTTCTTAATTAATAATTTATTTTTAATAATTCCTTTTTCCGTCATTCTGGCTTGTCCAGAATCTTTTCCCTTGTCATTCCGGACCCCGATCCGGAATCCAGTCTTTTTATCTAGATTCTGAATCAAGTTCAGAATGACAATTTGTTTTATTTCTCAAATTTTTTCCATTTACCCTCAGAAACAACTTCAACTTTACCATCGACAACCACTATTGCCGTGTCATCATCAATGGCGTAAAAGTCAGAATCCAGTTCATGCGCCAGCTCCTGCACTTTTTCTTCTGGAAACATTGGATGGTCAGAACGAAGGAAGTGCGGGCGTATACTGAAGTCGACAAGTCCCAGACCCTTCGGAGGTGTGCCTTCCAGAGAACTTCCAACCACAAACTCTCCCATAAACATAGACGCGGCGCTGCAACCGACATAAACCCTATTTTCAAGCAAATCTTTAATCTCATCACTAAACCCGCTTTTTTCAGCTTGCTCCACTAGATAACTGCCATGTCCTCCCTCTACATATATAACATCGGCAGCTTGAAGACGGGGAAGCCAGTTTTCTTTCGGAACAGCTGAGAAGTCCACTATATCAATCTGGCCGATGCCTAGCTGGTCAAGCTTTTTCAGACTATTAATCATCCATCTTTTGTCAGTTACTGGTGCCATGGTGACAGATGTCGGGATATAGGCGACAGTTATATCCCCTGGCTTTTTTCCGACCAGTTCAAAAAACTTATCTTCAATTGTTTTATTTCTAATTCCTTCTGATGTTAGTAGTAGTTTCATATTTTCTCTTCTCTTTATTTTGCCAATTTCACTTTCGCGTCAGCCAGAGGCTGATCGTCCTCTGGACGATATCTTTACTTTGCAAGTTTCACCTTTGCAAAGCGAATTATCTTATCTTTATATATGTATCCCGGTTCGTATTCTTCGATAATCTCATTCGACTTCTTCCCTTTTGCCGGCTCCATGTGTATCGCTTCGTGCTTATATTTCTGGCACTCTCACCATTAGAGTGCTAAACAAATATAGCATTCGACACAGCCAAGTGTCAAGAGCTTTTTAGCAAATTTTCAACCCAAAAACAACGAGCGCCCGCTGCATCATAGCGGCATAAGTAATGCCTTCCACCTTCTGCATATGGCCATAAAATTTATGAAAACCTTTCTACAAGGAAAATTACAAAAAGTGCGACTAAAAGCAGAACAAAGAAAGCTTTCAGGAATGCCAGCAATACGCTAAAGAGGGCTTTTCTTCTGCTTATCCTTTCACTCTTTATTTCCCCGTCCAGAATGATTAGATCCGCCGAGATATAGAACATACTAAGCATTATGCAGATGAGAATGATAATTTCGACGATCGGCAAAGGCAAGTTAATCATTATTTCTTTTTAGAAAATATTTCCTGTCTATTAATTATACACTTCTTATCAAGCTCACGGGCATAGACAAGCACCGGCCCTAAATGTTAAGATAACCGTAAGCGATGGGGTTCGCTTTTAATCGCCTTTGGCTGATGACTCCTGTTTAAAAGGGTGATTTTTTTATGGCATCAGCATCAATCGATCAAAATAAAGTTCTCTCATATATTGAAAAACGGAGAAATGGCGACGGCGGCTATAACTTTGCGAGGGTTGAACCCTCGGGCGGACAGGACACCTACTTTGCCGCTCTCGTCTACGACCTCTTTGGCCTGACCCCTCCCGATAAAGGCAGGGTTGTTGACTTTATGGACAAGCTTTATTTGGATAATGTTTTTCAAGGTCCCGTCGGCATTTACCGGTACGCTAAAACCTTGAAAACTTTGGGCGGAGAACTTGAGAGTCGGGAAATTCTAGATAAAATTAATCGGTTCAAGAATAAACAGGGAGGCTATGGCCTCGGCCGCGAAGTATATATTGAAATTTATTCGGAGCTTGAGGCGACCTTTTACGCCGTTCAAACGATACTGCTTCTGGGAGGTTTGCCCGACAAGGATGAGCTAAAAAACTACACTTTAAGTTACCGAAACAGCGACGGCGGCTTTGGAAGCAATGGTTTTTCCACCATTCCAACCACATATTACGCGCTTTCCACCCTCCTTTCGATAGAAGAAGCGGACGAGGCGAGGCAATCTATAGATTATCTAAGGCAAAAAGAGAGTGCCAAGAGCAGCCATTTTATAGAAAACGTTTATTGGACAGTCGAGAGTTTGACGGAGCTCAATGAAGGAATAAGCCGGAAGGATAAGATCATAGAATTTGTCAAAAACTGCCAGCGGGATGATAACTTCGGCTTTAGGAGGTCGCCAAACGGCGGGATATCAACTTTTGAATACACCTATTGCGCTATTAAGATCTTAAGGGATTTGGACAAATGAGCGAGGTAAAGATATTGTTTGCCTTGGCGCTGGGCATTTTCATGGGCTTTGGCATGAGTCTTATCACTTTCGTCGCTTCGGCTCTGGTCTACAAGAAATGTAAGCTTACGTTTGGAAAGATAGTCGCCAAGGCCTTGGGGGATGCGGGTGTCGCTTTTATAATAGGTTTTCTTTTCATGGCAATCGGATCTTTCATGGCAATGAATTTTATAGGGAAATAAACGCAACCCAAAAACAAGGACTGCCCTTGCATAAGGACAGTCCTTGTGAATCTTATATGATCGCACGGCCGTAAAACTACTGCACTACATAAGTAACGGCTTCGCTAACGTCACCGTTTAAGTATAGCTTTACCGTATAAACCCCGTCCGGATGGGCATTATTGGCTGTTTTGGTGGTCCATACAAAGCTGAAATATTTCTTGCCATTTTGATCAACGGTCGCGACCTTGGAGTCAAGGTATTTCCCGTTCAAATATCGCACATATTCAACTTTTGCGCCCTTTGGCACATTTTTCAGCGCGCCCACAACGTAGATGGCCGTATCCTTTTTAGAATTGAATGTATCGGTCGGATTTACCGCTTTCCCGCTCTTGTCAATGCTTGTTGCCGCCACGGCATCGGTAATCTGCGCTCTATCGGCCGGTTGAATAGTTTTGACAATCGGTTTCGGAACGGGTTGCGGAACGGGTTTCAGATAAATGCTGTTATAGGCGAATACTCCGCCAATACCTAGAGCAAGACCCGCCGCTAAACCGACTAGGGCAAAAATAATCTGTTTTGATTTTGAATTTTCATTATCCATATTCCCTCCTTTAATCGTTTGAGTTTGGCTTTACGGTTGCGCCGCCCGTCCCTGTACCGCTTCCGCTGTCGCTTTTCTTGGTCTCGCCGCTTTTTTCGCTGCTGCTGTTTGAATCTGACGCTTCGGGCGCTTCTTTCGCCTTGGCGGCTTCTTTCGCTTCGGGCGCTTCAGGCACTTCGGCCGCTTCCTTGACCTCGGTTTTAGCTCCGTCTTCCGCCGCCCCATCTGATTCGTTGTCCTTTACCGCCTGCTGTTCCTGCTTGGCCACGGCATCATTTTTTGTCGAGTTTATCCCATTTGTAACATCCCTGCCAAAGTCAGTCGTCGGCACAGTTGTACCGGCCGTCTGAGCGCTTGCTATGGCCACATAACATACGGGAAGAGAGATCGCCAACACAAGAGTTAATATTTTAGCTTTCATACTCACCTTTCATTTTAATCGTTAATTATAAAAGGATATTAATTCTTATGTTGAGGTGTGTCAATATGCTATTAGAGAGCCGGTTTTTATTTCGCTTAACAATGCGATTTTTCTACCGCAATTTCACTAACCTTGCCTGCCCCGCACTTTGAAATAGTGCGTGGGTCATTCCGACCGCTTCATTTCATTCAGCGTAAACTTTTTGCTAAGGGATGTGGTAGTTTAAAGCTAGTTTACTCTGAGTTTACGAAGAGGAGGAATCCCTTTCCCTCTCGTCATTCTGGCTTGACCAGAATCCTTCCTCTGTCATTCCGGACTTGATCCGGAATCCAGTCTTTTTATCTAGATTCTGAATCAAGTTCAGAATGACAAACTGTTTTTTAATTTTTAACCAATTGATCTATTTTATCTAACCTTCTGTTCAAAACTATCGGTTCCATTGCCTCAATTTCAGCCGCATAAGACATCTTTGGAATTGGATTCAATAAGAATATCTTTTTGTTATTAACATAAGCCTGACCAATCTCAATCAAAGTGTTTCCGCCAATATAATTTTTTATGTCGTTCTTATCAAAGTTCAAAACCAAAACCGCATCACTTTCTAAGATTTCTTCATAATGGACTTTTATATAATTATTCTCTTTTTTCAATTTAGCGTGTTCCTTGGCTTCTATCTTTTTTATAAGTTCTTTGTGGTCCAGAGTGAGTTGGTCGCCATCATAATTGATTTCTGCTTTTTGTCCGGAACCCCAGTTACGATAATGCTCATGCAAAATTACTTCATGTCCAAGATCAATCAGTTTTTGCCGGTAATTAACCATTTGCTCAGCAAATGCAGTGCTACCAATAATCATTATTTTCATTTTGCCAACTTTACTTTCGCGTATCTTAAAACTTTATCCTTATATATGTATCCCGGTTCGTATTCCTCGATAATCTCATTCGACTTCTTCCCCTTTGCCGGTTCCATGTGTATCGCTTCGTGCAGATTCGGGTCGAACATTTGCCCAACTGTTGGAATTCGATTAATCCCCATTTCGTTCATCTTGGCTACGAACTGCTTCTCTACCGCGAGCATTCCTTGCGCCCATTCATTGCCCTCTAGCTCCTTCGGGAAGTGGTTCCGCGCCCGTTCAAAGTTGTCGAACACTTCCAGTAAATCTTTGATCGTCTCCAGCTTGCCGTAAGCTACTAACTCCGCCTTCTCCTTCTCAACACGTTGCCTGTAATTTATAAAGTCAGCCTGCGCCCGCTGCAGCATCTCCTTCAGAGCCGCGTTTTCGGCCTCCATCTCCTTTACAAGGGACGGACCCTTGTCATGTTCATCAGCTTTATTGTCACCGCTAACTTTGTCATTCCCGTGAAGACGGGAATCCAGTCGGTCTTCTTTTTTGCCACCAGTTTTCTTATTTTTTTCTTTCATACTTTTGTCTCTCTTAATCTATTTAAATTTCTATACCTAACCGTTCTACATTGTTTGTCTGGATTCCCGCCTGCGCGGGAATGACAGTGGTGGGGGTTGTCATTCCGGACCCCGATCCGGAATCCAGTCTTTTTCTGGATCCTGAATCAAGTTCAGGATGACAATGTTTTATTCTTTATTCAATATTCCCATTCGACTATTCAACTATTCCATTATTCAATATTCTTAAATCAACTCACTTTCAAGCAAGTCTCTCGTCCTCATCACCAGTGGTATTACCCTCTCATACGGCATCCTGGTCGGTCCCAGCACTCCGAGATACCCCCTTGTATTCTGAGGCAGCTGGACCCTTGAAACTATCAGCGAACAGCCGGCGGACTTGCCTACCGGCGACTCATTTCCGATCAAAACCATGAAATCCTTTGTCCTTGGCAATTCCCTGAGTAATCCCTGTAAATTGTCTATCATATCTGCTACCCGAAGTACTCTGTCATTGTCATAGAATTCGGGCTGGCGGAAAAGATTGGCAAGGCCGTGAGAATAAATCTCCTGGCCCATGGACGAAATGGCCACATTTCTGGTCATATCAGCAAGCGCCATCGCCGCCATATCAAATCTGCGTTCAAAGTGCGAATGCATTGCCGCAATCCTACGCTCGAGAATGTCTTCCTCACGCTTGGAAATCCTTCCCTTGTCCAGCGAAGCTTTAGCGAAGTTAGATTCCTTGTCCAGCGAAGCCTTGGCGGAGTTGGATTCTTCCTTCTGCACCATATCCACGAAGTAGCGATAGCCTTTCTCAGTCGGAACTCGCCCGGCCGAGGTGTGCGGATGCATGATGTACCCGCTCTCTTCAAGCATGGCCATCTCAGCACGAATCGTGGCTGATGAGTAAGGAAATGAATACTTCTTCACCAAAGTCAAAGAACCTACCGGCTCCGCCGTCGATACATATTCTCTCACGATCGCTTCAAGTATTGCTTCTCTACGACTAGTCATTTCAATGCGTCATTCTGGCTTGTCCAGAATCATTCTCCTATAATTAGCACTCTCACTATTAGAGTGCTAAAATAATATAGCAAACCCCCATCCCGCTTGTCAAGAGAGATTTTGAGAAAATTTGTATATTAAAATTTTGTATACTTGAAATAAATTATCCTTAGCCTACAATTGTTTGAAGGAGGGTAACATAGGCAGTTCCCTTCTTTTTTTAACATTAATCGCCTAGAAAGGAGTTAAAAATGCAAATTCAAAAGTTTACTACAGAAGTAGTTGCTGCTGTTTGGTCTAAGGGTAGAATTGTCCATCCATATAATCCAAATTTATGGCGCAAAGATTCTTGTGGCGCATGGATGAAACGAGAAGAATACGGAAATAGGCAATCAAGCACTGGCTGGGAAGTTGATCACATCAATCCAAACGGTGGAGACAATCTTTCAAACTTGCAACCGTTGCAATGGGAAAATAATGTTGCCAAAAGTGACGGCAAGCTAGTATGTGTTCGAACGAGTAAATAAGGAGAACATATGGAAGGTTTTACCTGAAAGCTGAGATTCATTCTCAGCTTTTTTAATTTGTTTGGATTTTGAACTTACCAGATTTAACTAGTTTTATACTATTGTAATCCTTTACATCCGTGAATTCGAACTCCCAAATTGAGTAGTTATCGTTTGCATGATCTTTTTCAAAAAAGAGGGTTACTACTTTCTTTTTAGTACAGTCTTGCCATTGCCTAAATGGGTAATAAAGTTGTCTTATTATGGTATTTTTAATCTTCGAACTTTTAGCTTCAATTAAAACAATTTGATCTTTCCCTTCATAACCACCATCCACTTCGGTTTGAACACTACTAACTTTTATTTGTTGACCATTTACGTGAAAATCAAAATCAGGAGTATATTTTCTTCCTCTAATAGTCAGAACAAGTGAATCATCTTCCATAAAAGTACGAATCAAACTTGACGCATACGCAAAATCCAAGTGTTGCATTTCAGAATCACCTATTTTTGATGAGTCCAAATCAAAATCTAACTTAGAAGAATAAATAGTCGTTGCTTCCTTGATCTCTGGAATATCAATATATCCTTCACCCTTTATAATGTTATAAAAACCATTTTTTACCGGAAGAAGGAATAAGTCATTCTCTCGAAAAACCTTTGGCCGACTTTCTCTCGTATCCTGTTTGCACAAAATTCGCACTTCTTTTTGTGCGGTTTCTGTAAAATCTTGGCAGGCAGTTTTAATCTGCTGCGCAGATATAGCAAAGGGCGCCTTGCTAAAATCATGCTCCAGGATCTTATTATCCTCAAAAATTTTCTCCCACGAATTGCTATTTGCCATTTTCTATATCTCCAAATCTTTTTACTGATAAATCTAAAAATTCATTCTCCATCTCCATACCCACAAACTTTCGGCCATGCATATGAGCTGCTAAACCTGTCGTAGAGCTTCCTGCAAAGGGATCGAGTATTAAGTCGCCCTTGTTAGTGCTCGCCAAAACAATTCTTTCTAAAAGTTTGAGTGGTTTTTGAGTTGGATGTTTCCCATACTTTTTTTCGCCATTCATTGGCGTAGGTATCACCCAAACAGATCTCATCTGTGTATTCGGTTTCTTAATAGAATCTTCTGGGAAATCCCCATTCTTCATTGCTTCGTAGTTGAAAGTATGTTTGCCTTCTTTGCTTTTTCTTGCCCAAATAAGTGTTTCGTGGCTAGCCGTAAAAAATCTACAACTGAGATTCGGCGCAGCATTTGGCTTAAACCATGCAATGTCGTTTAATATATGGTATTTTGCAACCTGCAAGGCAAATCCGCATTGATAGATGGAGTGATAAGTTCCGCTAACCCAAATACTTCCGTTTGGCTTCAACTTCTTTTTACAAGCTTCTATCCATGCCAGATGAAATTCAAAATTTTTCTTTGTTCCGTTGCAGAGATCCCAGTCGCCTTTTTTAACACTGACCATTTTTCCGTTTTTACAAGTGAAGCTACCACTTGATAAAAAATACGGCGGATCGGCAAAAATCATATCAAAATGATTATCTGGAAATTGCTCTAAAACTTCTAAGCAATCGCCTTGATATAAAGTAAAATCTTTATCCTTGCTTTCAAAATAGGGTTTTTTCATTAGTCCCATTCTACATTTGAACTGAGGTACAAACAAGTATACATCTATGAAAATATGCTCGTGTTATGTTAATATTACATCATAAAAAGATTTTTCTCCATACATCTATCCGTGCTTTAATGCACACATGGTTCCATGAGGAGATGGACAAGCCTGA
>JAJYQQ010000041.1 GCA_021794535.1 bacterium
GCGGAGAAGCGCCTTTTTTTGCAAAATCGCTATCCTGGTTTCAATCTCGGGTGGTTGGATATCGACAAGCAGCCCCCACTCAAACCTTGATCTCAGCCGCTCCTCAAGGGTGGGAATAGCTTTTGGTGGCCGGTCGGACGCCAGGACAACCTGCTTGTTTGACTGGTGGAGGGCGTTAAAGGTGTGAAAAAATTCTTCCTGGGTCTGCTCTTTGCCGGCCAAGAATTGCATATCGTCAACTATCAAAACATCAACTTTTCGGTAGCTGTCCTTAAAAGAGCTTATCTTTTTTTCCGAGATGGCTTTGATGAATTCGCTTGTGAACTTTTCGCTCGTAACATACTCAACCTTTTTCTTGGGGTTGGATTTTTTTATCTCATTGCCGATAGCCTGGATAAGATGGGTCTTGCCAAGCCCGACGCCGCCGTAGATAAAAAGGGGATTGTAAGCTGTCCCCGGCTTTTTTGAAACAGATTGGCAGGCGGCTGCGGCTAACTTGTTGGTTTCTCCAACAACAAAACTGTCAAAGGTATATTTCGGGTTGAAATTATCCAAAACTTCCGGAGCTTCCTCGGCATCCTCTATAATAACCGCCGCAGACTCGGCGGCCTCTTTCTTTAAGGTTTCCGCGCGGCCCACTTTGTAGGTAATCTTTGAGATCGGTCCGGCGATGTGCTCCAGAGTTTCCTTGATCTTTGAGTTATATTTATTCTCCAGCCATTCTTTTGTAAAGACATTCGGGACGCCGATTAAGATCTCTCCGTTCTCCCCGGAAATAATACTGGTATCTTTAAACCAGGTGGTAAAATTGGCTTTTGACAGGGAAAGCTCAAGTTCTCCCAGCGCCGCATTCCACAAACTTTTGTTATCCATCTATGCCTTTCCAGTTATTTTTTGGCGAAAGTAAACCCGAAGTTTCTACAAAACTCCTCTGAAATCTGTTCTTGCAAAAGTCGTCACCCAACCCAAATAGTTAAAGAGAGTATAACGGAAAGCGGACTTATGCACAAGAGGAATTTATGCGCCCTAAATTTTCCACAGAAATGCGCCGGCCCTACAGAGAACCCTACAGAGAATCGTTGACCAAACGGGCGATTTAAGCTAGACTAGGTAGGTCAAGAGAAAGGATTAAAATGAAAACGACAACATACCATCCTAAAACCAGGAAGACCAAAAAAAGGCACGGATTCTTTAAAAGGATGGCCACGAAAGGCGGACGCAATGTTTTGGCGCGCCGCAGGCAAAAGGGCAGAGCCAAACTCTCAGCCTAGGAGACAAGATGCTTTCCCGCGAAAAAAGACTGACAAAAAGCAGGGACTTTGAGGCCGTATATAGAAAAGGAAGAAGGATTTCTTCCGCGTCTTTTAACCTTAGCTACCGAAGAAACAGGCTTGTGGCCAGCAGAGTGGGCATTGTGGTTGGCAAAAAGTTCTCGGGCAAAGCCGTTCTAAGAAACAAGGCCAAAAGAGTTTATCGCGAAGCGGCCAGAAGCATCTACCCGCAGATTTTACCGGGATATGACCTGGTTATCTTTCTGAAGAAAAATGGCAGCCAAAAAATTACTCTTGAAGGAGCCATTAGGGAGCTCGAAGATACTTTCAAAAAAGAAGGAATTATGAAATGAAAAAGCTGAGAATTATACCAATGTTTTTAATCCGAATCTACCAGAAAACTCTCTCGCCGGATCATGGCCCGTTGTCGGCCAAATTTCCGCATGGATTCTGCCGTTTTCAGCCAACATGCTCGGAATATAACTACCAAGCCATCAAAAAATACGGTATTATAAAGGGAGGAGCGCTTGGTTTTTGGCGTATTGTAAGATGCAATCCTTTCTCCAAGGGAGGGAATGACCCGGTAAAGTGAAAAATTTCGAAAATAGAATTTAACGGCGAAGGAGCCAAATGGGCAATATATTTAATGTGATTATAATACAACCCCTCTTAAACCTATTGATGGTTTTGTATAGCATAATGCCTTTCCATGATTTCGGATTGGCTATTATCGCGATCACCATTATTATAAGGGCTGTTTTGTGGCCGCTTTCAGCCAAGTCTTTGCATAGCCAAAAAGCCTTAAAGGCGCTGCAGCCCGAAATCGATAAGATAAAAAAGAAATACAAGGATAATCCCCAAGCCATGCAAAAGGCTATGGCGGAAATGTATAAAGAAAAGGAAATAAATCCCTTTTCCTCCTGCCTGCCTACTTTGTTGCAATTTCCCATTCTGATCGGGCTTTACTGGGTTTTTGTGAAGTTCAAGGACCCTGCATTTATTCAAATTGCGAATAACTCCAAGAGCGTTATTGCCCAGCTATACTCTTGGACCGGGCAGATCCCGACCGTGAAGGCGATAGTCCAGGCGGACGGATCGCTGCACACATCCTTCCTCGGATTGGTTAATCTGGCAAAGCCAAGCATTGTTTTGGCGGTCTTGGCCGGCGCGACGCAATTTATTCAGACCAAGCTCATGACTCCGAACAAGCCGGATGACCCGCAACAGAAGATGATGGCCAATATGGTTTACCTTTTTCCGATTATAACGATAGTAATATCTATTAATTTGCCCGCCGCGCTGCCGCTGTACTGGACGGCGTCCACCGCCGTAGCGGCCTATCAGCAATGGCTCATTATGCATAAAGAAATTAGCATTCTTGAGCACTTGAAAATTAAGAAGAGGAAGTAATCAATTTCGAGTTATAAATTTTTAATTGTAAATTAAAACCATGGCTAGCATCAGTGTAAAAACAATCAAAGACGTGAAGGACAAAACGGCAAAGCTGCTGGATCTTTTAGGCGTGGACAGCAAAGTTGCGGTTTCTGCCGAAGAGGGGAGAATAAAGGTTTCGGTTGATTCGAAAGACAAGGCGCTTTTAATAGGTTGGAGGGGAGAGAATCTTTTTGCCTTAAGATACGTCCTTGCTCTTTTGTGCCGGGAAATGCTGCCGGAAAAAACAGCTCTTATGGTTGATGTGGGAGGATATTTAAAAGACAAAGAAAGAAGAATCGACAGAATAGTTGATGCGGCGGTAAAAAAAGTTAAAGATACGGGCATGGAGGAAATGCTTCCGCCGATGAATCCTTATGAAAGAATGTTGGCCCACCAAAGGGCGGCAGGAACAAAGGGCATAACCAGCTACTCAGAAGGCGCGGGATCCGGCAGAAGAATTTTTATCGGCAAAGAAGGTTCAAGGGATTAGGGACGGGCAGCCAGGGAACAAAAAGTAGGACAAAAAGGGGATTTTGGTGGAGATAAGAAAAATTAGAAAAGCAGTAATACCGGTGGCGGGCTTTGGCACTAGATTTTTGCCGGCGACCAAGTCAATGCCGAAAGAAATGCTGCCCATTATCGATCGGCCCATCATTCATTATGCAGTTGAAGAAGCGGTGAGGTCGGGCATTACCGAGATAATTTTTATAACAGGCCGCGGGAAAAGGGCGCTTGAAGATTATTTTGACCATTCATTTGAGCTCGAACATCGGCTGGAAAAAGCAGGGAAGAAAGAAATTTTAAAACAAATTAAAGACATCTCCGATATGGCTGAAATTGTATATATCCGCCAGAAGGAAGCTTTGGGGCTTGGCCACGCTGTCCTTCGGGCGAAGGATCTCGTGGGTGACGAGCCGTTTGCCGTTCTTCTGCCGGATGATTTGATAAATGGTGAAAAGCCCTGCATAAAACAGCTTATGGAAGTTTACGGAAAAACAGGAAAGTCTGTTTTGGCCGCGGAGGAGACTTCTCCGAACAAGGTAAGTGCCTATGGGATTATCGATCCTGCTACAGATGAACACACGTTTAAGATCAATGGCGTAATAGAAAAGCCGTCAAAGGAAGAGGCTCCGTCAAATCTTTATATTGTGGGAAGATACATTTTCGACCCAAAGATATTTGAGTATCTGGAAGAAACAAAGCCCGGCAAGGGCGGGGAAATACAAGTAACAGACGCAATCCAGAAATTAGCAAAAAACGAAGGAGTTATGGGTTATAAGTTTGAAGGTGAACATCATGATGCTGGCGACAAACTCGGATTTTTAAAAGCGACTGTCAGCTATGGACTGAAACACAAAAAACTAAGCGGCGAATTTAAAAATTATTTAAAAGAAGTGATTCTGGACAAGCCCGCCTTACAGGCCGGAATGACAGAAAAGGAGAATAAATGAAGGGAATTATCCTGGCGGGAGGGAGAGCCACGAGGCTAAGGCCGCTGACTAAGGTTATAACAAAACAACTTCTGCCGGTTTATAACAAGCCGATGATTTACTATCCGATAGAAACCTTGATCGGCGCCGGAATTAAGGAAATTCTTATTATAGTCGCGCCGGAGCATGCCGGTAATTTTATGAATATGCTTGGCTCGGGCAGAGACTTTGACGCCAAGTTTAGCTACGAAATCCAGGATGAGCCGAGAGGGCTGGCAGATGCCTTTATAGTCGGCGAAAACTTTATTGGGAAAGATAATGTTACTTTGGTGCTTGGGGATAATATTTTCGACCATGACTTCACAGAGCATATAAAGTCCTTCAAAAAGGGAGCCGCCGTTTTCGCCAAGGAGGTTCACGATCCGGAAAGATTTGGCGTGGTTGAGTTTGATAAGAACGGCAAAGCCCTTTCTATAGAGGAAAAGCCAGCGAAACCAAAGAGCAACTACGCGGTTGTGGGCATTTATTCATATGATAATAAGGTGATTGAGTATGCAAAGAGCCTGAAACCTTCCGCGAGAGGTGAAATAGAAATAACCGACCTAAACAACGTTTATTTAAAAAAGGGCGAACTGCAGGTAAATATCGTTGACGGGATATGGGAAGATGCCGGAACATTCGACAGCCTGCTGCGAGCCGGAAACATAATGGCGGAAAAGGCTAAGACTAATGTTCCTCGTCATTCTGGCTTGTCCAGAATCAAAAAGAAATGAATAAGCAATTTTATACATACATTATGGCAAACCAAAGACCAACTCTCTATACGGGAATGACAAACAATCTAATCAAGAGAGTTTACCAACATAAATTTAGAGGCTTATACTCGGTAATAATAGGGGAAGATTCTGGACAAGCCAAAATGACAACACTGAAAATTTCAAATTAATTCGAGGAATTTTATGACAAGAATTTTAGTTACGGGCGGAGCCGGGTTTATCGGCGCGAATTTCATTCACTGGGCGCTAAAAAACCGGGACTTTGAAATAATAAATCTGGATAAACTGACCTATGCCGGCAATCTGGAAAATCTGAAAGGCATTGAAAATGATCCCCGTTATGAATTTGTCCAAGGCGACATTTGCGACGCCAAGTTGGTAAACGAACTGATGAAGAAAGTGGACTGTGTGGTCCACTTTGCCGCTGAGTCCCACGTCGACCGGTCTGTCCTTGAGCCGGCTGTTTTTGTAGAAACAAATGTGGTTGGGACACAAGTCTTGCTGCAGGCGGCGCTGAAAAATAAGGTAAAAAGATTCCACCATGTTTCCACCGACGAAGTTTACGGCGCGCTGGATCTGGACGATGGCAAAAAATTTAACGAAAAAACTCCTTATGATCCGCATAGCCCGTATTCTGCGTCAAAAGCCTCTTCGGACCACTTGGTCCGGGCGTATGGCGACACATATGGCCTCGACTACACTATTACAAACTGTTCAAACAACTACGGACCATACCAGTTTCCGGAAAAAATGATTCCGCTTTTTGTGGCCAATGCCAGGGAAGACAAGCCACTGCCGATTTACGGGGACGGCAAATACATTCGCGATTATCTCTATGTCGATGATCACTGCGAAGCGATTGCTCTGGTTTTGGAAAAGGGAAAATCGATGGAAACATACTGTGTGGGCGGAGACAGTGAGAAGAGCATTAACCAAATGGCAAAAACAATCCTAAAGTCACTGAACAAACCGGAAAGCCTAATGACATCTGTCAAGGACAGGCCCGGGCATGACCGAAGATATGCTATCGACCACACAAAAATTACGAAAGAACTTGGCTGGAAACCAAAGGTAACTTTTGAAGAAGGCATAGAGAAAACGATTCAATGGAATCTGGACAACAAAGATTGGGTGGAAAACATTTTAAGCGGCGAATATCAAAAATATTATCAAAAACAATATGGAGAAAGACTATGACAAGGGGGTAGGGCTTACAAGGACATTCCTTGCTTTCGCATTTTGCAAGGTGTGTCCTTGTAAGGCGCAGTTCATTTAAAATAAAGAGGAGAGAAAAATGATTCAAGACGGCAAGATCAAAGGTGTAAAATTTAAAAAGCTAACGAGATTTTCTGACGACAGGGGATGGTTTGAGGAAGTTGTCAGAGACGATGAAAATCTGGTCAAAAAATTCGGCCAAATCTCAGCGTCCAAAACCAATCCGGGAGTTATAAAAGCCTTTCATTATCACGAAAAGCAGGATGACCTTTGGTTTTTCCCAAAAGGGAACGCAAGGGTGGTTCTGCATGATTTGAGGGAAGGTTCGGCCACAAAGGGTACCACTGAACAGTATTTTATGGGAGAAGATAACCCTTCTCTTCTTTTGATACCAAAAGGCGTTGCTCATGGATATCAGGTTCTTGGTCAGGAGCCGGTTATCATAACTTATTTAACGACAGAGCCATATGATCCCAAAAATCCGGACGAAAAAAGATTGGATTGGAATGACAAAACAATTAACTTTAACTGGGAAATAGAAAATAAATAGACAATTGCCGTCATTCTGGCCTGACTGCCGTCATTCTGGCTTGCCCAGAATCAATTTATTAGATAATTTTACGATCCTGGACATGCCAGGATGACCAAAGGAGAATATGGCTAAGATTTTAATTACCGGCGGATACGGACAGCTTGGGACGGCGCTGAAAGAAGTGTTGGAGGACGAGGAAATCCTCCTTACCGACACTGACTCGATGGACATAACGAATGCCGGCCAAGTCGGAAAAGTTTTTGATGAATTTCAGCCCGAATGGCTGATGCATGGGGCGGCGCTGACCAACGTTGATGGTTGCGAAGAAAATCCGGAACTCGCCGACAAGGTAAATCGTCTTGGCACTAAAATCCTAGCGGAAGCTTGCAAGAAAAATGGCGTCAAAATGATCTATATCAGTACCGACTATATCTTTGACGGCACAAAAGGGTCTCCGTATACAGAAGACGATGAGCCTAGTCCAAAGAGCGAATATGGAAGCACCAAGTTGGCCGGTGAAAAAGCAGCTAAAGAGATTGCCAACTCCTATATTTTGAGAACCTCTTGGGTTTACGGCGAAGGAAATAACTTCGTTCGAACAATGCTGAAACTGTCTGAAAAGATGGATGAAATTAAAATTGTTAATGATCAGTTTGGTAGGCCGACCTATGCGCTTGACCTGGCGAAAGCCATCCGGGACGTTATTAAAAAATCACCCCCTCTCCCTGTCATTCCCGCCCGCCAAAGGTCGGGTAAACATCCGGCGGGAATCTACAATGTAACCGGGGACGGAAAGATAATTTCCTGGGCCGACTTTGCCGCCGAAATTTTTGAAATTGCCAGAAAGAATACAAAGGTTATAGGCATTTCCACCGAAGAATATTTTTCAGGAAATAAAGATAAAAAAATTGCACCACGCCCGGCATACTCGGCGCTCGACCTTACAAAAAGCAAACAAGCCGGCCTGAGCCTCAGAGACTGGCGGGATGCATTGGCCGAATATTTGTCAAAAGAAGCCAAATGAAAAAAGCAATCAGCAGGTTGCGTCGCGACTCTTTTATAAAGAATAGCCTTATTTTCTTCGCTGGGTCTTTGATCGTCGCTATTGTTAACTACGCTTACTATCCGGTTATGAGCCGGGTTTTGTCGGTTGAGGACTTCGGAGAGGTTCAGGTAATTGCGACCATTGTTCTCCAGATCACCATTGTTTTAAATGTTTTCGGCTACATAACTATCAACCTTTTTACCAACCTGAAGGACAGGGAGATGTGCCGGAAAAGAGTCAGGGAACTTGAGGGGGCTGCCCTAACCATTGTGGCCTTTTTGTCTCTTCTGGTTCTTTCGCTAAACGGATATATTAGCAGCTACCTGAAGTTCAGCTCGATCCTTGTCCTTGTGTCGCTTGCTTTAATTTTTATTATCAATGTTCCCTTTACTATCAAAAACGGTTGGCTCCAGGCGAACAATAAATTCATCGACATGTCGCTTGCCCAGTCTATCGCAGCGGCAGCTAAACTTCTTCTGGCGATCCCGTTGATTTTAATCGGCTTTAAAGTAAGCGGCGCCCTTTTCGGGCTGGTTGTTGCCA
>JAJYQQ010000004.1 GCA_021794535.1 bacterium
GGACTTGCAAACCTTTCCCTCTCGATTGAAACAGAGGAAGATGTGCTGCCGGGGATTCTGTCGAAAGCGGCAAAAGCGATGCAGAATTAGGCCCCTACCAATATACGAATTGTACAAATCTATGAATTCAACAAAGGTGGCACGGTGGAGATTCAAACAAAAGTAGTATAAACATCGGCATTAAATTAATATAATAAAGAGAGAAATTGAACGGTACGTATTGGTAGATTGGTACAATTAGTAAATTAGTAGGCATAAATGGAACACAAAATATTATATCTGGAAATTGATGAGGAGATAACTTCCATCATAGACCGTTTGCGTAAAACTTCAGAAGCGGAAATTCATTTAGTGGTGCCGAAAGAAGCTGCTCTCATTCAGAGCATCGTCAATTTAAAACTCTTAAAAAGGCAGGCAGATAACTTAGGAAAACAGATTCAAATCATAACCCACGATAAGGTTGGCCGAAATCTGGCGGAGCAGGTGGGGCTGCACAGCGCTTCAAGGGTTGGAGAAGAAATAAAAGTTCCGGCGAAGGAAGCCGCCGAAGAGGCCGAAAAAGAAATTCAGTTTAAGGAAAAGGAGCTGGTTGTAGCGGAAACGAAAGAAATAGTTTTCAAAAAAGGCGCGGTTATCGGCGATAAAGAAAAGCAGGCTGCGCAAGCGGCAAAGGAAGAGCCGGAAGAACGCGAACAGAAGGATGGGGAAAAGCCCGCAAAGAAGAAAAGAAGCAGCGACTTTCTGCCGAAGTTTCCGCACAAGAAGTTTGCCATCATTGTGGCAGCAGTCGTCCTGGCCCTTGGAATTTTCCTTTATATATTTGTGCCGATGACAAATGTGAGGCTTAAAGTTGTTGCTCAGAAACAGGATTTGAAAACTGACTTCACGGTTGATAAGGGTGCCAGCGGCATCAATCAGCCAGCAGGTACAATCCCCGGGGATTTGATATCGGTAAACCAAACTATTACCAAAAAATACCAGGCAACGGGTAAGAAAGAAGTTGGCACAAAAGCCACCGGCAGCGTTACCATTGCCAACACCTACAGCACTGTCTCGCAAACTCTTGTGGCGGGGACGAGGCTTGTATCAAACGGCTTAACCTACAGAACACAGTCTGATGTCAACGTTCCCGGGTATGTCGACAACGGCGGAGGACCGGTGGCTGGAACGGCAAATGTCAGCGTAGCGGCGGACGCTCCCGGCGACCAATACAATATATCCTCAGGCACATTTAAAATACCCGGCTTTGCCGGCACGGCAGAATATGACAAAATGAACGGCACGGTTGCCTCGGCGATGATTGGCGGGTCTTCAAAGCAGGTAACTGTTGTCAGCGCCACCGACATAGCCAATGCCGAAAGTTCTTTTACAAGTGACGCCAGAAGCGAAATAACAAAAGACGGGCAGGATAAGCTGAAAAATAACGAAACATTAAATGACAAGGCACAGAAGATAACGGTTGGAACAATGTCTCTTTCAAACGCTTCCGGTGACCAAACCGACAACTTTACCGTGTCCGCGCCTGCCAGCTTTACCGGCCTTGCTTATAACAAAGACGATTTAAACAAAATGGCGTACGACAGTTTTAAGTCGAAAACGGGTCCGGGAAAGCAGATTCTGGAAGACAAACTGGACTCGGTAAATGTAACTTTAGATAATGTGGACCTGACCAAAGGAATTATTTCCGGTGAAGCCGATGCCAGCTTGCATCTTGGCGCCAAGCTCGATGAGGATCAGGTCAAAACATCCATTTCGGGAGACAGCCAGCAAAAAGCAGAAGATTATCTAAAGGGGCTTGACGGAGTGAGCTCGGCAGAGCTTAGCTTTTTCCCGAGCTTTTTACATCAGGTTTCCAGAATCAAAAGCCACATTTACATAAAAACTGAGTTTGTGGAACAGCAATAGACTTGGTTGGCGGGTTTATGGGTTAATTGGTGATTAGGTCATCATGGCTGTCATTCCGGCCAAGCCAGAATTAGTGCTTGGCTTGTTAATATGAGCGCGAGGTTTGCAATGAAAGGTTTGTTATTCCCGCAGAGGAGGGAATAACAGCGGTAAGATTCTAAATAGCGGTTAAGTGCGAAGCTCGTGATCGGGTACAAAAAATTAATAGGATAAAATTACCGGCGAGAAATGATTAAAATTATTGGTCTGGATATCGGGGAGAAGAGAGTGGGCGTTGCCCTCAGTGAAGACAAGAGGTTTGCCTTTCCTTTGAAAACGGTTGCTGCGGAAAACATCGCAGACGAGATTTCAAGCCTTGCTAAGAGTGGCGGCATTGAAATTATTGTAGCCGGCCTTCCCAGAAATATAGACGGCACCCTTGGCTTTCAGGCGGATCGGATTAAGGCATTTGTGAACGAACATCTGGAAAAATACCTTAATATAATCGAGTATATTGACGAGACAGCGACCAGTATCGAGGCGGAAAATATTATGAAAAGAGAAGGCAAAGATCCGAGGAAAAATCCGGAACTAATCGATGCTTATGCGGCAAAAATCATACTTGAAGATTATTTGCGCGAAAAGGGCGTTCAGGAAAAGGATAAAAATGTATTTTAGTAATTACCCCATACAGAAGGAAAAAAGATCCTTAATTTCGAAGAGAAATATTCTGATGTTTCTCTGCGCCTTTATAGTTTTGATTTTAGCGGCAGCGGGCCTGGCGGGCAGTTATGTTCATGCCGCTATTTATGATCCCGCCTCAAAAAGCGGCCAAACAGTCCATTTTACGGTTGCCCAAGGTGAGGGGACAAGGCAAATAAGCGAAAAACTAGAGAGGCAAAAGCTTATAAAAAGTTCCCTGGTTTTCATAGGCTACCTAAAATTCAAAGATAAGGGGGCGAAAATTCAAGTCGGCGATTATGCGCTAAAGAAAAATATGACGATGCTTCAGGTCATCGATATGCTGACTGGAGGCGATGTGATTACGACAAAAATAACTATCCCCGAAGGCTGGACCGACACGCAGATTGAAAATGAGCTAATAAAAAAAGGCGTTACCACGGATGCCGGCTTCAAAAATGCCATTTCCCAAAAATACAATTACAGTTTTTTGAAAGAAAACCCAGCCGGCGATTTGCAGGGTTTTTTGTATCCCGACACTTATCTTTTGTCCTCCAAGCCGACCGCCAAAGAGGCGATTACGAAAATGCTGGACGAGTTTAAGCAAAAGGCAGATCCAGTGATCCGGGCAAAACTAAGCAGTCAAAGCCTCACTTATTATCAAATATTGACGCTCGCATCCATTGTTGAGCGCGAGGTCCAAAGCAATACCGACAAAAAGATAGTCGCCGGTATCTTTCTAAACAGGTTGAATAGCGATATGCCGCTTGGCTCCGATGCCACCATCCAGTTCATCCTCGGCAGCAACAAGCGAATTTTTTCAGACCAGGACATTGCCGTAGACTCGCCCTACAATACTTATATAAACAAGGGCCTGCCGCCGGGTCCGATTGCCAATCCCAGTCTGGAGTCGATTGAAGCGGTCTTAAATCCGACCAAAACGGATTATTTCTACTTCTTCACCGGCAAAGATGGCAAAACGTATTTTTCAAAGACACAGGAAGAACATGACGCCCTAAAGGCAAAATACTTATAATTTTAATCTGTTATTCCTGCCCGCCAAGGGTCGGGCAACATTCGGCGGCCTGACTGTTGCAAGCAGGGAATCAATTTTTTGTCATTCCGGGCTCCGACCCGGAATCCAGTTCCAATGTCATTCCCGCACTGAATTAAAGTCAGCATAAACTCCGGCGGCCTGCCTGCCGGCAGGCAGGGAATCCATTCTTTAAATATGTTCTGCTTTTTTAGAAAAAGCAGAGGCAAAAATCGCGGCTTAAACGGCTTCTCAAAATATCGTTTGAAGATTCGCTCATATTTGAAAAATGACAACAAGCCGATACCGGAAGTCATCTTTTCAAATGTTCGCTCATCTCCTCACTCTTTTTTCGAACCGATAGCCGCAGAAGAGATGCCGTTTCTCTGAGTGTTTTGAATAAACAAGGACATTCCTTGCTTTCGCATTTTGCAAGGTGTGTCCTTGTTTATGAATGGAATTATGGAGAAAAGATCAAAAGAGAATTTTTGGGGCCGTTGCCGCAGGAGATTATTGAGTTTTTTATGATAAAACCCGGTTTTCAAGAACGTTTCGATTGACAAAGAGGATATGGTTTTGTATACTACACACTGTCTTTAAGAGGTAATATGATACCCGATAATCACAAAAACAGGCTTGGCTACTCAGGTGTTTCGGAGTCGGGCCGTAGGAATAGGAAATTTCTTAGCTTTATTTTTAAAAAGGATTGGACGATAGCCAGGGCTCGTGATGCCAGAGGTATTTTTAAACGTTCCACCAGGCGGTTCTCGCATTATGCCATAATGTTCATATTCCTTTTGGTTTTGGTGCTTGGCATCTTTGCCCGGCCGGGGACCAGGGAAACAAACAACCCGTATCTTTTCCAGAAAGCCGACGAAGAGGTCAATCAGGTAACCTACGCTCAGTCGGTGGCAACTATTGCCGGCATAGTAGACCCAAAAATAGGGCAGCAGGCATTTGACATCGCCTCAAAGCAGGAAACAGCTCCGGTGCTGGCGATGGCGGGAGATAACTTCATTGCCAATTCGGCCTTGTCCGAGACGAGACAATCCACCGATAAGCCCAAAAATGACATTCAGTGGTACATAGTCAAAGACGGAGACACCCTCTCAACTATCGCAAATGCCTTTGGCTTGACTACCGATACGCTCAGGTGGGCGAACAACATAAATGATCCCGACTCTGTGAAGCCTGGATGGAAGTTGGTTATACCGCCGACAGTCGGCGTCCTCTATACCGTTAAAGACGGCGATACGCTCGACACCATCGCTTCGCAGTTTAGTTCCACCAAAGCCGTTATAGTCGCCCAAAATGACTTGTATGGCGAGAACATAAAGCCCGGAATGATGGTAATGATACCCGATGGGGTAGGTCCCGCTATTCCTGCGCCGGCTCCCGCGCCTGCGCCAACGGCAGTGGCAGACGCATCTTCACAAGAAGGGACGTATTACTCGGGTTCAAGCTACAACAGGTTCCCGTACGGCTGGTGCACATGGTATGTTGCGAGCCGAAGAAATGTGCCTTGGAGCGGCAATGCGAAAGATTGGTATTGGAATGCCGCCTCGATGGGCTATTCGGTCGGTCGCACGCCAGCTCCGGGGGCGATTATGGTAAGCGCCGAGTCCGGCTGGGGCCATGTGGCATATGTAGAGAGCGTTAGCGGAAATTCGTTTACAGTTTCCGAGATGAATTATAATGGCTGGGGTGTGGTTGACCAAAGGACTGTTAGCGCGGGCTCAGTCCCGCTGATCGGATTTATATACTAGGATTGTGACTTGTGGTTGTTTATGGGGACTTATTGTTTTACAATTAATTTCTCCAGCCACTGTTTAAGTAACTAGGAGCTACAAAGATTTTTTGCGATGAAGCGACAATCAAACTGGCGGCGGGCAAGGGCGGCGACGGCCTTGTCAGTTTTTTGCATGAGAAATTTAAGGCGAAAGGCGGACCTGACGGCGGAGACGGAGGAAACGGCGGAAGTGTGTATCTTGTTTCAAGCGCCAGTATGAACACATTGTATAATTATAAAACCAAAAGGCACTTAAGCGCCGAAAACGGGGAGAATGGCAAACGATATAAAAAGCATGGCGCAAACGGTGAAGATTTATATGTAAATGTGCCCATCGGAACGCAGGCGTATGACGATGAAACGGGGCGGAAACTCTTTGATTTCACTGAAAAAGGCCAGGTTTTTTTGGCGGCAAAGGGCGGTGAGGGCGGATATGGCAACGCTCACTTTGTTTCATCGGTCAGGCAGGCGCCGCAGGTCGCGGAGCTTGGGGAGCCGGGCGAGGAGAAGGATATTCGCCTGGAGCTCAAGCTGATCGCTGATGTTGGGCTGGTCGGCCTTCCAAATGTCGGAAAGTCAACATTTCTATCCGTGGTCTCGGCCGCCAAGCCGAAGATCGCCGATTATCCCTTTACAACCCTTATTCCAAATCTCGGAGTAGTCGGCGGCGAGGATTACGGCATCAAAGGATTTAGCTTTACTATTGCTGACATCCCGGGATTGATCGAAGGCGCGTCATACGGCAAGGGTTTGGGTGATGAGTTTTTGAAGCATGTCGAAAGAACGGGGGTTTTGGTCCATTTTATCGATGCAAACTCTGGGGATTACGCAAAGAATTTTAAGGATATCAATAATGAACTCAAGATTTTCAATAAGGATTTGATTCGGAAGCCTCAAATCATTGTGCTGACCAAGAATGATGTGGCGGAGGGTATCGAAAAGAAATTAAAAGAGCTAGAGCTGGACTTAAAAAAGGAAAAGAAAGTCAAGATTATAAACAAAAAACCACTACTAATTTCTGCAGTGACTCATAGCGGCGTCAAGGAATTAATCTCGCTGATTGCCCAAACTCTGGAAAAGCATCAGCCGGAAAAAATAGAAGCGGAGAAAGAAGAAAGGAAAGTTTTCACAGCAGAAGATATTGTCGGCGATAGCTTTCAAGTCAAGAATGAAGATGGCAAATACATTATTATCGGCAGGAAGATAGAGCGCTTTGCCAGGAAGACCGATTTTTCGAGCATCCACTCAACAGCGAGATTGTTGGATATTATGAACAAAATGGGTATACTGAAGGAGCTGGAGAAACGTGGCGCGGCAACGGGCAGCGAATTAGAAATTGGCGGAAAGAAATTTAAGTTATAAAATAAATAAGAATTTTGAATCATTGAATAGCAGAATTTTGAATGGGCATTTGGAATACTAAAATTTCGGACAATGCATAAACGTAATATTCTTCATTCTCATTCCACTATTCGATTATTCCAGATTCTAAATTCAGGAGTTTGATTATGTGCGGAATAGTCGGTTATGTTGGCAAAAAAAATGCTGAGAACACACTGCTCGAAGGCCTGAAAAGGCTTGAATATCGCGGTTATGATTCCTCGGGCATTGCTATTGTGAAAAACGGAAAAATTACTTCAAAGAAAGCTGTCGGGAAGATTATTAACCTTGAAAACCTACTCAGTGGTAAAAATCTGGATGCGCGCATCGGCATCTCGCACACAAGGTGGGCGACTCACGGAAAACCGACCGAGGAAAATGCCCACCCTCATTTAAGCTGTGATGGCAATCTTGCAGTAGTGCATAACGGAATAATTGAGAATTACCAGACTTTGCGCGAAGAGCTAAAGAAAAAAGGCCATAAATTTCTTTCCCAGACAGACTCGGAGGTCTTGGCGCATTTGATTGAAGAGTTCTATGAAAAAAAAGATTTGAAACATGCGGTTTGCGAGGCATTGAAACTGGTTGAAGGAACTTATGGCATCACCGCCATCGCAAATGATAATTCCGATGAAATTATAGCGGCCCGCAAAGGTAGTCCGCTGGTCTTGGGCATTGGCGATAATGAGAACTTCATTGCTTCCGACGTGGCGGCGATTTTGGGCTATACCAAGCAAGTCGTTTACCTAAATGATGGCGAAATCGCTAGAGTTACCAAGGATAACTTTGAAATAACTGATCTCGATGACAGAAAAATAGATTGCGAGATTAGCAAAATAGACTGGACGCTTGAGGAGTCGCAAAGGGGCGGCCACGATCACTTTATGCTAAAGGAAATAATGGAACAGCCAAGGGTCATCGTCGACTCCACTCGCGGACGGTTGTTGCCCGAGGAAGGGACGGTGAGGCTTGGGGGCCTGGAAGATGTTGAAGCTAAGCTCAGAAAGATCGAAAGAATTATCATTATCGCCTGCGGAACGGCTAGGTATGCCGGTTTAATCGGCGAATATATGATGGAAGAATACGCCGAAATATCGGTCGAGGTGGAGTTTGCGTCCGAGTTTCGATATCGAAAGCCGATTTTGGACGAGAAAACCGCCGTGCTTGCCGTAAGCCAGTCCGGGGAGACGGCCGATACTTTGGCGGCTATTCGCGAAGCCAAAAGAAAAGGAGCCTTGACGCTTGGCATTGTAAATGTGGTCGGCTCAACTATCGCCCGAGAGACAGACGCCGGCGTTTACAACCATGCCGGACCGGAGATAGCCGTTGCCTCGACCAAAGCCTTCACTTCCCAGTTAGTTGTCTTGACCCTGATGGCCGTTTTGCTTGGCAGACAGAGAAAGATGTCGGAAGTGACCGGCAGGCGTATCATTGAGGAAATAGAAACGCTGCCTAAAAAAATTGAAAAAATTTTGAAATCCGCGGACAAGATAAAAAAATTGGCGAAAAAATATGCGGATTATCCAAATTTTATGTATTTGGGCAGAAAATATTGTTTTCCGCTGGCAGAAGAGGGCGCCTTGAAATTGAAGGAAATTTCATACATTCATTCCGAGGGCTTTGCGGCCGGGGAAATGAAGCACGGCTCCATCGCCCTGATTGACGAGAATTTTCCTGTTTTTGCCATAGCGCCAAAGGACAGCGTTTATGAGAAAAATATTTCAAACATCGAAGAGATTCTCGCCAGGAAGGGGAAAATCATTATTCTAACCACGGAAGGAAATAAAGAAGCCGAGAAGATCGCCGATGATGTCATCTACATCCCCAAAACCCTGGAAATGCTCACCCCGATCCTTGGCGTTGTGCCGCTACAGCTTTTTGCTTACTATATTGCTTCATATAAAGGGCTGGATGTCGATAAGCCGAGAAATCTGGCCAAATCAGTTACGGTGGAGTAGAGTGAGGAAATTGGGTAAATGGGAATTAGGCGGCCAGATGCCAATGTCGTTTATTAGAAGGATTCTTGTTTTGAACATTTAATCATTAGGATTTGGTTGCCTGCCCGCCGGCGAGGCAGGGAAATTGTGAATTTTGAATTTCAAATTAGTAATTGTTAATGGGCCTATAGTTAAATGGTATAACGCGGCGTTCGCAATGCCGTATTCCGAGTTCGATTCTCGGTAGGTCCACCAAAAATTATGAATATTAAACAAGCTCTTTTGCGGGCAAGCAGAGAATTAGAGGAAAATAAGGTTTCAGAGCCGGAAAAGTCGGCTGAGTTTTTGCTTCGCCAAGCTTTGGGATCTCAATCCGACACCAGGTGTGGGATTGAATGGGATAAGGCAAAGCTGCTGGCAAATCCTGATTATGAATTAAGTTTAGCTCAAGAGAAAAAATTCAGAGAGTTTATCGAAAGGCGCAGGAAACATGAACCGGTTTGGTATATAACTGGGAAAATAGAATTTTACGGATTAGATTTGGAAGTGAATGAAAATGTTTTAATACCACGGCCGGAGACGGAATTCTTGGTGGAAGAAGTTGTGGCTGTCATTCCCGCGGAGGCGGGAATCCAGTCAAATCATATTAAGATATTGGAACTAGGAACCGGCAGTGGAGCAATAACACTTGCGCTAGCTTCAGAAGTCCGAAGTTCGAAGTCTGATGTCCAGTTCTTTGCCTCGGATATTGTGGAAGAAGCGCTTAAAATTGCCAAAAAAAATGCAAAAAAGTTAAGACTCGAAAAGGACATTGAATTCCGGCAGAGCGATTTGCTGGACAACTGGGATGGTGAAAAGTTTGATATTATCGTTGCCAATCTTCCATACATTCCGCACGAAGATTTAAGTTTTTTGGCACTCGATATACACCGCTGGGAGCCAAGAGTGGCGCTAGACGGTGGGAAAGAAGGCCTGGAAATCTATGCACGGTTATTACTACAAGCAAAGGATTATTTAAATGAGAATTATCAGATGTTTTTTGAAATAGGGATTGATCAGGGGGAGAAGTTAAAGAAATTAGCGGAAAAATATTTACCGGGGTCGGAGGTGGAAATAAAGAAAGATTACGGAGACATCGACAGGATAGCGATCATTAGCTTCAAAAAGGCGTAAATTTGTGATAAAATAATCATTGTCATTCCGGACTTGATCCGGAATCTAGACCAATAAACTGGATCCTGAATCGAGTTCAGGATGACAAATTCGCGGGCCCTTGGCTCAGTTGGAATGCTCTGTGGGGCTGTAGTTCAGTTGGTTAGAATGCATCCATGGCATGGATGAGGTCAGGAGTTCGAATCTCCTCAGCTCCACAGAGAATTCAAGCTTAGCGGTCCGATGTCCATCGGACAGGTCACCGGTTCGATCCCGGTAGGGTCCACCAATATTATCTCCTTGGAGGTTTTTCATTTGAACATAAGCGTCATCTGATTTACACTGGAGTAATGAATTTGAAGAAAAACAGAGAGATTCTTGGCGCCATTATTGTCATTATCTTTGTCCTTGCCATAGGATTTATCGCTTATTCTGCGGGTAAACAGAAGCCGGAAGCCAAACAACCGGCCACTGCTTCGGTGACAAAACCGGACCAATCATCAAACAGCCAACCCCAGGGCTGGAAGAATTCCAATCAAAATATTCAGAGCAGCCAAAACAAGACTTTCCAAAGCGGCTATGGTTACGACATTTCTTACGCCGGTAATTATTTCTATAAGGACATAACTGGCGATATCAAAAATGATCAGTCGATTGTCGGACACGGCGGGGGTCCGACTCCCAAAAATGAAGTGATTTTTTCCACCGATCAGAACAGCTTAAATCTTGAAGCTTTAAACAAGCAAAACTACGATTACACCATCGCCGTATATGACAACACAGATGTTCAAACTCTTTTGGGCGCGCCGATCGACAGCCAGTTTGCACACTTTTCCAAAATGAATATCGGAGGTGTTGACTGGACAAAGGAAGAAACACTGTCAGATCCGGATAAAGGCGCCGTCAGCCTGGCGGTTACGAAAAATGGTTTAACCTACAATATCCACATCACAGGGAAAGCGGAGCAGAGTTCCCGGGTGATCGATGCGATGCTTAGCTCATTTAGATTTACCCGATAAATCTCTTTACGGTTCTTGCGGGACACTTTAGAATATTTATGTTTTACTGAAAGGAGACTAATGATTGAGTATCGAAAACTGAAAAATGATGAGGTTGAACAGTATATTAAAGAAATTAACTTATTGTATGGGCAACTAAGCTCTCATCATAAGGAAATATCAAGTGAGAGGCTTTATGCTGTTCTGGGGAGCGAAAATTCTTTTGTAACGGGCGCATTTGACGGGCAGAAGCTAGTGGGTGTTGGTTCGCTACACATTGTAAAAATGATTGGTGGCTCAAAGGGGCTTATCGAGGAAGTTGTGGTTGATGGAAACTATCGAAGGCAAGGCATAGCCAAAACATTAATGCATAAAATAATCGAGGAAGGGAAAACATTGGGACTGAAATACCTCGACTTAACAAGTAATCCGAAGCGCGAAGCTGCAAACAAACTTTATCAGTCGCTCGGGTTTGATCTTCGGGGAACGAACTGCTATCGATTTAATATTGGAAATGGATAATAATCCAGGTGTGTCTACTCAGCACACACCTGGTGTGTGCAATTGATTGAACTTTAAGGAATACTAGATGCCGCAAAAAATAGGCGAACAAATCGAGGTGATATTTTATCGAAAAGATCCTCAAAAAGGATTTGAGTTTTTATTGATGAAACGAGTTCCGGAAAGGGGAGGATTTTGGCAGCCAATGACAGGCGGAAGGCATCTTGGCGAAGCCAGGGAAGAAACGGCAAAGAGAGAAGCTTTGGAAGAAATCGGGGCGGAAATATCAAATTTATCTGATTGTTTCTATGAGTTTGAGTTTGAGGTGGAAAACGGGATAATTCTCAAGGAATTTGTTTATGCCTCGGAACTGGATCCGGATTTTGAAGTAAAGCTTTCCGCTGAACACGATAAATATTGCTGGGTCGGCAAAGAAGAAGCGATGAAATTTTTGAAGTACGATACGAATAAAGAAAGCTTAGAAAAGCTCTGTAAAATATTAAGTAATAATTAATTGAAATCTTATTTTGTAGTAGAAGAAGAAGTAGCGGCAAAGTTTATCTACTCTTTTAAAAGTTGCACGTTTGTGTGATTATTAAGATTATGGAAAGACCACAAGAATTTGAACAGCCGAGGGAGATTAAACGACCGAATAAGCTTGTTGAGTTATCGCAAAAGTGGATAGAGCGGGCAGGTTTTAATTTAAGTGTGCAAGGAGTAGAACACATCCGGGAAATCCCTTCTGAGAAGAGGGTCATTATAGCATCCTCTCATCTTTCCGACCATGATACGCCAATTACAGTTGCGGCTTTAGGCGATTATTATCCAAATCTTAAGGTTGTTGATGAATCTACTCATTACCACTTAAACCAAAATCCGGTCATGTTTGGAGCGAGGAAAATAGCTGGCGAAGAAAATTTCTTGAAAGTTGATATGGATGGAGGAGATAGTCAGCGAAGAGGTTTATTTAAAAATGAAACTTTTCACAAATGAAAAAAAGCCCTAGAGGATGGAAGCCCACTAGTAATGGCTGCTTATTTTGACCCTCAGTATGCGGGCGGAAAGTGGGAGTTACCGGGTAGGGCTGGAAATGGGGTGGCATATACTGCTCAAATCACGGAGGGAACAGTTATTTTGCCTGTCGCTGTAGATATACAAGGGGAACCTTTTGCTATGGGTAAGCCCGACTTAGGTAGGTTAATCGGGAAGGCAGACATCAGGAAAATGAAAGGCGAACAGAAAAAAGTAACTGTCAATATTGGTAAGCCGATAGTTTTAGAGGACATTCCAGATATAGAGATGATAGAATATGTCATTGGTAAAAGAGAAAAGGGAGAGAACGTTACCGTAGAAGAAAGAGAAAAGTTCAAGCTAGTAACCCGGGCGATCAAAGCGCAATCTGCGGAAGTTATGAATGCGATTGCTAGCCTTTTGCCAGAAGAAAAGAGAGGACCATGGGGTCCTCATGAAGATACAAATTCTGATATCTCAGAGCAATAGCCTCTTTAAAGCGCAGGTGTTTTGTGCTAATATCCCCTTATTAAAAGGCGCTTTTTAATATGGCAGAAAAATACGATCACAAGAAAATTGAACAAAAATGGCGGGAAGTTTGGGAGAAAACAGGGATTAACAACACCGACCTAGTCTCCAAAGATCCCAAATTTTATAACTTAATAATGTTTCCGTATCCAAGCGGGGAATATTTGCATATCGGCCATGCTTATTCAGACATGGGAGCCGATGTTTACGGCAGGCATAAACAGTTAAACGGGTTTAATGTCTTTATGCCTATCGGTTATGACGCCTTCGGCCTTCCGGCGGAAAACTTTGCTATAAAAGCCGGCGTAAATCCAAAAGATAGCACGGCGAGCAATATTGAACATGCCGAGAAGCAGCTAAAAAGCTGGGGATGCCTTTTTGACTGGTCTCATAAAATGACGACATCCGAGCCAAGCTACTACAAATGGACGCAATGGCTGTTTTTGAAATTATACGAGAAGGGATTGGCTTACCAAAAGGAAGCGCCGGTGAACTGGTGCCTAAAGTGTATGACCGTTTTGGCAAATGAACAAGTAATCGATGGCTTGTGTGAAAGATGCGACGCGGAAGTGATTCAGAAAAATATGAAGCAATGGTTTTTCAAAATCACTGATTATGCCGATAGATTAATTAAAGATTTGGACAAGGTCGACTGGCCGGAATCGTCAAAAATCAAACAGAAAAACTGGATTGGCCGGAGCGAAGGAGTAGAGTTTAAGTTAAAAGTTAAAAATTCAAAATTTCGTCCAGAGGACGATCAGCCTTTGGCTGAAAAAGTTGATGAGGATCTTTCGATTGAGGTATTTACGACCCGGATAGATACGGTTTATGGCATGACATATGTCGTTTTGGCGCCGGAGCATCCGTTGGTCGGGAAAATTACAACTCCTGATCAGAAAAAGGAAGTTGAAAAATATCTCATTCAGTCTCAAAAATTGACAGACATTGAACGCCAATCACTTGAGAAAGAGAAAACAGGGGTCTTCACCGGTTCGTATGCGATAAATCCATTCAACGGCGAGAAAGTGCCGGTTTGGATCGCTGATTATGTTTTATATGGCTATGGAACTGGCGCGGTGATGGCTGTTCCGGCTCATGACGAGCGGGACTTTGAATTTGCGAAGAAATACAAACTACCGACCAGGGAAGCAGTTGCTCCTTATACAAAGTTTGAAACGAAGCCTGACCTGGAAACGGAAGTGCGCGATCTCGCGATAGCGGTTGTTCACAATCCGCAAGACAACACTTATCTGTGCTTGGAATGGAAAACAACAAAATGGCGGGCATTTCCATCTGGGGGGACTGACGGCGAAGATACTATCACAGCCGCTAAAAGAGAGGTTCTGGAAGAAACCGGCTATAAAAATATTAAATTTGTTAAAGAATTTCGAAATACTATCTTTGAAGAGTTTTATAGGCCGCATAAAAATTCTAATGTTATTGCCCATTCCATATATTTGCTCTTCGAGCTTGAAAATGATGAGAGGCAGGAAGTAAGCGAAAAAGAAAAGGCTCAGCATGAAGCGATTTGGGTTAAGGAAAAAGAAGTCGAGAAATTTTTAAATATAAAACATCTGAAGCTTTTCTGGGAATCTTTTCAAGCTGGAGAAGAAATACTGTTTACTGGTTCCGGGAAGCTTGTAAATTCCGGTGAATTTAGTGGACTGTTCTCGGAAGAAGCGAAGGAAAAGATGGCCGACTGGCTGGAGAAAAAGAAAGTTGGCAAAACAAAGATAAATTATCGTCTTCACGACTGGTCTATTGGCCGACAGAGATACTGGGGCGATCCGATTCCCATAGTTTACTGCGAAAAATGCGGAGTTCAGCCAGTGCCAGAGAAGGATTTGCCGGTTAAGCTTCCTGAAAAGATTAAGGATTTCAGGCCAAAAGGCACGGGGAAGGGACCCTTGGCTAGTGTTCCGGAATTTGTAAATACGACCTGTCCGAAATGCGGCGGAAAAGCCGAGCGCGAAACAGATACTATGGATACATTCGTTGACTCCAGCTTTTATTATTTGCGTTATCCGAATGTCGGCAATGACAAAGAAATGATGGCGCCGGAAATTACTAAAAAATGGCTGCCGGTGGATATGTATGTCGGCGGCGCGGAACACGTGACGATGCATTTGCTTTACGCTAGATTTATCACAAAGGTTTTGCATGACGCTAAATTAATTAAATTTGACGAACCATTTATAAAGTTGCGGCACCAAGGCATGATTCTCGGCCCTGACGGTAAGAAAATGTCCAAATCCAAGGGAAACATCATTATTCCGGATGAGGTTGTCAGAGAACACGGAGCCGATGTTTTCCGGACATACATTCTATTTATGGGCAGATTTGAGGATGGCGGGCCATGGAACCCGAAAGGGCTAGTCGGAGTGAAGAGATTTTTGGAGAAGGTCTGGAAGATGTATAAATATTTTGAAGGTCTGGATTCCCGCCTCCGCGGGAATGACAAGAGGGGCGGGAATGACAAAGCGGTTGGCTGGGCAAAAGTTTCCAATGCTGAAGTGCAAGCAAAGATGGCCAGAGCCATTAAAAAAGTCGGTGAAGATATTGAAGAGTTTAAATTTAATACGGCCATTGCCGCTCTGATGAAGCTAATGAATGAGATGTCTGGAGGAGAAAGGGATTTCTCCGCTCGTCGCTCCGCGAAGTCGGTCGGAATGACAAATCGGGGCGTTTCAAAGGAAGACTATGAGAAACTTTTGATTATTTTATCTCCGTTTGCTCCTTTTATGGCGGAAGAACTCTGGGAGAGACTTGGCAATAAAGACAGTATTCACGTTCAGGGCTGGCCGGAATACGACGAGAAACTGATTCAAGAAGAGACTGTAACTATTGCCATTCAGGTCAACGGAAAAGTCAGGGACCAAGTTGTGGCAACCGTGGAAACCAATCAAGACGAGGCGCTTGAGCTTGCCAAAACAAGCGGAAAAATCCAAAAATATCTGGACGGGAAAGAAATCAAGAAGGTAATTTACGTTAAGGGCAAGCTTCTCAGCCTTGTAGTCAGCTAGGAAATCTGCTATAATCTTTGAGTATTTTTGGTAGAGTATGGAATGATGGAATAATTGGACATGGACTTACTCTGTCATTTCGAGCGACTTCCTGGAAGGACAAGTCGAGAAATCCCTTAAAAAAGACAGAAAAGGGATCCCTCCGCTCGCTACTGGTGTAGTGTCGGTCGGGATGACAATACTAGTGAAAATTCAAAATTTACATGAAACAAGAACCTTACAAAATAGATGTTAAAGATTTTCTTGCAAAAGGGCGAGTCGGCGATCGCTCCGACATAGAAATTAATGAAAAGTTAAATATCCAGCTGGACGAAGAAAATGTTTTAAGGGAAATTTCCGGCAAGGTAACCCTGACATTACTCGAGACAGAGATTCTGGCGGAGTTTGGCATAAACTATTTTTGCGAGACTATCTGCGCCAGATGCCTAAAAGAGTTTGAAAGGCAAGGAAAGGTAAAGTTTGAGAGAGGATATCTGATCGGCAGGAGGATACCGGAAGAAGACAAATTGCTGGTAGACAAGAATTTCCAAATTGAGATTGGCAAGCCAGCGCTGGAAGAAATTACCCTGGACATACCGATGAAACCGCTATGCGATAAGTCCTGTAAAGGATTATCGCCAAATCCTAAGCACTAAATCCCTGCCCCGCCGGCAGGCAGGCAATGACCAATCAGGTCCCAATTATAAAATTAATTATTGAAAATTGACTGAAAATTGAAAATTGTGCATTGGAAATTTCCACAGAGGATTCACAATAATGACATTATAATAAAGACTATTAGAAATAACTAAATTTACAGGAGACCACCAAATATGGCTGTACCAAAGAAGAAAACTTCACACAGACGAACCAGGATCAGAAGATCCCACGACGGATTGACCGTTCCAAATCTAGTTGCCTGCAAAAAATGCGGAGAAATGGTTTTGCCGCACAGAGCTTGCGCAAACTGCGGGTATTACGGCGACAAGAAGGTGCTTGACACAGAAAGCCCTCTTGCAAAGAAACTTAAAAAGAAAGAGGCTGGAGAGAATGACCAATAACCAATATCCCTGCCTCGCCGGCAGGCAGGCAATGACCAATCAAATCCCAATTATAAAGTTTGAAAATTAATAAATTGAAGCATTGATTGGAAATTGAAAACTGTTAATTGGAAATTTTAACCACAGAGAATTATTCTCGCTATTTTTAAAAGGATAACTTAGTATATTAACAAAAAGATAAAAGGAGACCCATTGGCTTCAAACCGGCATCTATCAAGAATTATTTCACTGCAATCACTTTTCGAAATAGTGTTTTGCGAGTTTCAGCTGAAGGGCGAGAAGCTGGCAAAAGCGGATAAACTAAAAAGGGCAGAGGAAGTTGTCGAGAGAAATGTCGGAGAGTTTGCCTCGGGCGAGCAAAATAAGGAGTTTGCCCTGTCTATCGCCAAAGGCGTTATCGAAAGCGAGGACAAAATAGACGCTATTATCACGCCGGCGGCGCCGGAGTGGCCCATCGAACAGATAGCCCTGGTCGACCTAACCATTTTGCGAATGGCGGTCTATGAGCTTCTTTTCTCAAAGGAAGACATTCCTCCGAAAGTAGCCATAAATGAGGCGGTAGAGCTCGCAAAGGCATTTGGTGGACCAAGATCGAGCAAGTTTGTAAACGGTGTTTTGGGGACAATTTATCGTTCAAGCGATAGGTATAATCCGGAGGATGACAAGAAGAAAATGTCTAATTCCTAATATCTAATTTCTAATCAAATCCCAAATGAGGGAGATGACAAAATTAGGCATTTAAGAATTGGACATTCATTAGAAGTTAGAAATTAGTAATTTGGAATTAAAAACAATGAATGTTAAAGACTTTAAGATGCTTCAAAAAAAGATAGGGGTGGATTTTAATGACGAGAATTTACTCACAACCGCCTTCATCCACCGTTCATACTTAAACGAAAACTCTGATTACAGCCAGCATAACGAACGTCTCGAGTTCCTGGGAGACGCGGTCTTGGAGTTGGTCACGACCGAGTATTTATACAAAAATTATCCAAATCCGGAGGGCGACCTGACGAATTGGCGAAGCGCACTTGTAAAAACTGAAACTATTTCTGATGTATCAAAAAGTTTGGGATTTGAGGACTACCTTTTTATGTCCCGAGGAGAGTCGAAAAGCAAGGGCCGAGCCAGACAGCTCATCCTGGCAAACTGTTTCGAGGCGGTGATCGGCGCTATTTATATGGATAAAGGCTATGACGAGGCAAAGAAATTTATTACTAATAATTTAATCACACTTCTTTCCGAAATTATTGAAAAAAAGCTTTATATCGACCCCAAAAGCCGCTTCCAGGAGCTTGCTCAGCAAAGGGAAAGCATTACCCCGAGATATGAAGTGCTTTCGGAAAAGGGCCCGGATCATAACCGGATATTTACGGTTGGTGTTTTTGTCGGCGAGAAAATGATCGGACAGGGCGAAGGGGCATCGAAACAGCTGGCCCAGCAGGAAGCAGCCCAAAACGCACTGAAAAGTTATAAATAGGACTCTTTCTCTGCCTGCCCCGCGAAGCCTTGGCGAAGTGGGGTCATTCTGGCGAACTTAAGGATCTCTAAAGGGTCGGATCCTTGCGTACTCGCAAGGTCCGACCCTCAAGCAAGCCCCCTCGTCATTCTGGCTTGTCCAGAATCTATTTACTTATTTGCAATCGTTATTATTTTTCTGCTTTTTTAGAAAAAGCAGAGGTAAAAATCGCGGTCCATTCGGCTTCGCTCAGGACAGGCTTTAAACGGTCTCTTTAAAGTATCACTCAAACATAATCTCAAATTTAAAAAATGACAACCCTTCCCTCTTCGCTAAAGCGGAGTTTATCCGACCTCTGGCGGAGAACGGGCAGGCAAGCCGATACCGGAAGTCGTCTTTTTAAAAGCTCGCTTATGTTTTCGTTCTCTTTTCGAGCCGATAGCCGCAAGAGAGATGCCGACTCTCGGTGTGTTTCCAAACAAGGACATCTCTTGCTCCTGGTTTTTGCAAGGTGTGTCCTTGTTTGTGAATAAAACTGAGGAGAAAGGATTAAGAAGAGTATTTTCGAGCCGATAGCCGCAAACTATTTATCAAGCTTGTTCTTGTCTTAAAAAAACCATGCCAGGAAATACCAACTTCAACTCTGTTTTTTTCTTGCAAAGGCTTTTTTTTTTATGTAATCATAAAGGCATAAATTAAAAGGAGTTATTATGACTGGAGATAGACCATCACCTGGAGCAGAAGGAGCTTCAGAAGAAACATTTAGTAAAACTATAGACCGTGTTGCAACACCTGGCAAAGTAGAAAATCCAGCTGCGGCGGAACAAATGGGCAGAATGGTTGAGGAGGCTAGGCAAGAAGTGAAAGAAAATGGCCCGACCTATGTTGTTCCAGCGGAGGAAGCTAAAGATGGCAAACGGCACGAATTTGACATAATTAATGAAGCTGTACCTGTAACCATAGCAAGGCAGGAGGCGGACGGCAGGGCCCTTGAACGACAAATAGATATTCTGAAAGAACAGCTGGCAGAGCTAGAGGACAGAAGAGATAACGTAGGTAATGAAAATGCCGGAAAGCCATTAGAACACTTAGATTTAAACTGGGAGTTAAATAATGCTGTGAAGGAAGAAAATGAGGGGCTAAGTAATTACCGAAGAGATTTAATGTATGCTGGAAGGCATCACCTGACATCTAGCGACAAGAACCCGGAAGAGCTGGCAGAGTTTGTGAGGATGCACGCAATGACAGAAAGAGCGAAGCAATATGGGATTGATACAGCTGGTAAAACAGCGGAACAGTTAGAGGAAGAAGTGAAGGGTCCTATATTTGCAGAGGCTGTTAAAAAGTATGGCTTAAAATCGGAAAAAGGACAAGAAGAAGCTGTCGTGAAAGAGGAGATTGAAGCGAGAATGAAAAGGGGGCTATTTTCAGGTGCTAGTCTGATGGTAGACTTCCAAGATCAGGATAGGGTGGAAGAAATCGCTGGCGTAGATAGGTTTGTTAGAATGCTAGAAAATGCTAGAAAACTTGAAAACCAGATTGATGAGTTGGGTCTTGAATATGTTAATCCGGAGATTCATACGTTTTATGAAATGGAACATATGCTAGAAGAAGCTAAAAGCTGTAAAGAGTGGGACATTGATCCTAGGGGTATGAATGTAGAAGAAATGGATGATGCGTCCATGGCTGCGTATCAAGAGCAGGAGAGGGCCGAACGCAAAAAAGAGCATACGGTATAATTTATAAAAACGATACAGTACACGAAGATAGCGGGAAGCCGCTATCTTTTATGTGGCTAATTTTCAATTTTCGAATCTTTTTTCTTGTGCTAGAATAGTTAGGATAATGGGATCAGGTAGGGGCTTATAGTGATTCGCGGGGGACTTTTTGTTTACAGTTGGCTGCCATTAGCCACAATGAATCCCTGCATAATCACAGAAAAAGGGATTTCTCCGCTTTCCACTAGCGTGGCGGCGGTCGAAATGACAGAATGTGAAAATTTGTAGATTCGTTTAAGATTAGTAATTGGTAGCTAAGGAGGGACGACGCTTGTATTTAAAAAGCATCAATGTGGCGGGGTTTAAATCTTTTGGCGGAAAGAATATATTGGACTTTCCCGGGCTTAAGGACTCCCATAAAAAGAGCTTTGCCGCTGTTGTTGGGCCGAACGGAAGCGGAAAATCGAACATTGCCGATGCCATCCGCTGGGTTCTGGGCGAACAATCTTCGAAACTTCTTCGCGTAAAAAAAGGCGAAGATGTAATCTTTTTTGGTAGTAGCAAGAAGGGCAAGGGGTCGTTTACCGAAATTTCGATGACTTTGGATAACTCTGATTCTGACAAGGGACGGACCCTTGTTGACTCGTCAAGGGTCCGTCCCTTGGGAAACGGTGTTGACCTGACCGAAATAGAGATAACTCGCCGACTTTATCGAAACGGTGATAATGATTACTTCATAAATCGTAAAAAGGTGCGTTTGCTGGATGTTCAGGAACTGCTGGCGAAGTGCGGGATTGGTCGGTCTACTTATACGGTCATCGGCCAGGGAATGGTTGATTCACTTCTTTTTTATGGTCCCGCGGAACGAAAAGTGCTTTTTGAAGAAGCTTCAGGCGTCAAGCAATACGAGATTAAAAGGGCCGAATCACTCAGAAAACTGGATGCGACTGACAAAAACATCATCCGCATCAAGGATTTATTATATGAACTTGAACCGCGGCTCAAGCAGGCCGAGAGACAGAACAAAAAGTTCCAGAAAAAGCAGGATATAGAAACCGAGCTTGATGAGCTAAGCCGCAAATATTATTCAAATGTTTTGTCTGATATCACGGGCCGGAAGTCAGCGTTAGATGCAAAATTAGCTAAACTAAGAGACCAGGAAGGCGCATTAAAGTCCGAAATTACCGCTATTGAGGCGAAAATCGCCAAGGGGCTGAAGGCGCAGGGAAGCGACAAAGAAGAAAAAGAGCTAAAGGCAAAGCTTGACGAACTATATTCTAAGAAGAATGTGATTTCGCAGCAAATTTACAAAATCGAAGCGGAGAGCGAAGCTGTTGTATCGGTTTATGCCAGAGAAAAGGATGGTTTGATTCGCGAAAAAGAAACTTGCGAGAGAGAAATCGCAAATTTAGGCGAAAGGTCGTTACGGATTAAGTCGGAAAGCTCGTCAATTTCGGTGGAGCTAAAAGATGCCAAAACAGAGCTTGAGAACATTGATAATAAAATAGTCACGGCGAATGAGGAGCTGGCGAAAGCGCAGCGGGAAAGCGTGGTGATGGGCAAGGATGACATTTCGCGGGAGCTTGAAGCTATCTCAGCTGAATACAAAAAGGTAGTGGCGCAAATCAGCACGATTAATGATTTAAAGTCACTGGCGGCCTTAAAGTCCGATGCTGAAAATTTGAACCAAAGGATGGACGGGCTGATAACAAAGATTAAAAAGAGCACGCATGCCGACACTTCCAACATCGAAAAGAAACAGGCGGAGATTGGAAGATTGTCGGGAAACAAAGAAATAATCTTGAAAGAAATCCAGGATTTGAGAGTCCGGGAAATATCCCAGACAGAGACATTAAAAAATATTGATACCCAGCTCAGAGATTACACAGCAAGGTTAGAAACCGTAAACCGGAAGATTTCGAAACTGGAAAAACCGGCTGAAAAGGACTCGTCGGAAGTTGAAAAACTGGTTTCTGAAAAGGAAAAAATAGAGTCAGAAATCGGTTCATTGAAAGTTGAGCTGGAAAAACTTGAAGGCCAAAGCGCCAGCGGCGATTACTCCAAAATTCTGGAAGACGAAAGGGCAAAAAGGGCAGAGATCTCAAGTGTCGCAGACGAAATCAACTCCGTGATGGTGGAACTAGCGAGGATTGAGACAAAGAGCGATGACCTAAAGAGCGAAATCCACGAATTTCTGGGCGAGAGTTTTTATAAAGAGATTCAATCTGCAGAGGGTCGCACCCTATGCAGGGAAAATATAGAGCACTTGATGCCGAAGATTCAAAGGCTTCGCAAAGATATGTATGCACTTGGGGAAATAGACCAGTTTGTCGGCGAAGAATTTGAAGAGCTGGAAACGAGAGTCGGCAGCTTGAAAGAGCAGTATGAAGACCTGGAGAAAGCCAAAAAAGACATATTGAAAGTAATAGAAGAGCTGGACGTGAGGATAAAGACTCAGTTTAAAACTACATTTGTACGTATTTCAGAAGAATTTTCCAAATATTTCAAAATTCTTTTCAATGGCGGTAACGCAACATTAAATCTTGAAACTGACGAAGAAGGCAACTTTGGGGTGGAAATTGCAGCCACGCCGCCGGGGAAGAAAAACCAATCCTTGAATTCACTTTCGGGCGGGGAGAGGGCGCTGACTTCGATTGCACTCCTGTTTGCCATTTTGAGCGTAAATCCGAGCCCGTTCTGTGTGCTCGATGAGGTGGACGCATCGCTTGACGAAACAAACACCGAGCGATTTCTTGAGATATTAAAAACACTGTCTCACAAAACCCAATTCGTCGTCGTCACTCACAACCGCGAAAGCATGAAAAAAGCCGACATTATCTACGGTGTTTCCATGGACGACAATCATGTCTCTCAAGTGTACTCACTGAAGCTGACGGAAGTTTAAGTCTGTCATTCCGGACTATTCCTTTAAAATATAATCAGTTGATCCGGAATCTATAAATCTGGATTCTGAGGTCATGCTTCAGAATGACAATACTGAGCATAAAAATGAGCATAAAAATGTTGACAATATGTACTCATTGTAGTACAATCATTATCTATGGTCTGGCATATTTCGGCTGGGAATCCAAGACCATAGAGGATGCTTTCAATCTCATGAATGGCGTCCGGACTGGTGCATTCAAGCCCGTCGAAAGCAAGAACTGGGGCCCTGGTATTTCGGAGATGAGCTCCGAAGAAGACGAGAACAGCGCCCAGGATCCAACGGATCAGTAAAAGATCAGTCGACAATCTGTAGGCTACATGATAACCGGCGACCCCTTGTGGGTCGCCGGATTTCGTTCTAATCAAAACTCATTAAATTTCAATTGACTTTTGGGTATATATTGACTATAATTATTTCAGTAAGTAAATCATTAACTCAGTAATACGGATGATCCCACATTCATAATTTGACTGGATTCCCTGCCGGCAGGCAGACCGCCGGAGTTTATCCTCTGAAGTCTGGATTCCCGCCTCCGCGGGAATGACAAAGGAGGGCGGGAATGACAGCGTGCGGGGTCACAATTACAGAAGGAGCAGGATTGGTAGTAATCAGATTAACCCGTGTCGGTAAGAAAAAGCAGGCACACTATAGAATCGTAGTAGCGGATTCGCATAGAGCAGTACAAGGCAAATTTATCTCAATTTTGGGTTGGTATAACCCGCATACAAAAGAGCTGCAGGTAAAGAAAGACGAGTTACAGGCATGGTTCGATAAAGGAGCCAAGCCTTCTAATACTTTGGCAAAATTACTGAAAAAGGAAGGTATCAAGCTTCCGAAATGGGTAAAGATAACCGAGAAGAAAAAAGCGCCGAAGAAACAGGAGGAAGAAAAGAAGGAAGCGCCTTCCGGCTCCGCTGAAGCTTCGACGGACAAGAAAGCCGAAGCAAAACCAGAGGAATCCGACTCCGTAGAAGCACCATCTGAGGAAGCTGCTGAAGCCCCGACGGAATCCGACGTCGCAGAAGCTATGCCGGACAAGGAAGTGAAAGAAGAAAAAGCCGAAGAGACTCCAGTTGAGGAAAAAGCAGAGGAGCCGACTGAAGAGGAAGAACCTAAAGAAAAATAGCCAATTTTGTCATTCTGAAGCACGACTTTAGAATCCAGAAAGGATAGATTCCGGATCAAGTCCGGAATGACAAGTTAAGGCGTTTAGAAATTCGGATTTAGAAATTTAATCATAATAAAAATAATAACTAAGGCAGTTCTCTTAAATAAGGTTAAAGCTGAGAACTAAAAAAGGAGATTATGAGATGGCAAAAGAAAAAGACCAGGAGTTTGTAGAATCTGTAGTCAAGGAAATCGTATCAAATCCCGATGCGGTCAAAGTTACCAGAAGCATCGACGAGAAAGGGGTTTTGCTCGAGCTGACAGTTGATCCGGAAGACATGGGTGTGGTTATCGGTAAAGAAGGTAAAACTGCTAAGTCTATCCGAACACTGCTTCGGGTTCTGGGCGCAAAGAACGACTCCAGGGTAAATCTAAAGATTGTTGAGCCTGAAGGATCGGAAAGACCTCAAAGAGCAGAAAGGCAGGAAGAGCCGGCAGCCGGGGAGACAGAAGCAAAAGAAAATGAGAGCGAGACCACATCTGACGCAGTTGAAGAAGTTCCGGCTGAAGAAGAAACAGAAGAAGAGCCGATGGCAGATTTGGATTTGTAATCCAAATCGGTATATGGAATTGTGTATTTGGTATATAAAAAGCCGTGGATACTCCGCGGCTTTTTAGGTGGCCTGTCATCCCCGTTCTCTCTTGTCATTCCCGCCCTCCTTTGTCATTCCCGCGGAGGCGGGAATCCAGACTTCGGAGGATAAACTCCGGCGGGAATCCAGTCATCAGAATTTCTTTCTACTTTTTTAGCCCTCCTTCGCTAAAGCTACGGGCGGGTAAAATCCAGTGGAGCAAAAATCGCGACTGATACGGCCTCTCAAAGGATCGAATAAGACTCATTCACCTTTGAAAAACCACGACTCCCTTTGGTCGGGGATAAACCCAAGTGGTCTTTTCAAAGCATTCTTTCGTCTTATTCTCATCTTTTCGATCCGTGATAGTCGCAAATACGAATATGGCGCCGCTAACTTTTTACTGATCATGCTCAAGTCAAACCAATCTGTGTTAAAATAAAACTATGAAACTAAAAATGAAATTCAATGTCATTACTCTTTTCCCCGAAACAGTAGAGTGTCTGACAAATTATAGCATTCTGGGTCGGGCCGTCGGCTCTAAAATAGTCGAGATTCAAACCCACAATCTCCGTGATTTTGGCCTTGGCAAAAGAAAACAGGTTGACGATACGCCGTATGGTGGCGGTGCGGGAATGGTTTTGAAAGTTGATGTTCTGAATGCGGCGCTTGAAAAGGTTCGGTCGGATAACCCCGGCACTTATGCTGTTTTACTGACTCCGAAAGGAAAAAAATATTCTCAAAAAGCGGCGAAATCTTTAGCGAATCAGAGGAATATCACCTTGATCTGCGGGCATTATGAGGGATTTGACGAGAGGGTTCGAGATTTGGTTGATGCAGAGCTTTCCATCGGCGATTATGTTTTATCCGGCGGTGAAATCGCGACAGCGGCTGTCATTGATTCTGTTTCGAGGCTTATTCCCGGAGTTTTAGGCAAAGACAAGTCAACTGAAGAAGAGTCATTTGAAGGCGGACTTCTCGAATATCCGCATTATACAAACCCCAGAGAATATAAAGGCAAGGAGGTGCCGGAAGTATTGTTGTCGGGAAACCACAGGGAAATCGAGAAGTGGAGAAAGGGCCAGGCAGAAAAAATCACAAAAAAGAAAAGACCGGATTTAAAGGGGTAGCATATTCTCTGTCATTCCGGACCCAAATCCGGAATCCAGTCCCTCTATTACTATCTGCTTTTTTAGAAAAAGCAGAGGCAAAAATCGCGGCTTAGGCAGTCTCTCAAAGTGTCGTCTGGTTCGCCCTCTCATCTTTAAAAAAATTAACTCCTTCGTCAAACAAAATTATTTTTAAAATCTTCACTTCGACTTATCTTCACTTTGAAAAAATCATGCCGGGGGAGAGATGCCGACCTTCGAATATTTTCTAGTGGTAAAATAGACCTTTCCAAGTAACAAAATGCAAGAAACAATGATCAAGCAATTTTCAAATTCAAAATCACAAAAAATTAATTTGAATATTGAGATTTGTTTGTAACTTGTCTCTTGGTGATTGTATCTTAACTTTACTCTTTACACCACTTAGCTAAGCTATTAAGATTAAATGTATAAAATAATCATTATTGAGGGAGTATTTTTAAAATGCCGAAATTTATAGTAGATGAAAACCTCTGCAGCGGCTGCGGAACGTGTGAAGCGATGTGTCCGCAGTGTTTTAAGGTGGAAGATGATTTCAAGTCCCATGTATTAAAAGACAGCTGCGATGAGTGCGATCCGGATGAAGTGGTGGCTGACTGCCCCATGGGAGCGATAAGCTATGAATGATTTTGATTCAATAAATCCCATGAATGTAAGTTCGACAGATCCAGCCGGGAATACAAATGGTTCGGGGGGATCGGAAATTCCCGGCGCCGGCGGACCGATTGGTTCCGTGCCGCCACCTACCGGCCCAGTGGGACCGATGAACAAGGAAACAAACTACACCAGAATTTACCAAATAGCCGTAGGAGTTGTGGCATTGCTACTTTTGGTGGCCTTGATTTTCATAATTGTATATTACCGGAAAGCGAATAAGACTCAGTCATACATTAGCGGTGTTACCGCTCAAGCGGTTGATAAGCAGTCCAAGGATGATAAGGTTTCCTGTGATCAACAAATAAAAGATATCCGGGAAAATCCCTGGACAGAATATAAAGCCAAGGATGAGTTTGGCGCTTTTAAATTTATCGTTCCCAGAAACTGGTCGCAATACGAGTATTATGACGATAATGCAAACGATCCTTATAGTTTGTACTTTAGTCCCGACACAGTGCGATACGATTCAAGTGCCAGGAAAAACCACGCCGCGCTTGAGGTTGTTGTCAGCAAGAGGCTTTACTCTGATGAAGTGCAGGATCTTGAACAAAGAATTAAGATGAATATGGATACCGGCTCAAACGAGGACAAGGTAACGATCTCAAACTTTACGGGCACCAAGTTTGTTTATACCGACAAGGATCTAAATCGCAAAGTCGGTGTTGTTGTTCTGCCGTACCGCGATAGGGCGCTTATGATAAAGACCGACGATTACGGCCAATGGAATGATAAGTACTTCACTAAGTTTTATCAGTCCTTTGCCTTGACACCGTAACGGGGATACTGGGTACTCAGTTAAATAGGTAATTAGGCGATTTTCATCCTAGCTTGGTCGGAATCGGTTTTTTGAAACTTTTAATTTTCAAGTACCAATTTTCATTCAATAACCAATGACTTAATGTTGCAAAATTGAAAACTGAAAATTCATTGAAAATTGAGAAATAGAAATTGGGAATTAAATCCTTCATGGCATTTATGCTGGAAGAGAGGCTATTTTTCCGTTATAATGCCAATCTATGGATAAATTTGTTTTAAAACATTCTCACAAACCGACAGGCGATCAGCCGCAGGCGATAGAAAAGCTGATTACAGGAATAAACAAGGGCATTCCAAAGGAAATTCTGCTTGGCGTGACCGGTTCGGGCAAGACTTTCACGGCGGCAAATGTCATTCAAGAAATCAACAAACCGACCCTGGTCATTTCCCATAACAAAACTCTGGCGGCGCAGCTCTACTCAGAATTCAAAGAATTCTTTCCTGACAATGCCGTTCGCTATTTTGTTTCATATTACGACTATTACCAGCCGGAGGCGTATATTCCCAGAACCGATACCTACATCGAGAAAGACGCCAAAATAAATGAGGAAATAGACAGGCTTCGGAATGCGGCCACGGCGGCGCTCCTTTCACGCATAGATACATTAATAGTTTCCAGCGTTTCCTGCATCTATGGTTTGGGTTCGCCGGAAGATTACTTTCAGATGAGGATAGATTTTGAAGAAGGAAAGGCCAAAAATCAGGAAAAGGCGATGAAGCAGCTTCTGGAAGTTCAATATGAGCGAAATGACCAGGCATTTGAGCGGGGGAACTTTAGAGTTCGCGGGGATGTCCTCGATATTTTCCCGGTTTATGAAGAAATAGGATACCGCATTCAATTCGATGGAAACGTTGTGGAAACTATCCGAAGCATACATCCGGTAACCGGCGAGCTGGGCAAGAAAATAAGCAAGCTTTCCGTTTTTCCGGCGCGCCACTTCGTCACACCGAGAGAAAGGCTGCATTCTGTCATTCCGGAAATAAAGGAAGAAATGCGCGAAAGGGTAAAAGAGCTAAAATTTCAGGGCAAATTACTTGAAGCTCAAAGGCTAGAGCAAAGGACGAACTTTGATCTGGAGATGATCCGTGAAACCGGCTTTACCTCAGGCATTGAAAATTATTCCAGATATTTGGCCGGCAGAAAAGCCGGTGAAGCGCCGTCAACCTTGCTCGATTTCTTTCCCGACGATTACCTCCTGTTAATCGACGAGTCGCATATGACATTGCCTCAGGTTCGGGGTATGTATAACGGAGATCGGTCTCGCAAAGAGACACTTGTGGAGCATGGATTTAGATTGCCCTCAGCTCTCGATAACCGCCCGCTTCATTTTTCTGAGTTCAAAAAATTCATGGGCCAGACTATGTTTATCTCCGCCACGCCCGGTCCTTATGAGTTCAAAGCGGCAAGCAAGGGGGAAATTGAGTCTTCTGATCATTATTATGAAGAAGCGTCGAAAGGCAAACAGTTTGATTGGATTGCCGAGCAAATCATCCGTCCGACCGGGCTTCTCGAGCCAACTATCGATGTTCGTCCGACCAAAAATCAGATAGATGACTTAATCCACGAAATCCGGGAAACGGTCAAGAAAAAGCAGAGAGTTTTGGTGACAACACTGACCAAAAGGATGGCGGAAGATCTAAGCGAATATTTAAAAGAGCTTGGCATCAAGGTTACTTATTTGCACTCGGAAATCAAAACTTTGGAACGACCGGAAATACTTAGAGATCTGCGAAGGGGAGTTTATGATGTGGTAGTCGGTATCAATCTGCTCCGAGAGGGGCTGGACCTGCCGGAAGTGTCGCTGGTTGCCATTTTGGATGCCGACAAGGAAGGATTTTTGCGAAGCAATCAATCGCTCATTCAGACGATGGGGAGGGCTGCCAGGCACCAGGAAGGCCGGGTAATAATGTATGGCGATAAAATGACCGGATCGATGAAACAGGCAATCGGTGAAACCCAGAGACGGCGCAAAATCCAAGAGGAATATAATAAGAAGCATGGCATCACTCCGACAACCATCAAAAAATCCATACGGGAGGATTTGATGGAGAAGGCGCCCGACAAGAAAGAAATAGAAATTTCCGATATTCCAACCGATGAGGTTGAGAGAATTATTCGGGATATGCGAAAACAAATGGAAATCGCCTCGAAAAATATGGAGTTTGAAGCCGCGGCAAAGATCCGAGACCAAATCCAGGATATTCGGGAAAAAATGGAATCGAAAAAGATTAAATAGGTTTTGGGTCTGTGGGTAAAAAAAGGACATTCCTTGATTTCGCATTTGCAAGGTGTGTCCTTTTTTATACTGTTGTCATCCTGAGGAACGAAGGATCCCTTTCTCTTGTATAGGGTTGGATCCTTGCGTACTTGCCAGATCCGATCCTCAAAGAAAAAATTATCTCGTCATTCTAGCTTGGCTGGAGTCTATTTTGTGGATTTTGATTTATTCATATCAATCTTGTGCTAGAATGTTTTTATGGGAACTCCACTGGAAATAAATGCGCTTTTGGTTCTAGATGATGGGTTTGATTATGGGGGACTAAAAGAAAGTAAGGAATACGAGATTTTAAAGGAAGGAAACAGGATTTATCCTTTCAATATTCCACTAGAGTTTTGCGATTCTAATTATAAATATCTCGGGAAAGCGGTCATTACGAAAATAGAGCTTGAAAAAGACGAAACATTTCTGCATTTTAAAGTCCTAAAAATATTCTCAGAAGAAGAGTCCAGGGTTTTTACCGAGAACTTTATAAAACCTTAAATGCTTTGTGAAATGTAAAAGGCGGTCCCAAATGGGGCCGCTCGGATGTATTACCCTCTCATTCTGCCGTTAGTCGTCGCGAAGCGCGTAGGCGATGTCTTTGCCCTCAACCTCGTTTCTGATAACGAACTTGACGCCCGCTCTGAGCAGTTGCCCCACGGGGTCCTGCATGTCGCCGTGCGGCATCAGGTTGAGGTAATGGCACACAATGTCCGGTGTGACATTCTCGTCGCAGGCATTAGCCGAAATATTGACCATGCGGCCATCGACCAGCTTAATATCGCCGCTCAAGGTGCCATATGAAATCTCCCTAAAGAGCCTCGCCTGGTCGCTGCCGTTTACGCCCCTGGTTTCTGTTGCCACTTTGTGCTCCTTTCGTTTGAGCGGGTGCTGATTGTTGACATGGATTTCTTACGAAACTTTCTTGCCAAACTTGTGGGGGTAATTTTAACACCGAACCCATAATTCTTGCGTTAGAATCAAACTTTATTTCAGTCCGATCTTGCATTGGACAAGACTAAGTCCGCATTAGATAATCTAAAAACCTTACCGTAGTGTCTTTTCCAAAAGCTTAATTTTTCTTTCAATCTCGCTTTGCAGTTTAATAGGATTCAATCTCTTGTAAGTTGATTCTAACATCTTTTTTTGTTCTTTTGCTATCTTGGGGTGCTCCATTAGCCTTTGGTAAGGCGTCTTGGCTTTAAAATACTTCCTTTTTGTTTTACCCGTCTTTGTATCTTTAATCTTTTCTTTTAGCTTCATGGTCGGTTGGAAGAAGTTAATGTATAGCCTCCACTCATTTCGATACAGATCATTTAAAATATCAAGTTGTTCTTTTTTGTCTAATCTTTCATAACCGACAAGCTGCCTTATAGCTGTATAGTTTTTCTGTTCCACATGAGCGTTATCGTTCTTCTTGTATGGTCTTCCTCTGGTAAAGGTGATTTTTTCTTTCTTGCAGTATCGAAAGAGGTGCCAGTTGATAAATTCGCTGCCGTTATCGGAGTCAAGCCCCAGAAGAAAAAAAGATAGCGCGTTTCTGGCTTCATCAATAGCTTCTTGGGTTGCCAGTTCTCCTTTGCCCCAAATGGCAACCTGCTCACTCCAACCTGATGATATATCCACCATATTAAGGCTTGAGATAAACTCTCCCGATGGATCATCTCCGCAATGAGAGACCGTATCAACTTCGCACCAACCAGGATCGGTTTCCGTCCAAAGTGCGTATCTGACCGCTATCTGGCTTTTTAGCAAGCTGCCGGGTTTGGTGGTCCCTGTGATTTTAACAAAGGTGCGTTCTTTCTCATTTCCCAAGATGTTCTTAAGCGTTCCCAGGCTGATACACAAAAGTTTCTCTTTTGTGTCTTTATCCGGCCTTATTTCATTACATTCAATCAGTTTCTCCAAAAGAGAAGGGATAAAAGGATGAAGCCTCTCGGCGCATATTTCTCCTGCTGCTTTCCAGAGAATGACACAGTGGTTTTTAACATCTTGATTGTAGACCTTCTCTCTTTCTTTTCTTTCACTTACTTGGGCCTTTGGAGCGTTAATGAGAGTAATGACATATTTCCTGTGATTGCCCGTGAAATCACAGAAATCATCCAACAGTCTTGTTTTTTCTTTTTTGAACGCATTGCGATATTTTTTCTTAAGTTCATTCAGATATTCTTCTTTGGTTTGCTTACTCATCATTTCCTTTCAAGCCTCCTTTCTGTCTTTACTTTAAGAAAGTATGGCTATTTTCGGTAAGATTTTCACTATCTAACGTAGATTGCTAGAGTAAGATTTTTGATTATCTAATACG
>JAJYQQ010000069.1 GCA_021794535.1 bacterium
TTGCTTACTCATCATTTCCTTTCAAGCCTCCTTTCTGTCTTTACTTTAAGAAAGTATGGCTATTTTCGGTAAGATTTTCACTATCTAACGTAGATTGCTAGAGTAAGATTTTTGATTATCTAATACGTAAGTCTTGAAATTTCTTCAAAAAATCTGTATAATATTTAGGTTTCTAGATTTGGGCTTTGCAAACGAAAGATCCGGGCAGGATTTAGATAATTTTCAATTTCCAGTTTACAATTTCCTGTGAATTTTCAATTGATCATTTGTTCAATGTAAGCTCAATGAAAATTAAAAATTGAGAATTAGAAATTATTAAGCATAGATTCCGGATCTCGTCCGGAATGACTGGCCCACACAATGGCTTCGGACGGGTAGGCAGGAAATTTTAGGGGAAAAGATGGATAAAATTATCATTCGCGGGGCTCGCGAACACAACTTAAAGAACATCGATGTCGAGATTCCGCGCGACCAACTCGTTGTGATAACAGGGCTTTCCGGTTCGGGAAAGTCTTCTTTGGCTTTTGATACCATTTATGCCGAAGGTCAGAGGCGATATGTCGAGAGTTTGTCCTCATACGCCCGCCAATTTTTGGGTTTAATGGAGAAGCCGGATGTCGACCAGATAGACGGGCTTTCTCCCGCCATTTCGATAGACCAGAAGTCAACAACCAAAAATCCCCGTTCTACCGTTGGAACTGTGACGGAAATTTATGATTATCTGCGCATTTTATACGCCCGCATCGGTGTCCCGCACTGCCCGCTTTGTCAGAAAGAGATTAGAAAGCAGACTATTCCTCAGATCATTAGTCAGATAATGGCGATGCCAAAAGGCACAAAGTTTATGATACTCGCGCCCATAATTCAGGATAAAAAAGGTGTTCACAAATACGTTTTTGATGAGCTTCAAAAGGCCGGTTATGCCAGGGTTCGGGTTGACGGGAAAGTTTATGAGATAGACGACCTGCCGACTCTTGATAAGAATAAAAAACACACAATTGCCGCTGTTGTAGATAGAATCACTTTAGATAAGGAAATAGAGAAGCGAATCGCTCAGTCCGTAGAGACGGCGGTAAACCTTGGCGAGGGGGTTATGATGCTTTTAAATACGGAAAGCAAAGAAGAAAAGGTCTTTTCCCAGCATTTTGCCTGTCTTGATTGCGGCATTAACCTTCCGGAAATTTCTCCCCGAAGTTTTTCGTTCAACTCGCCATATGGAGCCTGTCCCGTTTGCACCGGCCTTGGCAAGAAAATGGAGATTGATCCGAAGCTTGTCGTGCCAAATCCGAAATTATCCATCCCCGAAGGCGCTATCCGCCCCTGGGCAAGGACAGCCAGCAAGATGAACTGGTACATCAAGCTTTTGGCGGTGGTCGCTCGCGAAAACGGTTTCGACATCAACTCTCCCTACAAAGATTTGCCGAAGAAAGCCAGGGATATCGTCATGTACGGCACCGGCGACAAATCCTACCAGGTGCAGATGGGGCTTCGCCAATTTGAGTCAAACTATGAAGGCGTAGTGGCAAACTTGGGGCGAAGATACAAGGAAACCGACTCGGACTATGTTCGAAAAGAAATCGGGAAATATATGAGCGAACACATTTGCCCGAAGTGTAAAGGTATGCGGCTCAAGCCGGAAATCGCGGCCGTAACGGTGGACGGCAAGACCATAGTCGAAATAGTTACCATGCCACTGACAAAAGCGCATGAATTTTTCCAAAATATCAGCCTTTCCGACAGGGACAATAAAATTGCAGCCCAAGTCCTGAAAGAACTGACCGAAAGGATTACATTTCTTCTAAATGTTGGTCTCGATTATCTAACATTAGACAGATCAGCAAAGACTTTGTCCGGCGGGGAAGCGCAGCGAATCCGGCTGGCAACGCAAATCGGCTCATCTCTAATGGGCGTACTCTACATTTTAGACGAGCCGTCAATCGGACTTCACCAAAGGGACAATAAAAGGTTAATACAGACACTCAAAAAATTAAGAGATCTGGGAAATACTGTTATTGTCGTCGAGCATGACGAGGAAACGATGCTTAGTTCCAACTGGATTTTAGACATTGGGCCCGGAGCGGGCGAGCAAGGCGGGCACGTGATCGCCCAAGGCACGCCGGAAGAGATTATGCAGGATCCAAACTCTATAACCGGAATGTATTTATCAGGCAAAAAGACGGTCGAGTCGCCGTCAAGGCGCAGAAAAGGCAACGGATCAAAGATTACCATAGTCGGCGCCACCGAAAACAACTTAAAAAATATAAATCTAGACATTCCTCTTGGAGAGCTGGTCCTGGTAACCGGCGTTTCCGGATCCGGAAAATCGTCATTAATTAATGACATTTTGGCGAAAAAACTTGCTCAGGTTTTTCACCGGGCACAGACCATTCCCGGAAAACACAAAGAAATAAAAGGTTTAACCGGTCTGGACAAAGTTATCGACATCGATCAGTCGCCGATTGGCAGAACGCCCAGATCAAACCCGGCAACATACACCGGCGTCTTCACCGACATACGAGAGCTTTTTGCCGGAGTGCCGGAAGCAAAGATTCGCGGCTACAAACCGGGCAGGTTCAGCTTCAATGTCAAAGGCGGCAGATGCGAAGCCTGTAAAGGCGAGGGAATTTTAAAAATAGAAATGCATTTCTTGCCGGACGTCTACGTCACCTGCGAGGATTGCAAGGGCCAGAGATACAACGCCGAAGTTTTGGATATAAAATATAAAGGCAAAAACATCGCCGATGTTTTGAATATGACGGTTTCGGAAGCTCTCCAATTTTTCCAAAATATCCCAAAAGTTAAGACAAAGCTTGAAACCATTGAGCGGGTAGGGCTCGGCTATGTTCGAATGGGCCAGCCAGCAACGACGCTTTCCGGTGGCGAATCCCAGCGCGTAAAGCTGTCTTCAGAGCTTTCGAAGCGCTCAACCGGTAAAACGCTCTACATTCTAGACGAGCCGACAACCGGCCTGCATATGGATGATGTAAATCGCCTAATGAATGTCCTAAATGAGCTGGTTGATATGGGAAATACCGTTCTCGTTATCGAGCACAATCTGGAGGTTATAAAGGGCGCGGACTGGATAGTTGATCTCGGACCCGAGGGCGGGGATAAGGGTGGAGAAATAGTGGCCGAAGGAACCCCAGAGCAAGTGGCAAGGAATAAGCGTTCGTATACAGGACAGTACTTGAAGGAAATATTAGCTAAGGAGAAAGTAAAGCATTAGGTTAATCTGTCCGTCTGTAGCCTTAGCGAAGGCGGATATCTCGCCGATCTCTTGGCAGAAGGAAAAGTGCAATAGACAATATAGAAACTATACAAAAGTCCTTGACAACTGTATAGCTTTTTGTTATTTTTATACAAATGACTATTGATTCAAGTAAGCCATATAATAAACTTCCCTTACTTCCTGCAACTATTGACCTAAAAGATCAGGAAATCTTATTGGCGACCATTGAAGCAAATGATGGGATCGCTCGGCTTAATACAATGCTGAAAATGAGCGATCATACTGTAGCAAATACACTTGATCTATTATCTCCTCTTTTTGTTCCTGAGGCTGTGTCGAGTTCGGGTGTTGAGAATATTGTTACTACAAATAATCAGGTTTACATAGCTAAAATTTCAGAGGTTAGAGAACTTAAACCTGCCGAGAAAGAAGTACTAAACTACACAGATGCATTAATGGTTGGGATCTCAAAAATTGTAAAGAAAGGATTTCTAAACAGTAATGATTTTATAGAACTCCAAAAAATTATTGAGCCAAAAAACTCTGGCTTACGTAAATTGCCAGGGACTCAGCTGAAGAACCCAACAACCGGTAAGGTTTACTATACACCTCCAGAGGGCGACCCCAGAATAAGAGACCTACTAAAGAACTTCGAAATTTATTTTAATTCTGAAGTTCCATCTTTTGAAGTTTTTAGTAGAATGGCGATTTTACATTATCAGTTTGAAGCAATACATCCCTTTTATGATGCAAATGGGAGAACGGGCAGGATCATTATGCCCCTATACCTAATGAAGCATGGTCGATTATCGTTGCCCCTTTTATTTATTAGCAGCTACATCCTTGATCATAGAGACGAATATTATAAAAAAATCAGGGGCGTTACATATGACAAGAAATGGAAAGATTGGATTATCTATATTATTAACGCTACTACAAAACAGGCATATTATACTTGTGAAATTCTAGAAAAAATTCATAAGACTATGGACGCTTTGAGGGTTAAGCTTAAAAACGAATTGCCAGGGATATATAGTGCTGAATTAGTTGATTTTCTTTTTTCCAATGCTTACTTCACTAGAAAAATGTTGGAAGAACATTTAAGAATCAGCTATGTGACAACTCGAAAGTACCTGGAAGAGTTGGAAAGAAAAGAAATTATTGTTAAGCGCAAACAGACAGGTGCCAACAGATATCTGTATGTGACGCCAGAATATCTTAATATCCTGCAAAAAGCATAGGAAAGAATCAAAATAAATTCTCAACCCAACCCTAAACCTATTTTTTAGCTAAATCGAGCAAGTTTTTGTGGAATAATGAAAACCTATGAGAAAAGCATTAGACATCATATTGATTGTAGGTTTTGTGGTTGTTGACTTTTTGTTCTTCCATGACATCCTGAAGGCAGGGGAGACTATTACGCTTCCGCAATATTTGACCGGATTGCTAAGCATTCCTGTCATCATTCTTTCTGCCCAGTCACTGCTCAAAAAATAACCGCTATTTTCCCGCCCACCCCAGCAAGCGTGTTTCTGTCTACTTGTTTTGTTTTTTGGACAAAACTAAAATTTAATTTGTAAAAAAGCCATTGACATTATAACTTATAAGACATAAAATGAAGCTGAATATTGAATATTATAAAAAGGGGAGTGGCGTTTCTCCGATTCAAGAATTTGTTGAGAAGTTGCCCTATGCGGCTAAGGCCAAGACCATTAAAACGTTTTTACTTTTAGAGGATTACGGGTTAGAAATAGGGATGCCTCATGTGAAGTCGGTTGTTGGTATAAAAGGTGCCTGGGAACTGAGGATTAAGGCAAACACAAATATTTATAGATATTTCTTCGTGATTGCGGACAATAAAGTGATAATACTACATGCTTTTTGCAAGAAAAGCCAAGAAATACCAAAGAAAGAGCTGAAGATTTTAAAAAATAGATTGAAGGAGATGTAATGGAAACCATATCATGGAACGAACATAAAAAAGAAATGCTGAAAGATGCAAAACTCAGAAAAGAACTCGAGAAAATCGAGCCCGAATTTGAGTTGGCAAGACAAATTATAGGACTAAGGATTAAAAATAAAATGAGCCAAACTGACTTGGCAAAAAAAGCTAATACTCGCCAGCCCGTAATTTCTAGAATAGAAAGTGGTAATGCGAACCCTCGCTTGCAAACAATTGAGAAAATTGGTAAAGCTCTCGGCAAAAAAGTTTCTCTCAGACTGACCTAAAATTATCAACCCCACCGCCTTTGGCGGGGCGGGCAAAAACCCTAGGGCTATTTTTTAGCTAAATCGAGCAAGTTTCTGTGCTATAATTTTGTTTATGAATGGAGAAATGAATTTTCATGATCCGGAAGGTACTCATCAAGCACCGGAATTTGACCGTGAGGCAGAAAAAGAAAAGCGAAAAGAAATCCGCAAGATATTAACAAGACAAATCTCGGATTCAACTCAAGATATTGGTTTGAAGAAAAGCGGTAGCTCCGTTTGGCACTCCGAAGTCGGAAGCAAGCGGCATGTGCTTTACTTGCAGCGCTCTCAGTTTAGCCATCTGTATTACATAGAGGCGGGAACTTGTGATATTCCAGCGGAAAAAAATGTGAAGCCTGACATAACTAAATGCAGAAAAAGGCAAAGGATTGAATATATAGTTTCACATGCTGACTTTACACGGGAAGAAAGAGAAAGCGGCAACCCTGAAATCAAGAAAATGGTCCATGAGAGGGAAGAGGCGGTCCGTTCTCTTCTTAATTTCGAAGAACCCGGCGCACAAGAGCGCTACCCTGGAGAATATTTTGTTCCGTCCGTCAGTATAGAGGAGTCAAAACAACAGATTAAAGAGGTTGGTGAAATAATAAAGGACTATATTCCCGAGTGGTTTGTAGAGTCGCAGGACTAAATTCTCGTCTTAAATTTTTGTGCTATAATAAGGCATATTTATTGAGGAGAAAAATGGCAAAGATAGTTGTGTCTGAAGGTTTGAGATTATCACCGGAGCAAGCTAAAAGGTTGGAGTCGCTTGGCGATGTAACTTTTTATAATGAACAGGCAAAGTCAGATAAGGAATCGCTGAAAAGATTCCAAGAAGCAGATATTATTTGCGCTGAAAGCGCGCCGATAGAAAATATCATCTATGAGTTAAAAGATAAACTTATTTGCTTTCCATTTGTGGGGATGGGATGGCTGGATCTTAAAAAATTAGGGGCAAACGGGGTAAATATCGCAAATGCACCCGGATGTAATAAAACCGCTGTTGTAGAGTGGATTACAGCGATGATGATTATGATTTCCCGAGGATTTTATCCAATTATAAATAAGCCAGCTGAGAAATATGCTGGATTTCCCGAAGAAACTCAAGGATTAGCCTTCAAGAATGTGATAATTTTGGGTAAGGGTAATATCGGTCAGCTTGTTCAAGAGGTTTGTGAGTCTTTAAATATGAACGCCAGATTTTTCTCTCGTGGAGATGACTTAAATGAGAGCGTAAAGGATGCAGACTATGTTATTAATTGTTTAGCTAGGAATAAAGCAACCGAAGGCATGCTGAATGCAGCTTTCTTTAAGGAAATGAAAAAGGGCGCTTATTTCATAAGTGCTACAAGTTTGCAAATTTATGATATCGATGCTCTGAAAAAGGTCTTGGGAAGCGGCAAAGTAGCTGGAGCGGCGATTGACTTGGAAGGCGTTCAGGTTGGAGACAGCTCAGACCCTCTTTACAAAGATTTAGCAAAACATCCTAAAATACTAGCTACTCCACACATTGCCTTTAATAGCGATGAGATCG
>JAJYQQ010000059.1 GCA_021794535.1 bacterium
CCGATCTAAAATCAATATCTAGCTCTTCTTTCATTTCTCCATTGTATTACTTCTTAAGCAGCTTCACAAAAACATCTGATGGGATAGATACTTTGCCGATTTGTTTCATTTTCTGTTTGCCTTTTTTCTGCTTTTCGAGCAATTTCCTTTTCCTGGTAACATCACCGCCATAGAGCTTTGCCGTCACATCTTTTCTGAAAGGAGAAATGTCTTCGCGGGCGACGATTTTCCCGCCGATTGCCGCCTGCAGGGTGATTTTGAAATTCTGTTTTGGTATCAAGTCCTTAAGCTTTGAGACTATTTTTTGTCCTTGGGCGTAAGCCTCGTCTTGGTGGACGATCACCGAGAGAGTATCCATCGGCTCGCCGGAAATCAGGATGTCCATTTTGACAAGTTCTGAGGCGCGAAAACCGATCATCTCATAGCCGAGCGACGCATATCCGGAGGAAACGCTTTTCAGGTCGTCATAGTAATCCGTAACAATGGAGGAGAGCGGCGCTTCAAAAGCGATTAAAGCGGTGTTTTCTTCAAGATAGCTTATGTTTTTCATAACTCCGCGCTTGTTTTGGGTGAGTTCCATAATTCTGCCGACGTATTCCTTCGGAGTAACGACCTCGAGCTTCAACCAAGGCTCGCGAATTTCCTGTATTTCCGGCTTGTCGGGCAGATCGGCAGGGCTCTTTATTAAAATTGTTTCGCCGCTTGTTTTTACGATTTCATAGGAAACGCTTGGAGTGGTGACTATTAGGCTTAAGCCAAACTCCCGTTCCAGCCGCTCCTTGACTATTTCCATATGGAGTAAACCTAAAAATCCGCAGCGAAAGCCAAAGCCGAGCGAAGCAGAGTTCTCCGGTTCATAGACAAGCGCCGAGTCAGATAGTTGGAGCTTGGAAAGAGCGTCTCTTAAAACCTGGTAATCTTCGCCCGATGTAGTAAATAAGCCGGTGAAAACAAATGGCGTCACTTTTTTATAGCCGGGCAGGGGTTCGCTTGCGGGGCCTGATGAAAGGGTAATGGTGTCGCCGACACGGGCCTCGGCAACATTCTTGAGACCGGTCACAATGTAGCCTATTTCGCCGCATTTTAGCTCGCTTTGGGCATTAGAATCCGGCTTTAAATATCCAACTTCCAGCGCTTCCCCCTCGGTTTTACCTGCCATCATCCGTATTTTCTCACCCTTTTTGATTGCGCCGTCAAAGATCCGCACATAAACGATCACTCCGCGGTAGCTGTCAAAGAGGGAGTCAAAGATCAAAGCCTTCAGATGACCCGCGGGGTTGCCTTGCGGACTCGGGACTTTTTCGATTATTCTATCCAGTATTTTTTCTACATTTTCCCCGGTTTTTCCGGAGGCAAAAATGATTTCATCTTCGTTGATTCCAAGGAGATCAATTATTTCCTTTGCCACCTTTTCCGGTTCGGCGTGCGGAAGATCGATTTTATTGACCACCGGAATAATTGTAAGCCCCTGATCGATAGCCATGGTTAATGTGGTAAGTGTTTGCGCCTCGATGCCCTGGGAAGCGTCAACGACAAGGATCGCGCCCTCGACCGCCGTGAGCGAACGCGAGACTTCATAGGAAAAGTCGACATGGCCGGGAGTATCAATCAAATTCAAAACGTAAGGTTTTGAATTTGCAATTTCTAAATCCGAATTTCTAATTTCTAATGAATGTCCAATTTCCGAATTTTCTAATTTTTCGGACTTCGGACTTCGGACTTGGCCACTTGTATTACTGATGTCTGATGTCTGATGTCTGATGTCTCTCAGAGACCACAGCATGCGAGCCGGCTGGAGTTTAATGGTAATGCCGCGTTCGCGTTCTAGCTCCATGGTGTCCAAGAGCTGCTCTTTCATTTGCCGTTTTTCAATGGTTCCGGTTAATTCCAAAAAGCGATCGGCAAGAGTGGATTTTCCATGGTCGATGTGGGCAATAATTACAAAATTACGTAAATTTTCCTGTTCCATGAGAACAAATTATACTATTTTTTGCCGTATTTTTCGAGTATAAAAAGATCTGGGCGGCGATTCTCGCAAATCGCCGCCCGTTTGCTGTTCCTTGACTGACTAGCTGTCCCAAAGCTTCCAGTGCAATGTTTGGCCAGCCATAAACGGTACGATACAGTTTATGTCACGGCGTACTCTCCATGGTTCCTTAATGAGATTGACCGTCCTCATATTTGGTAGCAAACCATAGAACTTAGCGCCGAAGGTAGAGGTGAAGTCTTCGAGCTTGCCGAGAGCGTTATGATGCTCGAAGATTTCAACCAGGAGAGCTGGAAGAACCGGTGAAGAGAAAACTCCGCAGGCGCTTTCAGGACATTCCTTATCCTTTCTGAGATGGGGAGCCGTGTCTGATCCCAGGAAGAACTTCGGATTTCCGCTCGTTGCCGCTTCCAGCAAGGCATCGAGGTCGTCGAAGCCTTTCGGCATCGGTCGGCAGCCGTTATGAGGCCTAATCTTCGAGCCGATTACGTCATTCTCCGTGAGGAAAAGATGGTGGGCAGTTATTGTTGCCGCAACGTTTTCCGGAAGCTGCATGACTGTTTCAACTGCCACCCGGGAAGAAGCATGTTCCAAGACTATCTTCAGATTGGGGAAATCCTCGGATAGTTGTCTCAGGACAGGCAGGAATTCGCTTTCCCATTGGGACTGCAGAAGCCGCGGTTTATCAATTTCTCCGTGCAGGAGTAGCAGCATGCCCAGCTCTTCCATTTTCCGGAAGGTGGCTTTCATACCGGCGAAGTCCTCAAGTCCGTCATCAGAGTTGGTCGTGACGCCTTTTGGATAAACCTTACCGGCAACTGCACCCACTCGAAATGCTGCCTCAACTCTTGCCGGGGTTGTGTCATCCCGGATCTTGATTGTCATCAGTGGTTCGAAATGGTTTATCTCGGTATTTTCTACCGCCCTTTCGATTTCGTCCTTATACCAGATGACATCATCGGCATTCAGAATGGGACGAGGCAAGGTGTTCGGCATGACTACCGCTCTCTCACAATACCTTGCCGTGATCGGTGCCACAGTTTTCAGTATTTGTCCAAGCCGGAAATGGACATGCATGTCATCAAACCGGCGAATGGTAATAGTTTTCACTTTTACCTCCTGATGTCGAGTTGATTTCCGTACCGGCTTACTTCCTGCACATTCCATGGCTTGCCGCGTGGTGTAGCAATAGTGCCGATCATGAAGCTGTCGGCTCCGGCTCGGCTATACGCCTTTATTCCGGTCCGGTCCATGATGCCGCCGCCGCCATTTATATGCTTTGTGAAGCCGGCATCGCGAAGTTCCGCAATCCAGTTAGTAACTAGCGGCAGAAGCGCTTCTCCTGAGAGACCTCCGCCGCCGAAACGTGCCAGCGGTGAAACAATGCTGCCCCAAACCTTCTTCCAATCGATTAACTCAGAACCGAAAGGGATAGTGTTTGAGACGCAAATAGCGTCACAGAGAGGGTTATCGTTAAGTTCCATGACTGCTTCGATCGGAGCTGACGCAATACTGTATTTCAACATGATCGGCACACCCAGCCGGCTTGCAACTTCTAGCACCCGAGCCGACTCACCGATCAAAATCCGCGGGTCGTGCTCGGTGTTCGGACAAGACAGGTTGATTTGCAGGAAGAAAGGCGCCTGAAATTCATTCAATTGCAGACCGACAATATCGATCAGTATGCGCAGCTCCTCCAGTCTTTTCTCAGGTGTTTCGGCAACCGACATAATGGAAATGGCAAACGGTTCTGTCCTTTTTTGCCACTTTCCAGTTGCAAGCAGAGTAGCGATGCCAGGATTGCTTAAGCCGATTGCATTCAACATCAGCTTTTTGCGGGGATGTACTCTGATGCATCTTGGGAATGGGTTTATCAGGTTGAACCGTTTGGTTAAGCGAGTATTACCTTTGCGCGGCATCAGAGTGGCTGTTTTTGAAACGAAGATTACATCATCAAATCTGCAACCAAAGGGCTTGAAAGGAATGTGATGCCAATATCCTTTACCGAAAAAGCCCATGACACCTGATGCTGCTAGAACTTTTTTTTGATCAAAGTCTATATTTCCGATCTTCATCTTGGATTCCTCCAGTATTTTGTTGTTGAGTGTGCATCTGATTTTACAGACAAAAATAGCCAAGTTACCCTCGGCTGCTTCATTATAACCTAAAAATGTGTTCTGCGCTACCGATCCGCATGTAACCCCTCACACCTGTCATCCCGAGCGACTTCGCGGAGCGACGAGTCGAGGGATCTCTCCGCTTGTAACCGCGTGGTGGCGGTCGGAATGACTTTAAATTCACGCTTAATATTGGAGGGTGTGAGGGGTTACATGCGCATTTCGCAGCAATTTTTTATGATGTTTTGGCTTCGTCCGGCTCAGCTGCTCCGGCCGGCTTAAGTCTGTGGATCTTTTCAAGGACAAACTTGATTTCCTCGCATCTGAAAAGCCAGGCAAGAAAGAGGTAGGTTATGCCACCGAAGGTAATGGCGCCGGAAGTCTGGATAAAGAGACCCGTTACCTTGCCGGTGTTTGTGACTAAGTCAAAAAGATAAAGCGAGTAATGAATGACGATGCCCATAAAGACTGAGGCAATAATCAGGCGGGTGGTTGACTCAAAAATTCTGTGATTGGGATCTAATATCCCGACCTTCTCATGCAGCCATATGGCAAGCAGAACCACATTGACGATTCCGGCGATGGAGAAAGCTAGGGCGACGCCGGCCACCCCCAGGCCAAGCGAAGGAATAAACGGCAGGGTAATGGAAAGGATTGCGTTCACAACCATGACCACGATAGCGATAAAGAAGGGCGTCTTGGTATCGTGGATAGCGTAGAAAGCTTTCAAAAGGAGGGGGATTAAGCCCTGGGCGATTAAGCCAAAGGAGAAGAAAAGAAGCGTCTTGGTGGTCCAGTAAGTGGCCGTCCAATCAAAGTTTCCTATGCCGAAAATTAAACGGATTATCTGAGCCCTTAAGACTATTATGCCGATTGTTGCCGGGATCATGAAAAATAGTATTCTTCTGGCGCTCCAGGAGAAACTGTTCATAAATTCTTTCATATCTTTTCTGGCGTAGGCCGCTGAAAGGGCGGGGAAGATAGCAGTGGCGATAGCGATCCCAAATATTACCGTCGGAACGGTCTGGATGTTGTTTGCGTAATAAAATTCGCTGATTCCGCCGGCAAGGTAAGACAGGACAATGGTGTCTACCACCAGGTTTATCTGGCTTGCGCCGATAGCAAGGGTTCTGGGTGCCATCATTTTGACCATTCGGGCAATTTCACCCTGCCCAAAGTCGATAATCGGGCGCCAGCGCCAGCCGGTTCTTAAGGTTGAAGGCAGTTGGATGAGCGCCTGGAGGAGCGCCCCGGCAACCACGCCGATAGCCGGCGCGTAGATCTGGGGATTAAACTTATCTACCAGAAATATCATCGACAGAATGATGGAGACATTATAAATAATTGGCGCCAGAGAGTAGGCTATAAATCTCTTATGGGAGTTTAGGATGCCGCTGAAGATGCCGGAAATGGCGAAGAAAATGGGAGAAAGGAGCATAAGCCTCACCAGATTAACCGTTGTCTGAAAGACATTGAAATCGGTGTGAATATTTCGGTTGAAAAGCCCCGGAAGCAGAAAAGGCACCAACTTCGGCGCCAGGATAAAAATGACGACGCTAAAGACGGCGGTGCAAATCAAAAGAAAGTTTAAGAATGAGCTAGCCAGGTGGTCGGCTTCCTGCTTTTTGTCCTTTGTCAGTTTTTCAATGAAAATCGGAATAAAGACACTCGAAAGAGCGCCTAAGATTAAAAGATTGAAGATGAGGTCGGGAATTCTGAAAGAGGCGTAAAAAATATCGGTTTGGTTTGAGGCGCCAAAGTGGCCGGCGATAAGTCTGTCTCTGAAAAGACCCAGAACATTAGACAAAAGAGCGGTGGCGCCAAGGACGATGGCGGCCGAGGAGACCGTCATTTTTTTGTCCCAGATATAATAGAAGAATTTTTTTACTTTAGCCTTCACTATTCTTTTATCTTGTCTATTTTACCCATTAATTTCTCGAAATCTTCGCCTTCAATGGTTTCTTTCTCTATCAGGGTTTTGGCTATTAAGTCAAGTTTCGCTTTATTTTTTCTTAGGACATCCGCAGCTTTCTTGTGGGAATCGACGATAATCTTATTCGTTTCCTCATCAATCGCCGCCGCTGTTTCCTCGGAATAGTTTTTGTCATGTTCGGTCAGTTCCTTGCCAAGGAAGACCTGTTCTTCCCGATGTCCGTAAACCTGGGGTCCGAGCCGGTCGTTCATGCCGTATCTGACAACCATATTTCTTGCCATCTTGGTGGCTTTTTCCAGGTCGTTTGAGGCGCCTGTTGTCACTTCATTAAACTTCAGCTCCTCGGCCGCCCTACCGCCAAGAGACATGGCTATTTCGTCATACATTTTGCTTCGCGAGTAAAGCTTGACGTCTTCTTTCGGCAGGCTCCAGGTATATCCTCCTGCCAACCCGCGGGAAATTATGGAAATTTTATGGATGGGGTCGGTGTTTTTGAGCAGATGGCCGACAATGGCATGTCCCGCTTCGTGGTAGGCTGTAATTTCCTTTTCACTTTTGGACAAAACACTGCTTTTTCTTTCCGGTCCGAGCAGCACTTTTTCCGTGGCGGCGGTGATATCTGCCAGGGTGATTTCTTTCCTGTTTTTTCTGGCGGTCAATATCGCCGCTTCATTCATGAGATTTTCAAGATCGGCGCCGGAAAATCCGGGGGTTTGCTTGGCGATAATGCCAAGATCCAGGCCTTTTGTTAGGGGTTTGCCTTTGGCATGAACCTTTAAAATAGCTTCCCTGGCTTTTAAATCCGGCATATCAAGAATTATTCGGCGATCAAATCTTCCCGGGCGAAGAAGCGCGGGATCCAAGACATCGGGCCTGTTTGTCGCCGCCATAACAATGACATTTGTGCCTTTCTCAAAACCGTCCATTTCAACCAATATTTGATTTAATGTCTGCTCTCGTTCATCATGCGATCCGCCAAGCCCGGAACCTCTCTGCCGGCCGACGGCGTCTATTTCGTCAATGAAAATAATGCAGGGAGCATTTTTCTTTGCTCTCGAGAACAGGTCCCTTACGCGGCTGGCGCCGACTCCGACAAACATTTCCACGAACTCAGAACCGGAAATGGAGAAAAAGGGCACATCGGCTTCGCCGGCTACGGCTCTTGCCAGGAGAGTTTTACCCGTTCCGGGGCTTCCAAAGAGCAGAACGCCTTTTGGTATCTTGGCCCCAAGATTTAAAAACTTCCTCGGATATTTTAAGAACTCGACGATTTCTTCCAGCTCGTCTTTTGCTTCTTCAAGGCCGGCTACATCCCGAAAGACCGCTTTCTCCTTTGTCTTGTCATAAACCTGCGGTTTTGACTTGCCAAAGCCCATAGCCTGGTTTGATGCCCCTTGGCTTTGCCTTATGAAATAGTAGAAAATGCCGCCGATTAGGATGACCGGCAGAAGCACCTGGATGAGTGTGCCAATCCAGAAAGAACTGGAGCTGGCAGGTTTTGAGTCGATAGTAACCTTGTTCGGATCAATGTTGTTTACGCCCATGAACTTCAATGTGTCGGTAATTTTCTCATTGTCGCTTATAGAAGAAGTCTGCTGCTTGTTGTCATTTAGCGTTACTGTTATCTTGGTGCCTTCCTGCTTGATGTTCTTGACCTGGTTGTTTTTTACCTCTTCGGCGACTTTCGAAATACTGACCTGTTGGGTGGTTTGCGTCGGGGCATATATAGTATAGACAGCGGCAATTATGAGTATGATGATGATGAAAATCAGAATGTTTCGATTGTTTTTTTTCAATTTATTTCTCCTTCGTTGCTTCAATGGTTGCTATGTTTTGTGTTTTTTCGTCGGCTTTGAATGCAGAGCTCAGCCTAAGATGCGGCACCCAGACGACCTCATTTTTTTCGTTTACCACGATCGGATAGGCGTCTCTTTCCTGTCTCGGTATTTTAGCGTCAGTGAAAATGTCTTGAATCTTTTTGGTTTTATTCTTATTAATCGCGATTCTGTCACCGGCTTGTCTAGATCTTACCAGAAGTTTCCCCGTCTTTTCTATGTTTATACGCACTAAACTTATGCCGGAAACGGGTTGCGATTTTTCTGATTTCTCTAAAAATAACTGCCAGGCGCCAAAATTTTCCTTTTTGCCAAACTCCAATCGCACCTTTCTGTGCGGTTTTGAAAGGCTTTTTTGCTTAGGCGCTAAGACGATTCTATCATATATCCGGGTTGCCTTCAAACCTAAGGGCAAAGAAAGGGACTTTGTTCCTGAAGATGTCCGGCAAAGCCGCATCAAATCCAGAATGTTCTTTGACGAAATGTCTTTTAAGTCTCCCCTGGCATTCAAAATGGTTTTCCTAAAGATTAATGATTGCAAATAAGGGTCAAGGGCAGACAATTCCTTGGCCGATAGCTCGATCATTCCTCCCTTTTTCTTCGCAAGCTTCCCAAATGCTTCGCCGGCTAATTTTTCCTGAAAATCTGCCACTTGCCGCAAAAGATTACTTTCCCCGGCCATCGTTTCAATAAACTTTGGATTGATTTTTTCGAGCTCGGGAATGACTTTGCGCCGCAAAAGATTACGGCTCAAGGCGATATCCTTGTTGGTTTTGTCCTCGACAAAAGCTAATTTACTTTTCACCGCATAATTCTCAATTTCTTTCCGTGTGGCAAAAAGCAAGGGGCGAATCAAGTTTCCGGCTTTTGGTTGCATCGAGGCAAGTCCGTCGATGCCGCTGCCTCGAACGAGATTTAAAAGCATCGTTTCGGCAAGGTCGTTTTTGTGGTGCGCCACGGCAACTTTATCAATACCATTTTTGCTAGCGATCGCATTAAAAAAATTATATCTGGCATCTCTGGCTTTCTCCTCAATGTTTCCGCCAGAAAGTTTTACCTTTCTTTCGAAAAGCTGAAGATTATTTTTTGCGGCAAGATCTCTCACGAACCGATGGTCGCTATCTGACTCTTTCCTTAGACCATAGTTAAGATGGGCAAGAGAAATCTCGATTTTGAGCTTATCCCTGCTTTTTAGGAGGAGATCCAGGAGGGTGGCGGAGTCGATGCCTCCGGAAATGCCAAGCAAAATCCTGTCTCCGCCTTCAATTAATTTGTTTGCCTTTACAAAAGCCAAAAATTTACCGGTCATAATTTAATTTTAGCACACTTTTAGTCGGCTTCTTCGGTCTTTGGAACATTTCTCCCGTATCGAAAATCCAGGAAAAGGATAGTTGAGACAAGAGCTAGCGCAACCGCATTTGCGACAACCACGGGTATGGAGCTTATAAACATTCCATAAATCACCCAAAGAGAGACGCCGGTTATGAGCATCGCATACATACCTTTTGAGATGTCATCAACGGACTTTGTTCTAAGTATCTTCATCAGTTGAGGCAGTTGGGCAAAGGTGGTCAAAGCCCCTGCGACAAGTCCAAGTAAAGTTATCATAAATCTATTTTAACAAATTATTAAACGTTCAGACATAAAAAAGCCCAAAAGGACTTTATTGCTTTGGTAGCAGGGGTGGGATTCGAACCCACGACCTCAGGCTTATGAGTCCTGTGCTCTAACCGACTGAGCTACCCTGCCAAAATTAATTAACAATTTATAATTCAAAATGCAAAAATTTTTTAATTGTTAGTTTTGAATTTATAATTATTTTGGTGGGCCCGGCTGGATTTGAACCAGCGACCTACCGGTTATGAGCCGGCCGCTCTAACCGCTGAGCTACGGGCCCCTGAAATAATTAGCAATTATTAATTAATAATGCATAATTTTGGGGAAATGCTATATAATAAAGTTACGTTAAAACTAGTCTATTATACGCTGGGAAATAAAAATTTTCAACCAAGAAGCAGGGATTAATGAAGAGGGATAAGCTAAAAGAAAATCTCATGAAACTGGGGGGGGTAGCCTTCCTGATTTATATACTCTTTTTGGTCGGCAAGGTCATATATCAAAACATTAAGTTTAACGGTGTTGAAAAGGATCTCCAAAAACAAGTTGATGTCTTAGATGTCGAGAATGCTAACTTAAAAAATCAAATCCTTTATTACCAAACAGACAGTTATAAAGAAAGGGTTATGCGCGAGAGGCTGGGGTATCAGAAACCGGGAGAAAAGGTATTGGTCATCACCGCTCCCAACGAAGACGGCAAGAAAAGCCAAAAGCCCCAGAAGCCAAAAATTTCAAACTTCCAAAAATGGATGAGCTTTCTTTTTCCTCCGAAACAAGAAGATTAGGATTTGACAGATTAGGATTAGGATACGGACGCTTGAAAGAGCCTGGCGAATCTGCTAAAATAGCCCATACGAATGACGCGGGGTAGAGCAGTGGCAGCTCGTCGGGCTCATAACCCGGAGGTCGCAGGTTCGAATCCTGCCCCCGCTACCAAAAAATCTTCCAAATGGAAGTTTTTATTTTTAGTCTATAAATGGTAAACTAAATGCAAGTTCAGGAGATAAAATGTGTCTAGCTACACCACTACAAGTTGAGAAAATCGAGAAGGATTTTGCCTGGGTCAAGGAAAACGGCAAAGAATTTAAGATTTCCGTGCAACTGCTACAAGATTTAAAAATCGGCGATTGGATAATGGCTCATGACGGACTGGCTATCAGTACATTGCCGGCAAATGAAGCGAGAACAATTATTGAACTAATCGAGAAAAGCCACTGTTCCTGTCGTAAAACATAAACAAGCATATATCTATTTATTCTTTCAGATAAGTAAAAATGACATCTTCACTACACTAATATGTATTAGTGTAGTGGCTTTTGTTGCTGTAAACCTTAGTGCAAATTCGATATGATGGTATTATGAAAACTTTTGAGATTCAGGATGGCGAGCAGAAAAAAATCCTGGCCTTAGGCGCGGAATCGGATGGAAATTTTTCATATTATGATGGAAAAGATATTTATTTTTCCGAGAGTTTCGGCGATCTTTTGAATGAAAAGAATCTGATTAAATTTAAAGCCGCAGTTTCAGATTTCGTTCAAAAAAATGGTAAACCCGAAGTAGTTATTTCGGATTTGCATCCCTTATTTCATACAACTGTCTGGGCGAAAGAGCTGGCAGAGGAGTTTGGGGCAGAATTTATCCAAGTTCAGCACCATTTGGCCCATATTTTTTCTGGGGTCGGGGATAGCTTAATCCAGCAATGTCATCCCGAGCGACTTCCTGTTAAGGACGAGTCGAGGGATCCCTTAAATTTAGTGGATCAAATACAGCTAAGGGATTCCTCCGCTTGCTACTCCACAGAGTCGGCCTGCTTTCCGGCGAGGCAGGTCGGAATGACAAAGCGTTTTATCGGTATTGCCTGCGATGGAATCGGTTATGGATTCGACGGAAGGATTTGGGGCGGAGAAGCTTTCTTAATTCAAAATTCAAAATTCAAAATTCAAAATGAAATGCCAGATGTTCAAATAGAAAGAATTGGAAAACTTGAAAACCAGACTCTTATTGGCGGGGAGTTGGCGATTCGCGAGCCGGCGAGAATGCTGATATCGATTTTGGGAAAATTTTTGAATAAAGAAGAGGTTTTCCAATTTGTAAAAAAATATTACGACAAAAATCAGTTCGAACTTTTGTGGAATCAATGGAAAGAGGGGTTCAACTGCCTAGAAACTTCAAGTACCGGCAGAATTTTGGATGCGGTCTCGGTTCTCTTGGGCTTTTCGGAAAATGAGAGGCCTTACAAACACGCGCCAATTGATTTACTCGAGAAAAATTCGAGAGAAGCATATAATATTGAACCGGTAATCAAAGAGGCTGACAAAAGATCTTCTAAGAACGTCACTCTGGCTTGTCCAGAACCCGATATTCAAGAGAAGGGAAACAAGAAAGATTCTGGACAAGCCAGAATGACATCAGCTAACAAATTATTTGAGCTTCAAACTACAGAACTCTTTAAATATCTAGTTCAAAATTTAGATAAGGATAAGAAAAGATTAGCCGCAACAGCACAAATGTATCTGGCTAAAGGATTATGGGAAATGGTTTCCTGTCATTCTGAACTTGATTCAGAATCCAAAAAAGAGACTAGAGTCTGGAATGACACACCCGTTTTCTTTGCCGGAGGAGTCGCAAATAACAAAATCATCTCTGATTTTCTGGTTGAAAAAAGTGTAATTGTCAGTCAAGAAATTCCGAGAGGAGACGCAGGGATATCATTTGGCCAGTTAATTTATTATCTAGCAAATCCTAGGGATTAGTTTGCCTTTGGGCATCTCGATAGGGCGGAGGGCGGACAATTTTGTTTTGAGATAAACGCCTGAGCCTTTTTCGGCTCGGCCAATGATTTTCGCTTCAGGATTAAACTTTCGAAGTATTGCAAGGGCCTGGCCCTTGTCATCCGGCGAAACGGCAGCAATGAAGCGGCCTTCACTGGCGAGCGAAAAGATGTCGATTCCCAGGAGTTCAGAGACAGCGATTACCTCCTTTTTATACGGCAAGGTTGTCTCGTCAAGGATAATTTTCACCTTAGACTTCTCGGCCATTTCCACGATGTTGGCAGCCAGACCGCCTCTCGTAGGGTCCTTGCATGCGTTTAAATAGTCTTTCACTTTTTCGATATCCTTATTCAGCGGTTTGGAGTCGGTTTGGAGCTTGGTTTTATAATTAAAACGGCTGGCAAGAAGAGTGACGGAGTGTTCGCCGAGATCACCGGAGGTGATTATGACGTCTCCGGGATTGATACCATTATTCGGGATTATTTTATCGGTAATGCCCACGCCGGAAGTGGTTATTTCGATTTTGTCGAGCTTGCCTTTTGGCGTTACTTTGGTATCGCCGGTGACAACGGGGACGCCGGATTCTTCGGAAACCTTGTTGATCGAGCCAATTATTTTCAATAAATCTTTTTTCGGAAAGCCTTCTTCGATAACGATTGAAAGCGAAATTCCAAGCGGTTTGGCCCCCATGACAGAGAGGTCGTTAATCGTTCCGCACATGGCGATTTTGCCGATGTCTCCGCCGGGAAAGAATATAGGGTCAACGATGAAACCGTCGGAGGTGAAAACTAATTTTGACTGGATTCCCTGCCTCGCCGGCAGGCAGGCCGCTGGAGCTTTACCCTCGACCCGATCGGGGGCGGGAATGACAAGATGGGATAGATCATAAACCGCGGCATCGTCTTCGCAGTTTTGCCAGTCGCCTCGGGACTTTAAAATCCCGCGGACTTCCTGAAGTAGCTGCCAGGATTTATAGCCGCCGCCACCGTGATCAAGTTCTATTCTCTCGTCATTTTCCATATTTCCTCCCGCAAGGGTCGGACCCTTGTAAATTTTTTATTAAAATACTGCCACCGCGCTCAACAAGGGTCGGACCCTTGTAAGGAGACTTCACGAGTATCTATATTCTACATTACATGCGCCTTCAACCGAAACCATGCATGGACCGACCGGCCGTTCAGGCGTGCAGCCTTTTTTAAAAACGGGGCATTCGCTCGGGGATTTTAAGCCCCGAATGATTTCACCGCATTTGCAGGCTGTGGGTTTTCGGGATTTTGTAAAATCTACTTTGTTTAAGATCGATTTGTATTTAATCTTGGCATTCTGGCCTTCATATTTTTTCTTAATTTCCAATCCCGATTTCGGAATGATACCAAATCCCCGCCAGTTTCCATCCGCTTCTTCAAAAACTTCAAATATCTCCTTCATTGCTTTCTGATTTCCCTCAGGTTTGACTACTCTTTGATATTCATTTTCAACCTTAGGCTCATTTTTCGCAATTTGCTCAAGGAGCATATAAACCGCAACCAAAATATCTTCCGGTTTGAAGCCGGTAATCACTTGGGGCGCTTTAATCTCCTCATAAGGTTTGGCGCCGATAATGGCCGAGACATGGCCGGGACAGATATAGCCATCTATTTTCAGCTCGCCGATTTCAAGCAAGGCTTTCATGGCCGGCAAGAAAAGCTTGTGGGTTGAGTAAACAGTTAGCCCCTTTTTAATTGCATAGGCTGTCATGGGTGCCGTGGTTTCAAAACCAAGACCAAAGAAAACCAGATCATTTTGAATTTTTAATTTTGAATTTTGAATTTGCAACGCTTCCTCGGTTGAATAAACATCAAAAACTTGAGCTCCTTTTTCCCGAGCCTGGTCTAGACTGCCAAAGGCGCCAGGAACTCTCATCATATCGCCGTATGTGGCAACCGGTATACCGGCAAGCGCCAAAGAAACAATCGCATCGATATCTTCTTGAGCTGTAACACAGACAGGGCATCCGGGGCCGGTGGTTAAATGGACATTTTCTGGCATTAAAGATCTGAGGCCGGCTCTGGCAATGGCTTGCGTGTGCGTACCGCAAACCTCCATTAAGTTCACGTCACGGTTAATCCTTTGAGCGCTCAGTTTAATTTTTTCTAGTAATGTTTGTTCAATCATTATTGTTTTGAATCTAGTATTTAGTATGGGAATTTGGAATTTTGGAATTGAGATTTGATTGGAAATTAGAAATTGCCTGCCTGCCGGCGAGGCAGGGAAATTGGAAATTATTTCCGGCCTTCTTCATAAAGTTTAAAAACCTCTTCTGCCTCTAGTTTATTCATTCTCTGGATGGCAAAACCGGCATGAACCATAACAAAGTCGCCAACTTTTGCGCCTTTGACAAGTGAAATGTTGACCTCTTTCTCGATACCGTCAAAGTCAGCGGTTGCCTGATCGCCCTTAATATTTAAAATCCTGCCCGGGAATGCTAAACACACGGTGTTAATTTCCAATTAATAATTCAAAATTCATAAATATTATAGCAAGAATATGGAGTTTAGTATTTAGAATAATGGAATGAGAATCCAGAATATTCAAATGTTTCTAATTTTGAATATTTGAATTTAGATATTGTTTAGAGTTTAGCGATTAGGATTTCGGATGTCTGTATTAATGCACCGAGCAGGTGATGCAAGGATCATAGGCTCGGACGAGCATTTCGAGGAGATTATAGCGCTCGTCTTCCGGCAGTTTCTTTGTATTTTTTAGAATAAATTCGGCATCTTTCTCGATATTTTCGAGGTTTTGAACCGTTGGAGTGATGATATCACAGTTCTTGATTATTCCTTTGTCGTCTATTTCATAATAATGATACAAAGTGCCGCGAGGCGCTTCGATGGCTCCGGCGGCCTCTGACTTTCTGGCTTTGTAGGGTACTTTCAGGATCGGATCTTTACCGTCTATCATGACCCCAAGCAGCTTGGAACACTCCTCCATAAAGTGAACCATTTCGATGGCTTGAGCCAAGTTGATGTGAAACGGATTGGTACTCGGGAGCTTGATTTTTTTGAAATTATGAATGGCTGTCTTGGCCTTAGAATTTAAGAACTTGGTCTGCAAATTTACCCTCGACAGCGCGCCGACCATAAAACTTTCTTTGTTATGGGTAGCGTGCTTGGCGGTCGAGTGGCCGACTACTTTTTCGCGGATATTTAATGAATAATCCTGAATATCAGCCCTAACGCCTTCTGTTGAAGTGATTTTCCCGCCGATAATGTCGTAATTTATGCCGTTTGTTAAAGCGAAATACTCACTTGGTCTCCAGCTCGTCATTTTGGCTTGTCCAGAATCAATATCCTTTTTAATTTTTGAACTTTGATCATTGTAATTTGATTGGAAATTGGAAATTGGAAATTGGAAATTGCCCGTCGGATATTTAAATGTCTGGGCCAGATCAAGCGTTTCAAGGGCAAGGTGCATATTCGCATCAATTCTTTTCTTTAAATCTGCGAGTGCTTTTCGGTCAAATTTTTTTGTGAACCCGCCGACTGTCGGGGTGACGGGATGGACCTGCCGTCCGCCGATGGTTCGGACGATATCGTCGCCGATTTCTTTGAGCGCTAGCGCCATTTTGAAAATCTCTGGTTTTTTCTCGGCAATTTCGAGGGCATTATCAAGCCCGATATAGTCCGGAGCGGCAAGAAAGAAAAAATGAAGAGCATGGGACTGGACGATTTGCCCGGCAAGCAAAATTCGCCGTAAATGTTCGATGTCTTTGTTTATCTCAACTTGAAATGCGTTTTCTAGGGCAGAGATAGAGGCTAGGGTGTGGGCGGTGGGACAGACGCCGCAAATCCTTGCTGTAATAAAAGGCGCATCGAGGTATGGCCGGCCGACTAGCAGTTTTTCGAACAATCTTTCACCTTCATCGACGACAAGTTGAACCTTGGCATGATTATAATCCAGCTTCAGATAGCCATGCCCTTCGATTTTACAAATATATTTGTCTAAAATGTCTTTCATATAAATAGTTTAGCAGATAACGGCTAACAATTAACAGGTTTTACAAGGTCTGACCTTGTAAAGCTAGTCAGTGTATGTCATTCTGGCTTGTCCAGAATCTATGGCAAGACTGGATTCCCGCCTCCGCGAGAATGACAGAGAAAAATGCATATGGATCAGGAAAGCCGTGACAAATTGAATGTTTTGAGGTATAATACAAAAACTCTCGGGCAGGAGAGTTGTTGGGGTCAGATAACCGTCTGGATGAATAATCCAATGGTGACTCAAATGACCAGAACCTTATCATATCCTGCTGATTTTTCACAGGTGACTGAAGGAGATGAGAATGAAAAAGATACTGCAAATACTAGAGAAGAAAATTGTAATACGTTCACGATTTGATCTTGCTCATCACAACGTTGTAGTAGAAATACTGCATCTTTGGGGGGAGTATGATCCTAGGATGTTAAAAAGGATTCAATTTAGCTCTCCGTATCCTTTCTCAATGGTAAATCCTCTGAGGAATAGACTTTTTGAGGAAAATTATCGATTGGAACAGTTGTCAGATGTCCTTGAGGAATGGTCTGGTATTTGTAGCGAGTGGGATTATGACAAGCAATTTGACGCTGTCATAATGTATGGTCGCAGTCAGTATGATAAACGCGTACCAATGGCACATCCAGAAATGCTGCAGATTCTTGCATGCGTTTTTCAGGCCATTTCCGACGAAAGGTCTAGAAAATCTAAATCCAGGAATCGCACAGTGTCTCATGATGCTCCCCTGCAAGGACTTCATAGTCGACTCGCAAGTTTTATACATGAGCAGAATCTGAAGATGGGCCCAATTGGCATTAAGCCAATTAGCCCTCAATCATTCTAATCGCTGCTGCCCCAGCGAAAACACGTACCAAATCAAATGGCCGCTCCGTGCGGCCTTTTCCTATGTTGTGTCATTATTTTGAAACAGACACTACACTAATATGTATTAGTGTAGTGGTGCTATGATTCTGGCAAAGCCAGAATGACGACAGAGAAAGGGATTCCTCCGCTCGCTATTTCGTAGTGTCGGTCGGAATGACACCGCCGCTAGGTTTGGTGAATGCCCCCATAATATTTTCGGTCTGGTCTTTGTAGCCGATTCGTTTCAGATTTTTTCCCATTGCGCCAAAGTTCGCATTTTTTACTGGTCCTTGGCATCCCCAACAGCGGAGGCCATTTGATGGGCAGACAGCTTTGCAGCCGCCTTCGGTGATTGGCCCTTGGCAAGGCTCATTTTTTAGGAAAAGGCAGGGATTTTCCCGTTCTTTGCACTCCAGGCACACCGGATGCGATGGCGGAATCGGATTTTTATCCATTAGAATATCAACGATAACTCTTTCGGCTTCATCGAGATCGATCGGACAGCCGTGGATGAAATGATTTACATGGATGTGGGCAGAGAGCGGCTTTGCGGCTACGCTTGTCGACTTATAATTTTCGCCGTAAACTTCTTTCAGAAATTTATCTCTCTTTTTCTCGTCAACCGCTGCCGGAATGCCGCCGAGGTGGGCGCAAGCGCCGACCGCAACCACGATTTTTGATTTTTCACGAATTTTCTTGGCAAGTTTAATATCATCCTTACTCATTGGTGTGCCTTCAATCAAAGCAATGTCGAATGGACCAAAATCGGTCGGTGTTTTTGCGAGGCGCCAGATGGGGATATCGACAATCTCGGCCAGCTTTAAAAGCTTGTCCTTAAGATTAAGGATTTGTAATTCACACCCCTCGCAGTCGGTCAAGTCGAAGATACCTACTTGTAATTTATTCATTCCTATTTTCCTTATACATTTTAAAGATCTTCACTTTAAATCCCAAGTCATCATAAAATTTCTTGGCGCCTTTATTAAATCCCCACACATTAAGTTCAACTTCGTCTACATTGCCCTGAGATTTTATCCAATTTAATACTCCAGACATCAAGTCTTTTCCAATTCCTTTATTGCGAAAATCCCTTTTAGTCACAAGTTTTTCGATGGTGGCAATTCTCTTAGAATATACACTATGGTTTTCTTTCCTAATTTTTATTGAGACTTCAGCAATACCGACAATCTCATTTTCATAAATTGTGACAAAGTAACCAAATTCTTTATCTGCCACTGACCTTAGAAATTCTTGCTTTACTAAAGGATTACTTAGTTCAGGCTTTTTAAAAATGCGGGGCAGTTCCGTGTGGTGTATCATGGCAACGTCAAAGAGAAGCCCGGCTACTTCCTCAAAATCAGAAGGATGAGCTCTTCGGATTTTTATATCTTCGATTTTAAATTGGTTTTGATTCATTGTTTTATGAAAAACTTTATTTTACTACGCTAACTAACTTTGACTGGATTCCCGCCTGCGCGGGAATGACAGAGGGGAGGACATTCTTGATTCTCTATTCCCATTCTATTATTCAACTATTCTATTATTCCAGATTCTAGCTAAATTGCCTCCATATTATTCTTAATTTCACTATATTTAAACACCGGTCCATCCAGACAAACGTATTTGTCGCCAAATGTGCAGTGCTGGCATTTGCCGATCCCGCACTTCATGCGTCTTTCAAGCAGGATCTGAATGTGCTCGTCAGGGATGCCGTACTTCTCAATTTCCGGAATAATAAATTTATACATTACAGGCGGTCCGCACATGATGACTCTCATTTCCGGAGTAATTCTCAGTTTGTCGACGTGCTTGGTGATAAGCCCCGTTTCGCCGTGCCAATGCCCTTGTGCTTCGTCAACAGTCAGCATCGTGCGGGCGAATTTCTCGCAGGCAAAAAGTTCCTCGTCATACAAAACCTCACCGGGGTTTTTGGCGCCGTACAGAATCTGGAAACTTTTGAAGGCTTTCGGGTGATTTTTGGCATACTCAATTAAGGAACGAAGAGGGGCGATGCCCAGTCCGCCGGCGATGACCGCGACATCTTTATCGTGCATATCTTTGAAATCGTAGCCGTTGCCGTAAGGTCCGCGGATGCCTACCTTATCTCTTGCCTTCAGCCTGTTTATGGCTCTCGTTACGGTGCCCACGTTCCGGACAGCGACTTCGAAATAATCCTTGATGTCGGGTGTTGTGGTGACCGCGACCGGCACTTCACCGTAGCCGAATATTGAGAGCATTATGAACTGGCCCGGCTTGAAAATTAGGGAATCTTTATCGAGCTTGATGCGAAGCGCTAAAATATCGCGGCAAAGGTTTTCTGCCTTTATTATTGTGGCTTCTTTTAGTTTATAATTGCATGTTTTACAAGTCATATTTATCCTCTACAGATTACCAATATTAGACGAATCTACAAATCTTACTAATGGCTACGAATTTGTATTCATCCGTAGTATTGGTAGATTCGTTTAAGCTTTGTAATCCGCAGTTAACCATATTTTTTCTCCAAATATTCTAAAGTTTCTCGGAAATTAATCTTTGCCGGGCAGTAGGTAATACATCTTTTGCAGCCGACACAGCCGGAAAAGCCATGCTCGGCAGGCATTCTTACAAATTTATGATGGTACCAGTTATAAATCCTATCTTTTAGTTCGGGGCGAAAATCATGGCTGGAAATGGCGGCAAAGTCGGCGTTCATGCAAGAATCCCAGCGCCTTTCCCGGCAGCCTTGGCACTTTGTTATGCCTTCGATTTTGACCACATCCTCGGTGTCGAAGCAGTAGCACATCGGACAAACATACGAGCAAATGCCGCAACCGAAACAGATTTTCGCAAGCTTGTCCCAGATAGGATCGTCCTTGGCTCCGGCAATAATCTCAGCCCTTTCTGGCCGCGAATATTTTTTTGACGGCTTGTATTTTTTCTTGATATCTTTAGTTTTTGTGCAAAGGATCGAACTTTGATCTATTATTTTCTGCCCGGACTTTGACCCGACCCAGGCAATATATTTATTTTGACCGATTTTCCTAAAGTGGATGTCGAAGGCCAGACCTTTCGGATCAAAGTCTTCGCTTATGCTTATCAAAATAGCGCGTTTTCGATTTGCCCCATAAATCTCATCCTGTATCGGTTCCCCGAAAATTTTATCCAGCCTATTGATAGCCTTAAGATCAAAGAGGCTGATGCCAAAAATTACTATGGGTTTATGGGTGTGTGGGTGTGTGGGTGTGTGGGTTTCGCTTCCAAATTCCAAAATGGTTTCACGGGAAGGAAAAAAATACTTTGTCGGCGGAATTGTAGTGATCGGATAGTGAAGCTCCAGCTTGTCGCCCTGCTCAATAATTTTAAACCGGAACTTCGAAAAAACCGCTTCATCATGAGTATTAACCGGCCCGTAAACATCGTGTTTTTTTGAGAGATTTTCCGCCAGCTCTCTGATGCCGGCTTCGCTTATCGTATAAATCCTACCCTCCTGATTTCTAAATTTCGCCAATTTCATTATAATAAACTTATGGATAAAAAAGAATATCAAAAGAGATTGCCGAAAAAAAGAGTAAGTGCTGCGGGATTAATTTTTAATGATGCAGGTGAAATCTTAATCGTCAAAACCACTTATAAAAAACATTGGTCAATGCCCGGTGGCACCGTTGATCAAGATGAGTCTCCTAAAGATGCTTGCAAAAGAGAACTGCGGGAGGAACTCGGTTTAGACTTAAAGCCTGGCAAGCTGCTGTCAGTAAGCTATGAATGGCCTAAGGACGACGGCATCGAAGTTTTAATGTTTTACTTCAATTGCAGTGTTTTAGGCCAGGAACAAATTGAAAAAATTAAGTTGCAAGAAGAAGAAATAGAAAAATATCAGTTTATAAAAATAGAAAAAATCAGAGAATTCCTGAGTGAGACTACTAGTAGAAAACTCGAAAGAGCTATAGAAATATTGAAGGGTGAAAACAAGTCGATTTACTTGGAGTATTAACATTGCTTAACAAGGTTCGACCTTGTGCAAGGTCGAACCTTGTAATTACTTGTAATTAAATTTTATGAAAAGATTATTATTGCACATCTGCTGCGGGCCGTGCGCGACACCGATAATTCCAAACTTAAACTCGGAGTTTGAAGTGGCCGGGTTTTATTATAACCCGAATATTTTTCCGGAGACGGAGTTTGAAAACCGATTAGCCTCGGCTAAGAAAGTGGCGGAGTTTAATGGGATTCAGCTCATTGTGCCAAAACTTCCAGGCGTCATTCCCGCCCCCGATCGGGTCGAGGGTAAAGCTCCGACGGGAATCTATGTAGGCAAAGGTCTGGATTCCCGCCTCCGCGGGAATGACAAAGAGAGCGGGAATGACAAAGAGAGCGGGAATGACAACGGTTACGAAAGTTACCTTGATTTTATCGGAGAAACGAAGAAAAAGCCAGAAAGGTGTCTTTTGTGCTACAGGAAAAGACTTGCCAAGGCGGCAGAATATGCAAGCGAAAATAATTTTGAATATTTTTCTACCACGCTTCTGATCAGCCCCTTTCAATATCACACGGAATTAAAGATAATCGGGGAAGAAATTGCCCATAAGTTTGGAATTAAATTTTCTTATCAAGACTTTCGGCCGCTTTATGGTGAATCGCGGGAAATATCAAAGGCTATGAATCTGTATCTTCAAAAATATTGCGGCTGCAAGTTTTCCAGGAAACGAAAATAGCATTGGTATCGAACATCTGACTTGTTCCCTGTTTACTGTTCCCTGTTTACTGTTTATAATAAATCTATGCTGGTAATACTTTTAATCTACGCCTTGCTGCTTCTTGTCTGGACCGGCATTGCCGGAGTTGCCATATACCAGAACATGAGGTATTTTGAGCCAAACAGCAGGATGCGCCTTGCGCTACACGCCTTCATTTGGGTTTGCGCGGTTATTTTTGTCGTTTCTTTATATATGCTTTCCAGAATCGACTGGACGCAGCCAATCAGTATAAAGCTTTGAGGTTAAAATGGAAAAAATAAAGCCAAACCAAAGATATTTTGAAACGCAGAAGGCTGATGAGAGCGTTTTGCTGGTTGTGAGGAGGCACTGGACCGTTTATGCGCCGGCTTTTTTGGTGGCTTTTTTGGTTCTGGCTGCAATAACTGCCGTTTACATCATTTCCAGAAGCGTGCCGGTCTTTGAGCACAACCAGGTGTTAAAGGCCATTGCGGCTTGCTTTTTTAGCCTTTTTCTGCTTTTCACCGCCCTGTTTTTTTACATAAACTGGTTGGTGAATTACTTAAATATTCAAATAGTTACCGACCAGCATATCGTGGACATTAACCAACTCGGCCTTTTTTCGCGGAAGATCTCGGAGCTTTCCTTGTCTGAGATCCAGGATATTTCAGCCACAAAAAGGGGCATTTTTGAATCATTTTATGACTATGGCGATATCTGCGTGCAAACCGCCGGGGAAAAGCCGAACTTCAACTTTGAAAGGGTTCCCGATCCAGATGGGTTAAGTCAGAGAATTATAGAAATAAAAGATAAATACGGTCGTATCGAGGTTCGGGAGGTTCCGGATGAGAGCCCTGCGACGTCTGCCGATAAGCCCGCCGCGCCGCCGGATGAAAATCTTCGGCAGATATCTTCTTGAATATTTTAGGAGGGAACGGATTTGCATGTAAGCCAGGAAAAATTAAAAAAGCTGCTTCTTGAAAATAATATTCTAAATGAAGCAAAGTTTAAGGATTTAGCCGATGAGGCCGATGATAGCAAGGTAAATCTGCTTTCTTTGGTTGTCTCCAAGAAGCTGGCGACAGAAAAGGAAGTCGCCAAGCTCTATGGCAGAGAAATAGGGATTCCCTTTGCCGACTTGGCTGATGTCCAGGTGCCCAAAGAAACGCTCAAAAAACTGCCGGAGAAAATTGCCAGGAGATACAACGCGGTTATTTTCGGCAAGGACGAAGATGGCAGGTACCAGCTTGCCATGTCCGATCCGGAAGACATTCAGGCGGTGCAGTTTATCAAGAAAGAACTCGGTAGGAAATTTAACATTTTTATCTCTACAAAACAGGGAATAGACTTAATCCTCGGCCAGTACAAAGAAGAATTTTCCGAGGAAATTTCGAGGGTCATTGCCGAAAACAGGGAAATATCCATCGAAGAGGGGCTGGGCGAAGAAACGACGGCTGACTCGGTGAGAGAAATAGTCCAGGAGGCGCCAATCGCCAGGGCGGTGAACATTATTCTGGAATATGCGGTCAAGTCCAGAGCCTCGGATGTCCACATCGAGCCCCGGGAAACATTTATTCAGGTTCGTTATCGTATAGACGGCCTTTTGCGCGACACCATGACTTTACCAAATCAGATAATGTCATCCGTTGTTACCAGAATAAAAATTTTAGCCAACCTAAGAATAGATGAGCATCGCATACCGCAGGATGGTCGAATTAAGCTCAAAATGGCAGGGAAAAACATCTCTCTGCGTGTGTCCACTCTGCCGGTTATGGACGGCGAAAAAGTGGTGATGAGAATTCTGGATGAATCAACCAAAGCGGCTTCGCTTTCCGAGCTTGGTTTCCGTGGGTTGGCCCTTGAAGTTGTAAAAAGAAATCTAGACCGCCCTCACGGCATGACTCTTGTCACCGGACCGACCGGTTCCGGCAAATCAACCACACTCTACAGTTTGCTTACATTAATTAATGACATTGGAGTAAACATTTCGACCGTTGAAGACCCGGTGGAATACCGTATTCCCGGGGTAAATCAGACCCAGGTAAATCCAGCTATTGGTATGACATTCGCATCGGGCTTACGCGCTCTTTTGCGCCAGGATCCGGACATCATCATGGTGGGTGAGATAAGAGATAAGGAAACAGCGGAAATGGCGGTGCATGCATCGCTGACCGGACACGTTGTACTGTCCACTTTGCACACGAACTCGGCGCCCGGCTCTTTGCCAAGGCTTGAAGATATGGAGGTGGAGCCTTTCCTCATTGCTTCCACTGTCAACTCCGTGATCGGGCAAAGGCTTGTTCGCAGGCTGTGCCCGGATTGCAAGGAAAAAATAAAGCTAGACGGAAAGCTGGCAGCTAAAATCATTGCGGCATTTAATCTAAAAAAGGACTATGCTGTTCTCGAAAGCAAGGAGAAAGAAAGAAGAAAACTGAAGTCGCTCGGGCTTGAGAAAAAGGACGAGGCGGTCCTTTCGAAGGATTTAAGCAAGAAAACAATTTTGGAAATATTACAGGAAAACCCGGCGATATTAAATAAGATTTCGGGGCAGGATGAGGAGATAAGGCATAGGATTTTTGAGGATTCTGATGTTGAAGAAAAAGATCTCGAAAAAACGGGAGGCAAGTTTGAACTAAACCTTTTTAAACCGGTTGGGTGCCCAAAGTGCGAACAAACAGGCTACAAAGGCAGGGTTGGGATATATGAAGTCATAGAGGTTGATGATGAGATCGGCGGCATGATAATCAAGAAAGCTTCCGAAGAAGAGCTCGTCTCGGAGGCCAGGAAATCAGGATTTATAAGCATGCACCAGGATGGCCTGACGAAGGCGATGGAGGGTATAACAAGCATTGAGGAAATAATGAGGGCAACGCAGGAGTAGTATGGGTTGATGGGTGAGTAGGTTGGCGGGTGAATGGGAATGTGACTTCCCGGCCCACTAACCAACACACCAACACACCCACAAACCAAAACAATGGCAAAGTTTAGCTACACAGGGAAAGAACAAACCGGAGGCGTGACAAAAGGGGTTATCGACGCGGCAAGCAAGATAGAAGCCGCAAGCCTGCTTGGAAAAAATAATATCACTCCGATAGTTATCAGTGAAGAAAGAGATTACTTTAGCAAACTAAAGGGTGTGGTTCTTTTCGATCATCTTTCCCTCGGCGACAAGCTGATGTTTTGCGAAGAGATATCAACCCTCATAAACTCGGGGGTGCCTTTGGCTCAGTCCATTAACATTATCAGGGAGCAAGCCACAAACGGCACAACAAAAAAAATTATGAACCGGCTCCTGAAAGATATTGAAGGTGGCAAATCTTTGTCTGACGGCCTCGCCAAACAGTCCAGGTATTTTTCTCCCGTTTTTATAAATATGGTCAGAGCGGGGGAGGCAAGCGGCACCTTGGACAAAACATTGGAAGAGCTTGCCGTTCAGACGCAGAAAGACCATGAGCTGGTGGCGAAAATAAAGGGAGCTCTGACTTATCCGGTGGTTATTTTGACGGCCATGATCGGCGCCATAATTTTCTTGATGGTCAAAGTTGTGCCATCTATTTCGAGCCTTTTCGACGAACTGGGAGCGAGCCTTCCCATTACGACCAAGATACTTATTGGTTTAAGTAATTTGATGGTTCATTGGGGCATTATCCTGGGGCTTGGGATTATCATTACTATTGTTGGCATCTACTACGCTTTTCATAAAATAGAACCGCTGAAATGGGCTTTGCACAATGCGTTTTTAAAGGCGCCGCTCATCGGGAAAATTTCTCTCAAATTCAATATGGCGAGATTTGCCCGCACTCTCGGCACCCTCTTGTCTAGCGGCGTGACCGTATTGGAGGCTTTGGAAATAGTCAAACACTCAACCCGCAACGTTGTATTTATGGCGGAAATAGAGAAGGTTAGGGAGAAAGTTAAAAACGGCGCCCCGATAGCCGATCCCTTAAAGCAGAGTAGGATATTCCCCATAATGGTTTCGCAAATGGTTTCCGTGGGAGAGGAAACGGGCAATCTGGATAAAATGCTTTTGAAAGTTGCCGAGTTCTACGAACGCCAGATAGAAAACTTTACCAAAAATATCTCAAGCATTATCGAGCCGGTTATAATGATCATTGTCGGGATTGCCGTCGGCTTTGTGATCGTTTCCATAATCACCCCGATCTATCAGGCGACCCAGAGCATTAAGTAGGTTTGTGGGTGCATGGGTTATTGGGTTAGTGGGTCGTTGGCCAAAAGATTGAAATTTGCACGCTCCACACACCCAATAACCCACTAACCAACATCGCCATTGACAAGCTTAAGAAGATAACCATATAATGGCGCTATAAACAAACACAGAAAGACCCGGGGAGGGCGGAAAGGAGGTGAAAAATGTTAAAGAAATTGCAAAACAAACAGGGCTTTACCTTGATTGAACTTTTAATCGTAATCGTTATCTTGGGTATTCTTATTATCATTGTAATTAGCGCCACAAGCGGCAGCAAATCGAAAGCCAACAATGACAAAAGAAACGCCGATTTATCCAGGATTCAATCTGCTCTGGAGGATTGTTACAGCGACAACAGCAATAAATATCCGACGCCGGATATAGCTGCCGTCAAAGCCAATACCTGCGTGTCGGGAAAATTTTCCAACCAGACTGTTAATGGCCAAACTGTCGGATTTCCGGCCGATCCCAAAACGAATTCAGATTATTCATATAGCTCAACGGATGGCTCAAGCTATACGCTGACCGCTTATCAGGATGATGGCACAACCGTACTGACCCAGCTACATCAAAAACAATAGTGATTCCGGCAAAACAGCCTTCCTTGTGAAGGCTGTTTTTATTTGGTTATTATGATTATAATAAGAGGTATGAGGGAGATCTTCGAAAATCAAAGGGGCATTACTCTAATGGAAGTGATTATTTTGGTCATAGTCTCTTCTCTTTTTATTTTGAGTGTCTTGCCCTTAATCACAGATAATATTGTTCAAAACGCGAGCTCAAAAACCCGCCTTCAGGCATATGAGGCGGCGCAGCAGGAGCTTGAAACGCTCAGAAATTCTGCATTCGATAGTCTGGCCAGCGGAACTTTTAGCGTTCCTTCTTCAATTCCCGGCGGCCGGGGGACGGTGACCATCACAAACGATATAAATGGCGACGGAAACGCCGAGGTCAACATTGTAAAAGCCAGGGCGGATGTCAGCTTCACGGAAAAGAACCAGATCGAGACAGTTTCCTTGACGACATTAATAGCGAAATAGGCAGCAAGTTTATTGGTTGGTAAGTTGCTAAGGCATTTGAGGCTGTTGAAGCAAAAAATTATTATTGCATACTGAACCCGGAAAATTATGAGAGTTAAATTAAAAAACAAAAAGGGCTTTACCCTGATCGAAGTAACTATCACCGTCGCTATTTTAGGCATGATCGTGGTTTTGCTCGGGGATATGTATGTGGACGGGACGATTTCGGCGGAAAAGGAGATGCGTAAGTCAAAGCTTCAGGTTGAAGCCAAAAATGTCCTTGAGGGAATAGATAATAATGTTAAGCTGAGCGCGAAGGTGGACGCTTCATATACAACAGGTTCCAATGCCGTTTACACGGGTTCCGCCACAACTTTAATCTTGGATATACCGGCCATTGACAGCTCAAATAATTTTATTTATAGCGGATCCCAAAATATCTATGATCATATTATTTATTACCTGGATCCGGCAAATACAAACAACCTGCACAAGCTGGTTTTCTCCGATGACCCGTCAAGCCGGCTTTACTCCCAGAACGGCTCCGACCAGATTATTTTAAACGATGTGCAATCTCTGGCATTTACATATGATGCGTCGCCGCCAAGCAGCGCGATTGTGGACACAAACCTAACGTTATATAATACCGGCCAGGGCAACACCCAGACGGTCAATGTCAGCGCCGAGGCAAAGAGGAGAAATAGTGAGTAGGCAATTCAAAATTCAAAATTCCAAATTAAAAATTCAGCTCAATGAGCGAGGCTCTATCCTTGCGGTTTTTGTCATTATGCTGACCGTTTTGTCGGCCTTCCTCCTCGCCGCCGCTTCGCTCTCTCTGGAAAACAGGATGTCCATCGCTCGAACTTACCAGCAGGACATTGCCCTAAACATCGCCGAAGCCGGGGTGAACAGAGCATTGTGGGAACTGCGCGGCGCGGACCCTTCATATACAGGCGAAACAAATAATACAAGCATTGACGGCGGCGCCTTCGACGTGGCCGTAACATCGATTGACGCAAATAGCGATTATATAGTCGCAACGGCTTATGTTCCATCCAAGGCAAACGCTAAGTATAAAAAGGCGATAAAAGTGAAAATCACCGACACGCCCACCACGACAAACCCGGCTTTCAGCTATGCCATTCAGGCGGGCGCCGGCGGCATAAATGTCGGCGGGTCGTCAGATGTGCGCGGCAATCTTTACTCCAATGGCCCGATTAATGTTTCGGGCGCCTCGGCTACAGTCAGCGATCACGGGAATGCCTGGGCAGTAACCACCATCTCTGATCCCAAAGGGGGAATCAAGGGGACAAAGCATCCGGGGGCAGATCCAGTGCCTCTTCCGACGATTGATCTGAACCAATGGAGAAGCTTGGCGTCTGCAGGAGGGACTATATCGGGCGATTATTCCCCTCCCGCAACGGGCAGCTACACCAACCTGGGACCGAAAGAAATTACCGGCAGCATGAGTGTTGGTTCAAACCAAAAGGTTAATTTGACCGGACCGCTCTACATTCATGGTAATTTGACTGTAAGCGGAGGGGGGTGGAAACTGGATGATTCTTTTGGCTCATACGGGACTATTGTGCTTGTTGACGGGCAGATTAATATTACCGGCGGAGACTTTTATGGCAACTCAAGCGGATCCTATATTTTGTTTATTTCGAACAATGGGGGCAACTCTCAGGGAAGCGGATCAGCCATCTATTATCGCGGCAATGCAAGCGGTGAAAATTTAGCGCTCTATGCCTACCAGGGGGCAATGACCCTTGAAGGCTCCGGGGAAATTACCGCAATGACAGGGCAAACCCTATTTTTAAACGGAGGCGGTGAAATAGATTACAAGAGCGGGCTAGCTTCCACTCAGTTTGCCGGCGGGCCCGGAGGCACCTGGGCGGTTAAGGAGTGGCAGGAGATAAGCCCCTAGCGGGAATTACAAATTAAAAATTTCAAATGTCAAATCAAATTTCAAATGGCCAGTCCCGAAGAAGCTGATTATTAATACTAAGGTTTGCTTAAATGATTTAGTCTGGCCTATAATGAATGCAGCATAAATATATTAGGAATTGACTGGAGGGTTGTTCTTGCTAAAGCAAGATCTCATTTACAAAAAGAAAGAATGTCTGGGGCTCGACTTGGGTGTCAGTTCGGTTAAGATTGTCCAGCTCAGGAAGAAAAAATCTCTCACTAAGCTCATCGGTTACGGTTACAAGCCTTTGCCCGACAACCTGGTCATAGAGGGCATTATTTCCGATCCTGAAAAAATGGCACAAATGATAAGGGAAATGATGGCAGAAGTTAAGGAAGGCAAGTTTACGGCAGAAAAGGTAGTGGCCTCAATCCCCGATGCCAATGTTTTTACCAGAGTATTGGAGCTGCCGGCGCTCTCCGGTAAGGAGCTAAAAGAGGCGGTGCGCTTTGAAGCCGACCAGTCTATACCGATGGCAGTCACCGATCTGATAATAGATTGGCAAGTGCTTGGTCCTTCGGCGGTGAAGAAAGATATGAATGATGTGCTT
>JAJYQQ010000061.1 GCA_021794535.1 bacterium
TCCGATCTTAGGAAAAGCAGAGGACGAAGAGAAGCCAAAGTTCGCGTCTCTTCAGAAAGGCCAGAGTATTTTCACTATTACATTTGATGAAGCGATGGAACTTTTCAAACTTCCCCGAGTCGTTGGCAAATATGAGGGTAGGGACATTGTGGCAAATATCGGCAGATTTGGCCCCTACGTAAGTCATGATGGCGTATTTGCTTCGTTAAATCAGGGTGATTGCGACGACCCGATGACAGTAGAGCTGGATCGAGCCATCGAACTAATAGAGACAAGGAAGAAAGCAATTCAGGAGCGAGTGCTAAAAACTTTCTCCGAAAATCCGGAAGCGCAGGTTCTGAAAGGACGCTGGGGACCATTCTTAAAAGTAGGAAAAGATAATTTCCGAATCCCCAAAGATACCGACATCGAAAAATTTACCTACGAAGATGCTCAAAAAATAATAAGTGCAGGACCGACTAAAAAAACCTGGCCAAAAAAGAAAAAGTAATATTAAAGAAGGTTGGACCTGGCTGTACCCAGCCAGGTCCGACCTTCAAGGCAAGAATTTATTATCTACTTCACTAAACCGATGTGGTGAAGTAAAAGTCCGAACCCACACAAGTCCACCATTCTACGCCGTGAGGCGGAGAATGCCCTTCCGTAGCCTTGGCGAAGAAGGGCGGTATCAGTTTTTAAATTACTTTCTTTGAGGCTACAAATGGCAGGCCAGGAATCCGGTTGATATTATGCCTTATTTGAAGGCATTTTATTTTTGAAATATCGTAAGACCATACCGAAGTTCGTACTTTCGTGCTCAAAGCCCTGGCGGGTTTTTTAATTTCCTAAAAGAGATTGACTAATAGTATATCTGTGGGAAAATTGACTTAAAGCACTACCAACATATTCAGAAACTACCCATAAGGAGTGAGGACCTTGGTCAAAGACGATAACTTGGCAAAATGGCCTGTATTCGGGATTCTTTTTATCATTGTTGGGCTGCTGATATCTTTCGGTGCATTTGCTCCCACATTTCAGCCTGTGTCTCAGGCAGCTACGGGACTTGGAATTTTGGGAGGAATGTTTTGCGGCATCAGGGTCGCGTCCTGCATAGGAAACTACCTCATCTGAACGCCCCACCTAAAAAGGAAGAGGAAGGAGGCCGAGTCATGCCAGAAGGCAACACAATCAAAGAGCTTGAAGTGCTCTTTGAAACACCATTCGAAGAGGCCCTTATGATGGCCAATCAGCATCAGAACTTCGATGATCTGATCAACTTTCTGGAAGGAGGAATAGGAACGCAATTCACCACGGGTAATGTCGAGGGCATGTCTGACGCAGAACTTCGTCGGATCACCATCGAGCTTTGCCAGCGTTATCGAAGGAACGACGTTTTTCACCCGGCTACCGGCAGGCTAATCCTCAAGGAATGTGAAAAGCGGGGCATGGAGCTTCCGCCAAACGTTCTCGATTGGCTGCACTACCTGACAGCCTGGAGGCATGTACTGAAGGGAAATAGGCTCTTTGATGAGCAAATGAGCCTCAGGCGACAACTGAAAAGCAGTACGGAGAACAGCCATGCCGAAGAAGAAGCGTTTGAACGGCTTCTCAAGACGCTTCCTCAAAGCCGACTCGAAGACCTTATCCATACGCTGGCGGGTCAGGAGATCAACTGGACAATGGCCAACATGCTGCTCTTCGAGGTGGACGACAGGGGCGGATGTCCCGAAGGCTGTGAAGAAGCCTTAAAGCGCATTGAAGATGATGCCGCCGCTGCTTCGACAGCTGCGACATTGGGAATGGCACAGCTTCAGTGCTAATTCTCGTTTCGCGATGATCAACGGAAAGCCCCGTAGTATAGGGGCTTTTTCCTTTGTTTGCGGGCATTATACAGAAATCTTCTTTACCGCTTCCTTAAGCTTATTTAGAATATAACGGTTCGAATAACGCGCTACACATAAGCTCCGGCGGAAATCCAATCAGGGTAAGGGATTCCTCGGCTCCCATTCGGCTCCGCTCAGGGCAGGCTTGCTTTGCGAAGTCGCTCGGCCTGCCTGCCGGCGAGGCAGGAATGACAAAGGCGTGAGAGGTTACTGGCCGATTTTCATTTGACACAGGGATTTAGTTGTGCTATAATTAACAAGAATTTAATAGATTGAAATGAGCGAAACAGAAGTAACAGCAGAAAAACGAAATATCCTGAGCCAAGACTTTGAAGAAAAAGTTTCTTTAGTATTGACCAAAAGTATTCTGAAAAAAGACAGGGATCGAGAGGTGCTTATGCGCCGTTATGGCCTAAACGGAAAAGAGCCGAAAACCCTTGAGTCAATCGGGAAAAAACTTGGCATCACAAGAGAAAGGGTGAGGCAGATCGAGAAAGCTGCCATCCTGAAGCTTGAAAAAGCCATTGCCAAGATAGATAGCATCAAGACCTTTCACGAAGAGCTGGAGTCAATAATGGATAATTTCGGCGGGTTTTTGAACGAAGAAAGATTGATTTCTATTTTTATAGCCACAAAAAAACAGGAGCCAAAGGAGATGCATTCATTTCTATTTCTGGTTACCCTGGATAAGCGCCTGGTGAGATCGGGTGAGAATAATGAAAATAGAGCTTTTTGGGCGCTGAAAAAAGCAAATCAGCAAGAACTGCAGAATTTATCAAACCAGGTTGACGCAATCCTAGAGAAAAACAGAAAGGTTTTGTCGACCGGCAGCATAGCAAAAATTATTAATGAGACTATAGAGAAAACAGAATCACTGATGTGGGTCAAGAAAAATGTCCTGCAGACCGATGATAAAAAGTGGGGGCTTATCACCTGGCGCGAAGTAAATCCAAAGAGTATTCGTGACAAAACCTATTTAATAATGAAGGCCCACAAAAAACCTTTGCACTACAGCAATATTACCGAGAAGATCTTGCAGCACAAAATGCAAAAGCGACCCGTCACGAAGCAGGCTGTGCACAACGAGCTTATTCGCGACGACCGCTTCGTTTTGATCGGAAGGGGAATCTACGCGCTCTCCGAGTGGGGCTACAAGCCGGGCGTGGTCGAGGATGTTATCCGCGAAATCCTGAAAGAGGAGGGGCGGCCGATGCACAAGAATGAAATTATCGAGCATGTCAAAAAGCACAGAATTGTCAAGGACACAACCATCATTCTGAATTTACAGAAAAATTCTTTCAAAAGAGTGTCCCGGGCAACATATACGTTGGCAGAGTAACATTGGTTGGTGGGTGATTGGGTTGGTAGGTTAGTTGAAAAAACCGATAAACCCATTCACCCATTCACCCATTAACCCATAAACCAAACTATGTTTGAAATTTTAATATATATATTGAAGGGGATTTTTCAGCTTTTGATGTGGACTTGGTGGATTATAGTTCCCGTTATAGCCACCATGGCCTTTCAAAACTTCAGAAAAAGCAAATGGGCCGGCAACCTGGAAAGCGTTGTGCTGTGGGTTAAGATACCCAAAAATAGCGAGAAAGGGCCGACATCGGCCGAAATGATGTTTGCCAGCCTACACAGCATATTGAAACCTGCCGCAGACATTAAAAAAGAGGGTAGCATCCAGGAACATATCAGTTTCGAAATGGTGGCAGACTCTGAAAGCATAAAGTTCTATGTCTGGACGCCAAAACATCTCCAGAACTTTGTCGAGGGGCAAATCTACGCGCAGTATCCGACTGCAGAAATATCGACCGTTTCCGACTATTCCAGAGACATAGACATCGATCACGACGGGGTAGATGATTGTGTGGCGGGGTGCGAGCTAAGGCTCGTAAAGCCTGACTATTATCCGATAAAAACCTTTGTCAGCTTTGAAGTTGATCCGCTGGCCGGCATTACGGGAGCCCTGTCCAAGATCGAGAGTAAATCCGAAAAAATGTGGATTCAGATAATGACCCGGCCCGTATCTGACACGTGGCGAAACAAGGGGCTGGCTTACGCCGAAAGCCTAAAGAACGGCGGAAATCCAAAACTTTTTACAAAAGAGGGAGTTGTGCACCATCTGCTTTCATTGCCCGCGCTTATTTTGGGTGAGATATTCAATGCCATAATGCCCTCAGAAGAAGCAAAAGGGAAAGGCGGTAATGTGAAGCAAATATCACACAATGCGGAAACCGCTTTAGCCTGCCTGGAAGAAAAAGCAAACAAACTGGGATATCAGGTCAAAATAAGGATTCTGTATCTCGCCAAAACCAGGGAAGAGGCAAAGCAGCATTTAAGAATAACTGCCGGCGCCTTCAAACAGTTTAATACCACTCTCGCAAACGGCTTTCGGGTTTCGAAAATAAAAACCGGGAGGGAAGCGCTTGAGGAATACCGGGCAAGGCTTTTTACCGATAAGGGGTTTGTATTGAACATAGAGGAAGTGGCAAGCCTTTATCACTTGCCCCATGCGTCGGTGGAAACGCCAAATATCGTTTGGACTTCTTCGAAGAAAGGGGAGCCTCCGGCAAACCTGCCATACGCTGACGATCCGAACATCAACCAAGACGATCTGACCGTTTTTGCCGAAACAACATTCAGGGGACAACTTAAAAAGTTTGGAATAAAAAAAGACGACCGAAGACGCCATATGTATGTTTTAGGCAAATCCGGATCCGGAAAGTCAAAGTTGCTTGAGATATTGGCGGTGGAAGACATTAGAAGGGGCGAGGGAGTCGGCATTGTCGACCCTCACGGCGAGCTCATCCATGATGTTTTAAAACAAATACCTGAAAATAGAATAAACGATGTGGTTTATATTAATCCGGCCGACAGGGATTATCCGGTTGGATTTAATCCGATGAAGGCAACGCCGGACCTTCGCGAAGGCGTGGCGAGCGGATTTGTCTCTGTTTTTAAAAAGCAATTTGGGTATAGCTGGGGACCAAGGCTTGAATATTTGATGCGATACGCCATTTTGGCGCTTACATATTACCCCGACACCACCATGCTAGATGTGGTCAAAATACTCACCGATAAAGATTTCCGTAAAAAAGTGCTGTCTTACGTGGAAGATCCCGTGGTCAAAACTTTTTGGTTGAAGGAATTCTCGACTTATAATGATAAGTTTGCCACGGAAGCGGTAGCTCCAATTTTAAATAAAGTTGGGCAGTTTACCGCCTCGCCGACCATCCGAAATATTATCGGCCAGACAAGGGAAACTTTTGACTTTGAGGATGCCATGAACAGCCAAAAAATTATTTTAGTCGACCTCTCTTCCGGCAAAATAGGGGAAGACAACTCCGAACTTTTGGGTTCTCTTATGATTACAAAGATGCAGCTTGCGGCGATGGCGAGAGCGCGGCTGAAACCGGAAGAAAGAAAGGACTTCTTTCTCTATGTTGACGAGTTCCAAAACTTCGCCACCGATTCGTTTGCAAAAATTCTATCTGAGGCAAGAAAATATAGGCTTTCACTGGCTCTTGCCAACCAATATGTGGCGCAGATGGAGGAGACGGTCAGGGACGCCGTTTTCGGCAATGTCGGCACATTGATATCATTTAGAGTCGGTGCTACAGATGCGTCATATCTGGAAAAAGAGTTCAGTCCCACATTTGAAAAAGATGACCTTATTGGACTTGATAATCAACATATGTATTTAAATATGCTGATAGATGGCGTAGCAACAAACTCCTTTAGCGCAAAGTCTATTTTTGTGAAAGAAGGCACCGAAGGCAATGAAGATAAAATAATCGCCCAATCAAGAGAAAAATATTCAAGGCCTCGAGCCGAAGTGGAGGAACAAATCAAAAAATGGACAAATGTAGACAATCTTGACGCGGACGCTACTATCGACAGGCAGAAAGATTCCAGGTTTGACAGTAACGATTATGTAAGGAATGTGCCCGCAAAAGCGCCTCTTACTGAGCAGTCGAACCATTCTACGAGTGGGCACAAAAAGAATAATGCCGGCAATCAGGGATCTTACGCGCGCCCGGCGAAAATTGTCGAAGCAGTGCCAATAAAAAAGAGCGTCGACCCCGAGGAATTAAAAAGAATAATTCAGAAACTGACAAAACCTAAGGAATCTGAAGCAGATAAAACAAAAGAAGGGGAGCGGGCTGTTACTTCGGCAGAGAAGGTGCCCAAACCCGAAATACCCGCCCCAAACACAAGCGCACAAAAGGAACAGGCAAGTGGGGCAACTTCGCCGAAAACGGAAACTGCCACATCGCAGACTCAACATGCCGTCCGGCCAATTCTACCTTTGAATAAAGAGACAAAGCAGGTGAAGCCGACTGTTCAAAGCGGCATCGAGGTCGAGAAAAGAACAGCGCAGCAAAGAGCGCCCCAAAGGCCCCAAAACATGGCCATAAACCCGGACAGGACAAGACTGGAGCAAGGTAGCGCAGCGCTAGCGGCAGCAGGATCAAGGAGAGTGATCAGTCCGTTATCTATGCAAAACAAATTTGCAGTAAAAAAATATACAGATCCGGAAGATGAAAATGTAAGAAAGATTACCAAGGATGAATTCTTGCGCCTTAGAGAAATTCTGCCCAATGAAAAAATTATTATTGTTGAAGGGGGAACGGGGAACACGCCCGCCGAGAAGACAATTATTAATAGCCTAAAACAGGCCTCTGGCAATAAGGAAGCTCCCTCTTCCCCTGCCTAAAATATGAAAGTGGAATATAAACGCCTCGGGCAATAGTGGTGTATGCGGCGCTTTGATTAATTGATGAATTATTCAAAAGGCTTTATCCTCTCGCGGTAGAGTGAGAGGATAAAGCTAAGCTAATTGAAAAGTTATTATCTATTATCGGAAAAGATGCTCCGGTAATCGCGAAAAAGGGACAACAAGACACAAAGAGTTCGTGTCGCACAATGTATCTTCTGCGACTCTTTCAAAGACGATCATGTGGTGGCCGGCTTTTACTGATAGAAAACCTTATTTTTTATTCTCATATCAAGATATGTGAGCTTTCGCTTGGCCCTTATCTCCGGACTGGCGAGAGCGGTTGCCAGATTGTTTAGTTCTTGTCTGGGATCCCTGGTTGTATCAAAAACTATATAATAGCCAAGGTTAGTATACACATTTACCTCATTGAAGTTTTCATTTATTTCCAGCTTAGTGATTTGTCCGTGAGTAGCTTGAGAGAAGTTCTGATTTATATATTTAATAAAATTAATAAAATCTGTCGTAACCAGGCTCTTCCCTATCTCGACGGGTAGATTTTTCTTATCCACTACTACCGCCAAATTATTTCTTTGCCTGTCCATAACTGCGGCTGCTCTGCCCCTCTCGTCAATAAGGTAATATTTGCCACCGCTTGACCATTGCAGCTCGCTTTGGTACTCATCGACTTTAATCGTTATTTGTTTGGGATACTCTTTGCTTATATGAAGGCTCTTCAATGAAAAATCCTTCTTTATATCACTGGTAAAGGCGTCCGTGTCGAACAAAAACATGTTCCCCTTGAAGATTTCATTCTGCATACGTTTTGTTGCCATGTCCCTTAAGACTGCAGGGTCTATCTCCCTGGTTCCTTCCACTTTCACATTTTGAACCGTAAAGGCCCCCGAAGGAAACATTAGATAGAGAATGCCGACGACGAAAACGCCCGCCAGGGAATAGAAGACCTTATTGAAATTAAAGTCTCTCGGATTATCAATCTCCGTTCTTTTGTAAACCAGGTTATTTTTCTGTGTTTTTGCGCGTTCGGCTCTTTTTGGAATGTCCCTTTTCACTTGCCTCCTCTTCTCTTAACATGTCCTTGGAACAGCTTTTATAAAAATCAATTAAATTTCCGGCTATGAGCTCGGCTGAATCAGGATTATAAAATTTAGAGATCTTCCCGGAAAGAAAGTTGAGTTCTTCGGTATCATTTAAGAGGCTCCTGACCTGCCGCAGTAATTTTCCGGAGTCTAAATGGCTTTGAATCATGACATAAGCCGCCCCCTCCCTGGAGTAAACCTTCGCGTTTGCCAGCTGATGATCATTGGCGGAGGACTCGAGCGGGATAATAATAGCCGGTTTCTTCGCCGCCGCAACCTCGGTCAGAACATTGTTTCCGGCGCGGGTAATGACCAGATCCGCCGTGGCATACGCATGCTTTAAATCGCCGGATAGAAATGTAAACAGTTTGTACCTTTCTCTGTTGGTAACCTTCTTCGACTTAAACTCCAGCCAGTCAAAATCATAATCCCCCGCTATATGAATGATTTGAAAATCTTCCAAATAGTCTTTTAATTTTTCGGCAATCAACTCATTTATTACGTGCGCGCCCTGGCTTCCCCCTATTATCAAAATTGTTTTTAGGTTTTTGTCCAAATCAAACAGCTCGGCGGCCTTCTTTTTGTCCCCCTCTAAAATATCTTTTCGAATAGGGTTGCCTGCGTAGACCAATCTTTCCTTTGGCATATCAGCGTAGTGCTCCACCGGATAGGACACAAAAATTTTCTCAGCCCTTTTCAAAAGAAGCTTGTTGGCAAGGCCCGGGATGACATCGCTTTCATGCAAAAAATATGGCACGCGCTTCAGCCGGCAGGCAATGCCAAAGGGCAGCGAGACATACCCTCCCTTCAAAAATACCAGATCCGGATCCTCTGCTCGCAATATTTTGAAAGAGTCAAATATCCCCAAAATAAAATTCTTGAAATCAATCAGGTTTTTAAAAATTGTTGTGGGATCTACCAGGTTTAGAAATTTCGTTTTGTGGTATCTTCTGAACTTTCCGCAATGTATGGCAAGAAGCGATATATTGGCCTGCGGCATGAGCTTCTCTTCAATGCCGCCCCTGGAGCCAACATATACCATCCGGATGCTCCTGTTTTCTTCTTTTAAAGCCTTAGCGACGGCCAGTAGCGGCGTAACGTGGCCGCCTGTTCCTCCGCCCGCCAAAATTATTTTCATTGGTTGTCCTTTCCCCCGTATTTGATGAGATATTTAATAAAATTCCGCAAGATGCTATGGTCAAAACTATCGAAGTTCCCCCAAAACTGATAAACGGCAGCGTAACGCCGGTAAGCGGCACGAGTGATAACGCCGCGCAAATATTTAAGACGGCCTGAAAAACTATCCAGCTGGTAATGCCAACGGCTATCAATCTCGTATAAACATCTTTAGTATTTTTCGCGATCTGATATCCGATGAAGCCAAAAGCCGCAAAAAGCAAACATATGCCCACAGTGCCTATAAGGCCGCGTTCTTCTCCAATTATAGCAAAAATTGAATCAGTTGAGGCCTCCGGCAGATATCTGTATTTCTGCAGAGACTGGCCGAAACCTCTGCCGATTAAGCCCCCTGAACCGATGGCGATGAGCGCCTGCTGCGTCTGGTAGCCAACGGCATGATTGGTGTAAGCGCTTGGGTTCAAAAAGACCAAAAACCTCTGCATCCTATAAGGAGAGACTTTCACGAGAATACCCAGTCCGGCAAGACCAGTAATGCCGATGCCCAGAAGATGGCTAGCCTTTGCGCCGGATACAAAGTACATAGACCCAGCAATAGCCACTATCACTATCAATGTGCCAAGGTCGGGCTGAGCCATGACCAGTGCCGCCATAACAACAATAAGGCCCACAAAGGGCAGCAGGCCGTTGATCGCGTCTCTCACGTCCTGCCCCTTTTTTTCAAAAAGGCTTGCCAGATATATAATAGTTGAAAATTTTAAAAACTCTGATGGCTGCAACTGAATGGGACCGATATCAATCCATCTTTTAGCTCCGCCATGCTCCACCCCAAGATGGGGAATCAAAACGGCGACAAGAGCTACCAGGCTGACAACCATTAATGGGAAGGCAATTCTTTTCCAATACCTTACATCTATTTTATAAAAGGCGCCCATTAAGCCAAACCCCATAACAATACCGACAACTTGTTTTAAAAACATATAGCGGGAATCGCCGTACTCCTGGAAACTAATAACGCTGGATGCAGAGCTCAAGAAAATTATTCCAAATATCACCAGCAAAACAATCACAACAAACAGATTGAAGTTTGGAGACCTTTTTCTTAAATAATTTCTTCTTAAATCGCTCATTTAACCGTATATAAACCTTAAGATTAATCCCAAAACAGCCGCAATGGCCCCTATAATCCAAAAACGCATTGTCACTTTTGTTTCCGGCCAACCGCGAGCCTCAAAGTGATGATGAATCGGTGTTGACAGGAATAATTTTTTACCTGTAAATTTCTTTGCGAAAAGCTGCAAAATCACAGACAGAGTTTCCACCACAAAAACGAAGCCTATGATGGGAAGCACCAGAACTGAGTTTGTCAGTATCGCCACCACGCCCAAAGTCGCGCCCAAAGAGACCGCTCCCGTATCGCCCATAAAGAATCTGGCCGGATAAATATTAAACCATGTGTATGCAAGAATAGCCCCAATCAATGTTCCGCAAAATGCCGCAATGCCATAGTTCCCCTGGAAAAAAGCAATCACCAAAAACGTCAAAAAAGAGGCGGACAGGAGCCCTCCCGACAAACCGTCAAGTCCGTCTGTGATATTGACCGCATTGGCGCTTGAGACAAAGACCAAAACAAAGAGCGGTACATAAAGCCAACCGATATGGACATTCCCGGCAAAAGGGACGCTAAGGGAGTTGTAATCAAGCTTGAAGTAAAACCACATCGCTCCGGCAAATGCTATTAAAAGCAGCCAGGACATCTTGATCTTTGCTTTCAAGCCACCGACGCCGTTGCCCCCGGACTTTACATTCACTACATCATCAACTATGCCAAGCAAACCGACAGCAGTTATGGTAAAAAGGGGCAGCCATGTCTGCGCCCTGTCCAGATTGAAAAGCAAGGTCAAAAACAACACCGTACCCCAAATGATTACTCCTGCCATAGTTGGGATGTTCCTTTTGTGCTTTTCTTTGTGAAGTTTATTAAAAACAGGAGTTTCCTTACCATTCATATCTGTTCCCCGAATTTTCTTCCACCACTCGTATCTGTACGCAAAATGCGTAAATACGGGCGTTACAAGCAAAGCAATGGCAAAAGAAGCAGACGAAAGTAAGCCTATCTTTAAAAGTTGAGAAATCATTTCCGGACTGGTTATGTTCATGTTTGAGTTATTAACTAATTACTAATCACTAATCCCTTTTTCTCCATTCTCCGCCTTGCCTACACAGTAGCTTGCCTGCGCCTTCCGGGTTTTTCATAATTATCTTCACGGCCTTTTCCATCCGGGAAGCATTTTGCGAACCCTTTAACAGCGTTACGTCGCCCTTTCTGATTAAATTCTTTAAATACTCTCCGGCCTCTGTGGAATTTTCAAAGCTACGAACATTATTTCTTTGCATTCCCGCATTGACAGCGGAAGCGGCCAGATAATTTTCTGCGACGCTTCCTACCGTTACCAGGATATCACATTTTCCGATTAAATATCTGCCTATGTCCTGATGGGCTTCTTTTTCATAGCTCCCCAGTTCCCCCATGCTCCCCAGCGCAGCTATCTTCCTCCCCTTAAAATGCGCCAAAACATCAAGTGCATTTTTCATTGAGGCCGGGCTTGCATTATATGAATCATCGATAATAATAGAATTCTTCAGGCCTTTTAAAATATTAAGCCTGCCCCGTGCGGGCTCAAATCCTTCCAACGCCTTTTTTATGTCCGGAATGTCAACTTTATTTATTACCCCGACAGCAATGGCGGCAGCAAAAACGTATAATATATGTTCCCCCATGGACCTCGTCTTTATTTCCAAATCCCTGCCGTAGACGCTAAACCTGTTAGCTGAACCTTTCTCTCCAAAATCCTGGCCTATTACTTTGATTTCCTCTGAGTTCCTGCCGTATGTCACTTTTGTGGTTGTCTCGGGAGCCTTCATCTTTCCGGCATATTTGTCGTCTGCGTTTATGGCCGCGTAACCCCCATTGGTAAGCCGGGACAATAGCTTTGCTTTTTCCTTTGCGACATTTTCTATCGTTTTAAATTCTTCCAGATGCGCGCCGGAAACGTTCGTTACAACCGCGATATCCGGCTTCGCGATAGAAGCCAAATATTCTATATCTCCCGGCCTATCCGCCCCCATTTCCAAAACACAAAAGTCATAATCTCTTTTTTTCAATGCCAGAAATGGCGCAATAATAACTACCGGCAGCCAGCCGAGTTTGCTCTCGGGAACTTTTTTCCCAATAAGCACAAGAGGTAAGCCAAACTCGGTATTGTAACCCTCCTCAAGAGACAAAATCTTGAATCTTTTTTTTAAAACTAGACTTATTGCCTTTTTGGTTGAGGTCTTTCCGGCGCTGCCGGTAATGGCTATGATTTTATAATTATTTCTTTTTAGCGCAATTTTTGCCGAGAATTTTAATATTTTTTTTACTATCCTTTTCATCATTTCTCCGTTGGCGGGACTTCATAATAGTTAAGCAGGCGCTGCAGCATTTCCCCGACAATCGGAGCAGCTGTTGTTTCTGCCCAGGCAACACCTTGAGGTTCATCCACTTTAGCCAAAACCACAAACCTTGGATTCTCAGCCGGCGCAAAACCAATAAACGAGCCTATGTCTTTGCCTGAGTAATAGCCGCCTTTCGGATCAGGCACTTGAGCTGTTCCTGTTTTGCCGGCCACCTTATATCCCGGCACTTTAGCCTGATGGCCCTCGCCATGATCAACTGTATCAATCAACATTTGGGTAAGCTTCGTAGCGGCCTCAGGCGATATAATCTGTTGTCCGCTCTTCTTATCGCTGCCGCCCACATTCTGTCCGTTCACAACTTTCCCGTCCAAAAGATACGGCTCCATCATTTTACCACCATTTGCGATAGCTGCATACGCCGTGATCATCTGAAGAGGAGTTACGGCGATACTTTGGCCGAAACTCATAGTCGCATAGGTGTGGTCGTTTGAATTCTCGGGCTTGTTCACAATGCCCCCCACTTCTGTGCCGGAAGGAGCTTCAATACCGGTCGGTACACCAAATCCGAACTTCACCAGATACTTATAGAAGAGGTCTTTACCTAGCAATCTCTGAACAAATGTTGAGCCCGTATTTAGCGATTGCTCCAAAACATAGTCCATGGTGACTTTTCCGTGAGCCTTTCGGTCAGCATTTTTAATTGTATAGCCATCCAGGGTCACTCCGCCCGTATCAACAAATGTGGTATCCGGCTCAATCTTCCCGGCATCAAGCCCTGAAGCCATTGTGATGGCTTTAAAAATTGAGCCCGGTTCATAAACGTCGCTGATCGCAGAATTTTTAAACAGCGAGTAGTCTTTGATGTCATTATAATTATTTGGGTCGTATGTCGGATTGTTTGCCATCGCTAGAATGGCGCCCGTTTTCGGATCCATAACTATTACCGTGCCGCCTTTCGCATGATATTTCTTGATAGCCTGCGCCAGAACATCTTCCGCCTGGGCCTGGATATCACGGTTAATGGTCAGTGCGATATCCTGGCCATCCCTAGATGGTGTGGACACATCCCTGCCCGTTAGAATTTTATTGCCAAGCGAGTCCGACTCCGCTTTATACAGTCCCGGTGTGCCTTTTAAAAAATCATTAAAATACTGTTCTATACCGCCAATGCCGTTGTCATCCCCGTTCACATAGCCCAAAACCTGGCTAGCCAGGCTATTTTCGGGATAAACCCGCCAGGCCTCAGGCTCCAGGCCTATAGCCGGATCATTTAGCTTCTGAAGTGCCATTGTTTCCTGGCCGCTTATCTTTCTTTTAATGGGAATGTAGCGCTTGGATTCTGATGTTTTGAAAAGGTTTAAAATATCCTCCTTTTTCATATTTAAAATATTGGCCAGATTCTCGGCCGTTTTGTTCTGATCTTTGCTATTTACCAAATCCACAAATACTTTATTGAGGGTTATATTTGTCGCCAAAGGATAAAGGCTGCCATCCTTATCTTTAACATAAATTGTGCCCCTTTTGGGTTTGATTTCATATTCTGACCAATGCTGCCCTTTGGCAGCATCTGCATAAGTCTTGTTTTCCAGGACTTGAAACTGAATCAAGCGGCAAATAATGGCGAGAGTAATTAACGCTATCAAAATCAATAGATAGCTTATTCTTCTCTTTTGCAGCTGTAGATTTTGGTAGCTTTTCATGAGATGCCTAAGACAAGGGCTTCGTTATTTGCTATCAAAGGCCACATTTGTCTGGGCGTTCACGTAGTCTACTTGCCTGGTTTGGACCATATTCGTTTTCGGAACGTCTTGCTGAATAGCCTGAATTGATTGTAACCTTGCCGCTTCAAGCTGAAGCTGTTGTTGTTCATCGACAAGTTCTTGTTTTTTCTTCTTCAGCTTCGCTATGTCATCGCCCTTCATGGTCATCTGGTTTTTTTGGGACAAAAGGAATATGCAAATCGGCAGGATTATAAAGACAGCAGTCAGGACTATAGCCATTTTCCCCGGCCTAAACTGTTTTTTGTACCTTTTATTAAATACTTTCTTTTTCTTTCTGTCTCGCATGGTTTTCTCCTTTTGTTTTTGTTTAAATCACCCTCCCAGGTGCTTGCTTTTATGTTGGTTATTGGGGGATGGGTTATTTGGCTTATGGGTAATTCCCACCGGCCCATTTTACCTACCAACCCAACCTTTCAACTACTCTGAGTTTTGCGCTTCTGGCTCTTGGATTTACCCTTAATTCTTCCTCAGATGCTGTTATTGGTTTTTTTGTAATAATTTTTATACTCTTTTCGTGATCGCACCCGCATTTTGGTATTTCCGGCGGGCATATGCATTCCTTTGCCTCTTTTTGAAAATATTGCTTCACCATTCTATCTTCCAGCGAGTGGAATGTTATGACCGCAAGTTTGCCTTCTCTTTTGAGAAGATTGACTGCCTGGGGAAGGAATCTTTCCAGATTTCCAAGCTCATCATTTACCTCTATTCGTAGCGCCTGAAATACTCGAGTTGCTGGATGTATTTTCCCTTTCCTGATGCCCTTTCTTTGGTAAACCCCTTCAATCAGATTGGCTAGGTCCTTGGTGTTTTTAAGAGGTCTTTGCTTCCTGGTTTCAACTATTTCTTTGGCAATCGTTTTTGTGAGCCTTTCTTCGCCGTAATTCTGGAATATTCTGACCAACTCTTCCTCGCTGTATTCTGCCAGTATCGTTTCTGCCGTTAGTTCGCTGGATTTATCCATTCTCATGTCAAGCGGTCCGGACTCCCTAAATGAAAATCCTCTCTCCGGCGCGTCCAGCTGGTAAGACGAGACTCCAATGTCGGCTAAGATTCCATCAATTTCCTCAAATCCGTGTTTGGCGGCAGCTGCGCCAATTTCTGAAAAATTAGCTTTTTCGAGGATCGGGTTTGAATATCTGGACGCTAAGTTGGCTTTTAGCCAGCCTATGGCCTCTGTGTCTTGATCTAGCCCGAGTAATCTACCTTTCGGACCGATTGCCGCAAGTATCGCCTCTGCGTGCCCGCCAAAGCCGATCGTCGCGTCAATATACCTCCCGCCCAGCTCCGGGCTTAAATACCGGATAACTTCTTGTAAAAGTACTGGTTTGTGCTTCATATCTTTCATTTTCTGTTCTCCTACCAATGTACCGATCGTACTAATCTTGCGAATGAATTACTTTTATTTGATCGAAACATAGAAGGTTATCGGTAGATTGGTACAATTCGTATATTAGTAGGGGAATTTTCCATAAGTAGCTGGCAGTAAGTCAAATGGGTAGAACTTTTTAGGTTCTCTTTTTTATTTTTGTTTTGGAGCCAAAAGGCTCTTAGAACTTTAAGCAGGATTTTATTGGGCTTAAATTTTTGAGAATAAGGATTCGAGAATGAATCCTTCAATTTAAGAGATGGATGTTGTTTAGATTTGATCCTATTCAGTATGAATAGTCTCTAGGTTCGTGATTACTACCAGCTATTTACGGAAAATTTTTCAATATTTTATTATCAAGATACGTTTAGCCTACGCGTATTGTCATTCCGACCTGCCTCACCGGCAGGCCGACCTTACGGAGTAGCGAGCGGCCTTCGGCTCTGAGGCTCAGGCTCGAAGAGAGGAATCCCTTTTTAGGCAACAGTTCGTGGACTATAAACTTTTGAAAGGGATTTCTCGACATGCAGCCTGCCCTGAGCGAAGCCGAACGGGTTGCTCCGCGAAGTCGCTCGAAATGACAAAGTGCACAAATTTTACTTGCCGAATTGGTCTAGCTGTTCTGCTATCTGCCCTGAATCCTTCTCAATCTTTGCCTGATACTCTTCCCAGACTTTTATGTCCCATACCTCTATTCGTGAATAAACACCCACCACAACCGCGTTTGTCTTCAGTCCCGCGAACTCCCGAAGGTTCTGAGGGATGTTTATTCTTCCCTGTCCGTCAAGTTTCAAGTCATTTGCGCCGGCCAGCATCATCCTCGAGAATGCTCTGGCGTTCCCTTGCGTATATGGCATTTTGGCGATATCAGATGCTATATTTTCCCATTCTTCCTTCGTGTAGATTACTAGCGCGTTCTCAAGTCCCTTTGTGATAACTACGCCATCCGAAAGCTTGCCTCGGAACTTTGCCGGAAGAGCAAGCCTGCCCTTTTCGTCTATTGAATGCCTGTATTCTCCTATAAACATTTGAAATCCCCACTTTTCACCACTTTCAACCATTTTACCCCACTCTTAACCACTTTGTAAATAGTTTTTTTGGTTATGCCCCACCTTCATGTTGAATTGGGATTTTAAGCACGAAAGTAGCCCACCCTAAGCACAAAATAAGGTAAATGAATGAAATTATCCACACATCAAAAAAGAACGGATGTCAAATCCCGTTCTTTTTTGACTAGTTTTCCACAGGTATTTTGTGGTGTTCTATACCATTATTTTTCGAAAATTGAGCCGAACTTTCCTTCGTTTAATAGCTTCAAAATTTCTCCCGAAACAAATACTCTACCGTTCATGCAGACCTATATTCCGGGATCAAGTTCACTTGTTTGGGGAACAGCGAAACCAAGGTTAAAGGGCGAATCTGATGGAAAAAAACCTATTAGCGGTATCAGGGAACCGGTAAATATAACTACTTGGTCTTTCCTTTTAAGGTTAGCTTCCAAAAATCTAGCAGTATCGGGCATAGTGTATGTGCCATGAGTAACTATAATTCTTGTGTGCGGACTCTTTTCTATTGTGTCTAGAACTTTCTTTCGGTCATTCATTGAAAGTTCCCTGCTATCCTTCATACAAACCTCTGTGAACTCTGCGCCAACATAAAGCTTTAGGCTTTTTATGTATTCCGGAATACTTGATTTTGGCAGAACATCAACCGTGTCTTTTATTCCATTGTAAAAAGAGTCGATTGTTCCTCCCGTGATCACAAAATGTATTGTTTCATTATCTTCTTTAAACATTTTCCCTCTCCTTTTTTAATTTTCTTCCATTGAGACTTGATTGGATATTGGAAATTGGTTATTGGAAATTTAGAGAAAGGGATTCCTCGACCTGCAGCTTGCCCTGAGCGTAGCCGAATGGGTCGCCACCGCGAAATCGCTCGGAATGACAGACTAAGGAACTAGATTTCTATCTTTATCCCCGGCCCCATGGTTGTTGCCAAAGCAACTGACTTAATGTAAGTTCCTTTTACTCCGCTTGGCTTGGCTTTTCTTAGCGCGTCAATCAAAGTCTCATAGTTTTCTTCCAGCTTCTTCTGGTCAAATGAAACTTTGCCGATCGTCAAGTGAACTATGCCGTTTTTATCAACCTTAAACTCAACCCTGCCGGCCTTTAGCTCTTTTACTGCTTTAGCAACATCCGGAGTAACTGTTCCGGACTTCGGGTTGGGCATCAATCCTTTGGTCCCAAGTGTTTTTCCGAGTTTGCCGATTTTCGCCATCATATCAGGTGTCGCCACCAAGATGTCAAAGTCGATCTTGCCTTTTTCAACATCGGCAATGATCTGCTCTCCCACTAGATCTGCGCCTGCGTCTTTTGCTTCCTTTTCTTTATCCGAACCGCAAACTACAGCAACTCTCTGTGTTTTGCCTGTCCCGTTAGGCAATACGACCGTTCCCCTGACTTGTTGGTCCGCAGCGGTTGGGTTTACATTCAAGCGAATGTGGATCTCAACGCTTGAGTCAAACTTCGTTGTTGTTGTCTTTTTTGCAAGATCAATGGCCTCACTTGCAGGGTATTGCTTTTCTCGCTCAACAAGCTCTTCAACCTGTCTATATTTTTTTGAGCGCTTTCTCTCTTCAGCTGAAAGCTTAACTTTCTTGTCCGGCGAAGATTTAGCGGAGTTGGAGTCCTTAGATTTCTTCTCAGCTTTAGCTGCCGTTTTCTTCGGCGCGGCCTTTTTGGCCGGCTTTGCTAATTCTTTTTTTTGTTTATCTGCCTGAATGTCCTCTTCCGAATTTTTTTCTTTTCCGTTTTTTACTTCTTCTGTCTCTTTGTTCTTTAGTTCTTTTGTTTCTTCCTTCTTCGCCATTTCCTTCTCCTTTTGTGGTGCTAGCGGCAATCTCAGCCTCCCACATTAATTTTATGTAATTTATTTTTGAGGGATTTCTCCGCTCGTCACTCCGTGAAGTCGGTCGAAATGACAGCAATAGGATTCCTACCTACCTATTAACCCACACGCCCATTAACCTATAAGCCTATTTCTCGACTTCAACTCCCATGCTTCTTGCGGTTCCTGCAATGATTTTCATCGCTTGCTCAATGGAGTTTGCATTTAGGTCTTCCATTTTTGCTTCAGCAACACGCCTAACCTGATCTTTGGTCATCTTCCCTACTTTTTCCTTTTTGCTTGAACCTGAGCCTTTTTTCAAATTAATCTCTTTTTTAATTAACTCTGCTGCTGGCGGTTGCTTGGTTATAAAGTCAAACGTTCTATCTTCATAAACCGTAATAACAACGGGAAGCTTTGTTCCCATCTGTTCTTTTGTCTTCTCGTTAAAAGCATTACAAAAGTCCATAATGTTTAGGCCATGCTGCCCCAAGGCCGGACCTACCGGAGGCGCCGGATTTGCCTGCCCCGCTATAACTTGCAGTTTAATCTTTGTTTTAATTTTCTTTGCCATCGTCTCTTTGCTCCTTTCCTACTAATTTACCAATTGTACTAATCTTGCCAATTGCCCTCTCGAATTATCTAAGTGTCATTAATTTATTCGAAAGATTGGTACTATTTGTACATTGGTAGACCTTACACTTTTTTTACCTGCAGTGAGTCAAGCTCAACCGGCGTTTCTCTGCCGAACATGCTCACAAGCACCTTAATCTTGCCCTTTTCCTCATCTACCATATCAACTGTCGCATCCGAACCCTTAAATGGTCCGTCATTTATGTTTACCAAGTCGCCTTTTCGAAGGTCAATCTTGTATTTTGGCTCTTCAACGCCCATTCTTTTCTGTATGGTTTTAATCTCGCTTTCGGCCAGTGGCACCGGAATAGTTCCCGACCCGATAAATCCGGTAACCTGCGGCGTATTTCTGACCACATACCAGGAATGCTCCGTTACAATCATATTTACCAAAACATAACCCTGAAATATTTTTTTCTCGATCACCCTTCTTTTACCATTTCTGATTTCAATGGTCTTCTCCTTTGGCACAATAACATCAAATATGAGCTCCGTAAGACCCAGAGTCTCTATCCTCTGACGAAGATTCTCCGCTACTCTCTCCTCGTATCCGGAATATGTGTGTATCGCATACCAGTTTTTTTCTTGTGATTCTTGCTTTGTCATATATCTCCTTTGGTTTGTGGGTTCATCGGTTTGTGGGTGTTTGGGATTAATCTCCCTAATAACCCAACAACCCGCTTACCCAATAACCCATATTATTGCAAAATTAAAGCCAATCCCTTGGTCAGCCCATAGTCGACAACTCCCAAAAATACCGCCACAATAATCGAAATGATTGCCACCGCGATGGTCATATTGACAGTGGTTTTCCTATCCGGCCAAACGACCTTCAAAAGCTCGTTCTTGGACTCTATAAAATAGTTGAATATCTTCTTCATAACCCCTTCTACCAATTACCAATTTTAGACGAATCTACAAATCGTACTAATTTGCAATATTTGCAGATTCGTTTTGCATTCGTAATCCGTAGCCTGTTTTTCCTCGATTTTAAAAAAGCCTCTCGGCTTTCGTGCTTAAAAGTATACTAAATTTGCGCCCTCCTGTCAATTACTTTTAGCTCCGCTAAACATAGCTGTCTTTATTGTTTTTAATTTTTCTCCCTCTAAAAGCTCTCCTTCATGTAGTTTGTATAAAAGCGCTATAACCCCACAATTTTTGCACCTTCCCCAACCGCATTTTCCTTTGTTCTCTTTCGCTAATTGTTTGCACAATGAAATTTCTCTATCAAAAATTTCTTTTTCGATAATGCCTTTCCTGAGCCCTGTATCGCAAGCCACTTTCTTTTCCATTTTAAATTCTCACCTTATCTTAGTTTTTTGATTTATTCCTAATGTCATCTAAAATTTCCCTGATATCGCCTTTTGCCTTCCACATTTGAATGCAGGGGTCAGAAGTTCGATTTGCGTGGATATGGTATTTTCTAGCCGGAATCTCTACTTCTTCGTCTTCCTGCAAAACAATTTCTTCCAAATTATCTTCATCATCAAACAAAATCATTGCCGCAGTGCCCCTGATCTGGTAAAGAGTTTCAACGCAAGGACGATTGTGCTTTTTAAATTCCGAGTTTGGATTAATTTCCAAGAAGCCAACACTTATGTTTGCATCCGAGTGGGCAATGACTATTTTACCCTCTTCTATTTTGCAAACCTCAAAATTCATAAAAAAGTTTCCTTTTTGGCAGGGGTGGTCGGACTCGAACCGACAGGACTGCTTTTGGAGAGCAGCCGTTTACCAATTAACGAACACCCCTATATTTCATTAAAAATGCCTGACCTACCGCCAACAACTCCCTCATAACTTTTACATCATAGTATTTAATCATTATACACCCCTGATAATCTTTTCTGCTTCTTTTGCCGGTATTTTTCTTTTGGTATGACTTAATAAACTGAGTCTTTGGTATGGCTGTGATTTTTGACCAAAATTCTTTCTGTTTATTTTCTGAGTGGTAATCATGCAGGTGCATACATACTCGTAACTTCTTCTCATCTATATCAAATCCCTTACGCAAAAAGTTAAGAAAAGTTGCTACAAGATTAGAATCAGAGTTTGTAAACTGAACAACTTGGTCATGTTTGCCGCCTTCACACCAGTATATTATTGCGCAACAAATCTTCATCATATCCGGATTTAAATCAATTTTTTCTAAATACCGCTCTGCATCGCTTTTAAACTCTTGAAGCAACAAGTTTGTCTTTTCTCTTTTGTTTTGGGCCGCTTTTAACTGCCCTTTCCTTACAACAGTTTGCAATCTTTCCAGGGCTTTCGCATCAAGTTCAATATCCCTAAGCCATAACGATGCTGTGCTTTTGGCTATATCAAGAGCCTGGCTAATTTCTTTCAATGAATAGCCACTTTGTCTGAGACTGACGGCTTGCTGTCTTAATTTATACTTCATTCGAACCATTACTTATGGTTATATAATATCAAGTTACGTTCTATAATTCAATGCCTCACTTTAGGAGGCTTTTACTTCTTTGTGTACAGTAGCTTTTCTCTGCTTTTTGCAGTATTTTTTCAATTCCAGCTTGTCAGTTGTGTTTCTGTCATTTTTCATCGTTGTGTAATTTCGTTCTTTACACTCAGTACACTCAAGTTTGACTATCTTTCTTGGTCCTTTTTTTGCCATATCTTTCCTTTCTTAATTAGTATTCCTGGCCTGCCATTCAAAGCCTTGGCGTAGAATGGAGCCGTTGAGCGGAGTTGAACCGCTGACCTACTCCTTACCATGGAGTTGCTCTACCAACTGAGCTACAACGGCACTAACACACTATCGATATAAGTGGCCTGCCATTTGAAGCCTCTATAAAAGCATCGTTAATGCTGATTGCGTCCTCTTTTCCTGTTCCGCCGAAGTGGCTACGAAGGCCGGGCGCTGAAGCTTCGGAAGGACATTTTACACCTTTGGCGTAAAATGGTGGCGAGGGAGGGATTCGAAGCGGCTCAGCCGCATTTTCCTATTCCCACCAAGCCAGTTTTATTTTACAAAATTGCTACAATTTTTTTACTTATCTTATTGTCCCGGCGTCTTCATTGGGAGTTCTCACGCTCCCACTTCCAGGACAAGGGCCTAATCGCAAGGATTAGAACCTTGTCCTGGTGGCGAGGGAGGGATTCGAACCCCCGAAGGCGTATGCCAGCAGATTTACAGTCTGCCCCGTTTGACCGCTTCGGTACCTCGCCATAATTAATGAACAATTGACAATTATTAATTGTTAATTACTCCTGGAGCCACTTGTCGGACTTGAACCGACGACCTATTTACCCCGCACTAATTGTAGCATAATTCTTGGAGCCGATGGTCGGATTTGAACCGACGACCTGCTGTTTACAAAACAGCTGCTCTACCACTGAGCTACATCGGCATATCGTATAATAATTACTCCATAAGCGTCAGTATGTCACTTTTGATGCGGGGCTGTCGCAAAACAGTTGCTCTACCGCTAATCTAGGGTGGCAAAACCACTGAAGTATTATACCTATTTTCCCCTTTGAGGTCAATCGAATTTGCCCAAATAGCGCAGAATGAATGGCTTTTATTTTTGAATTATAAATTGTTAATTTTTAATTATTTAGTATCTCTTGCCAATTTCCTTTTCACGTCCAAATCTTCCGGATCGACTTCCAGGATTTGAGTCAAGACTTTGATAAATTTATCTTTTTGGCCATTTGCCTCGTAGGCTTCCGCAAGCATTTTCATATTTTTCACATTTGGCTCTTCCGCCAAATCATTTAAAGTTTCGAGGGCTTTTATGGCCTTTTTATTATCATGATTTTTCCTTGCTGCTAGGGCCAGATTGATGTAGCGGTTTCTGATGTCGGGATTTATGGCAGTAGCCTTTTCAAAAGCGGAGACGGCCTTGCCATAGTCCTTTTGCTTGTAGTTGCTGAGGCCCAGATTGTTGAATGCCACATCGTTCATGGGGTCATATTCGGTGGTTTTTTCATAGGCGTTCACGGCATCTTCGTAGTTATCCTCGCTAAAGAATATGTTGCCCAAAGCAAAATACGCATGTGGGTTGCGCCTGTCTTTTTTGATAGCCTCGATCAAAAGCTTCTCGGCTTCCCTCATCTTCCCTTTTGCAAAAAGGCTACTGGCGTCGGAGATGAGCCTGTCTGCGCCTTTTTCCTCCTCATCGGTGCCGATAATTTTGCCTTCATCCTCTAAAACCATGTCTTCTTCGGGGTCTGCTTTGTAAACAATTTCCTTTTCCGGTTTGTGCCGCAAAGAATCTTCCGATGCATCAGATTTCTTTTCCGTCGTTTCCTCTGGCTGCATATTTGCCCTTCGAATCAGAAAAAATGATCCGGCTGCCAAGATAATAATAGTGACAATTTCCCACATAATTTAGTGTTTGGGTTATTGGATATTTAGGTTTGTGGATTCTAACCCACTAACCTACTCACCTACCAACCTATTTACCTTTCTCCCTCTCAAATGCCAGGCAGCACATCAGCTTTCCGCAGATGCCGGAAACCTTGCTCGCGCTCCTTGATCCTTCATACTGTTCTCTTACCATATCCATTGAAATATTATCAAGCTGAGTCAGAAATTTTTTGCAGCATACCGGCCTGCCGCATGGACCAAAACCATCCAATATTCTCGCTTCGTCTCTCTGCCCCATTTGCCGAAGTAAAACTGTCTTTTGCAGTTGCCTCGATAAGTCCCGAACTAAATTACGAAAATCAATTCTTGAGTCCGCCGTGAAGTAAAAGTTCACCTTTTCCCCGTCGAGAGAAAACTCAAAGTCGACAAACTTCATGCCAAGACTGTATTCCTCAACCTTTTTCTTGAATATTTCTATGTAGCCTTCGTGCTCTGCCTTCAACCTGGAGAGCCTTTCCACATCCCTGTCGTTTAAAATCCTTGATATGTCTTTGAGTGGTTGTTCCTTTTTTTCCTTTATGGTTTTTCCGACATATCTAACTGTTCCTATCTCTTCCCCGTGAATGGTTTCCACCAACACAAAATCTCCAATGGAAGCTTCTTCCTTGGGTTGTTTGAAATCATATATTTTAATCCCGGATCTCATTTGTATACCAATCGCTTTTGCCATGATAAATTATTTACGTTGTTAACTTTTTAAAATATTCGATTTAATTCCATTTATCTGGACAATTCTCACTTCTTTGAATGTTTAATGCCAGGTTTTCCAAAACAAAACGGATTGATAAATTATTATTCAAATACTGCCTAGATCTTGCGAGAAGCAAAAGCAGGGGTAATGCTTCGGCCTCATGGATGCCGGCAGTCTCCTTGCCGGTTCTGTTTTGCGCCAAAATGGCCTGCCGCAGAATGGTTTCAAGGCAATCCATAAGATTTCCCGCCATAGCTTTGTCCTTGCCGTATTTTTGAATGATATTAAACTTTTCCGCTACCGAGCTCAGCTGCAATATTTCCCTTGCGTCGCTTGCGCTCCCAAAATCTTCCTGTTGCGCGCCGTTTATGCCAAAGTCGACAACCTGGCTCCTGGAAACGATGGTCTCGGGAAGCAGCGCCTTGTCTTCTGCTGTTAAGATAATTATGCTTTTCTCTGGCGGTTCCTCAAGAAGTTTCAACATCGCATTTGCGCTTTCATCGGTCATCTGATGCGCATCTTTTATAATCGCAATCTTGTGGCCGGCTTGATATGGCTTTAAATTCAGCTTCTTGTTCAATTCCCTTATCTCGGCAATTTTAATCCTCCCGCCTCCCCCGATACTGATAACATCGGGGTGATTGCCTGACTCAAAAAGCGCGCAACCGGCGCAACCCTGGCAATTTATACCATTTTCACAAACGATATTTTTGGCAAAGTAAGACGCCATGTCATTTTTGCCGGTCCCCTTCTGCCCGACAAAGAGCATGAAACCGGTAAACTGTCTCGTTTCCAGCTGCTCTCCGAGGTAGTTCTCATACCTTTTGTTTTTAAGCCTCATGTCCATAAGTAAGAAGATTATAGCAGTTTCAGACCCAAAAATCCATATGGAATCACATGCTGCTACGCTAAACCATATTAGCGTAGCAAATGGATGAGTTACTGAGGTTTAATGTTTTGGAAAGCTTTGGATTTTATTGCAAATTCTATGATTTCATCCATCGGCCTACCAGATAGAGCCTTCAGAAATTTCTTTAGATCCTCGGCTTGGGGTTTTTTATCGACATCATTTGGATCCAATACAACTAAAGCCTCCTTGAGAACCATTAATTTATGGTCATCAATTCCTTCTTGCTCTAGACCATGTGAGTAGTAATAATAGAACATAAAGTGATTTAGCTCATGAGATGCTACAGATAAAATCCTGGCTTCATCAGCATTTGTATACACCATAAACCAACGTTTATCGTAATTGTAAGGACATATCCCGGCGGTAGTCAGATAGACAGTGATCTCTTCAAAAGGAAATTTCTTGCCAAATAGACTTTCAAGTTTTCCGATTATTCTCCCCTTATTGCCATCTAAAGTTTTCTGAATTCTTTTAACATTACTATCAAATTCAACCCTGTTCCCCTCTAGATTTTCACATAGAAAGTCATGCATCACTCTTTTCGCCCCTTCCTCAGTCTTGGCTTTTTTAATGTCTTTCTGAAACTGTCCCGGCTTATACTTAAGTAATCGCTCTTGTAAGCCATCCCGACCGTATGATTTGTACTGCATTTTCCAAATAACTTTCATGTAGGGAATCATATCTTTATCAATTGAATATTCAACTTTAAACTTCATTCTTTATTCACCTCCAAGGAATCAATGAATACTACCAAATCTTTTGGCAAATCTGAATGCAATTTGTATTTCTTGCCGTTTAATGCGAAGGAGAGGTCTGTGGCGTGCAGAAATTGCCGGTTGAGCCCAGACATGTCATCCTTTCTGCCATAAGTTTTGTCCCCCACAACCGGATAGCCGATAGCAGAAAGGTGGACTCGGATTTGGTGTGTCCTGCCGGTGATAATCTTCACCTTGAGAAGTGTCATATCGCAAATCCGACACCGGGTGTCGGATTGTTTGTAATATTGAACAACCGAATACTCCGTCAGGGCTTCCTTGCCAAGGCTTGAAGCCTCCATCTTTTTTCGATTCTTCTCCGACCTTTTAATCGGAATGTTGATAATGCCCTCTTTCGGAATGACTTTTCCCCATACAAGCGCGGCATAGGTTTTCTGAAACTTTCTGTCCTTTATTTCCTTTTTGAGATATTCTTCCGTTTCTTTGTTCCTGGCAAAAACCATCAGCCCGGATGTATCCTTGTCCAAACGATGGACCACACCCGGTCTCTCCTCGCCTTTTATTCCAATCTTTGACCTTAGGGCATCCAGGACCGTTCCGGTTTTATGGTTTGCGTCCGGATATACGACGATACCCGGATCTTTGTTAACGGCAATAATATTTTCATCTTCATAGGCCACATCTACCCTTGGAATAATGGCCTTTAGTTTTGCCGCCTTCTTTTCCGCGATCTCTACCTTGTCTCCGGGCTCCAAAACAATGTTTGACTTTCCGGCCTTGCCGTTAACCAAAACCCGGCCTTCTTCAATGCGTTTTTGGGCCTGATTCCTGGAAACATTCCAAAAACCGGACATGAAAATATCAAGCCTTTCGCCCTTTCCCTGATAAACTATTTTATTCATTAAGCTTTTATTTTTTGCGAGACTTTTTCAAGCTGCTTCCTGGCGCCCATAAGTATCAGCCTGTCGTTTACGCTTAGCATCTCATTGCCGGCCGGATTTATCTTGTTCGATCCGTCAACCCTGTTTATAGCCAGAACGGCGACATCATCGGTTTGAGACAGATAGAACGAAAGCGGCCTATTGACAAATACTGAACCTGGCCCGATCTGCACTTCCTCAATCTGTAGCTCGTCATGCTTGCCATCAACAATAATGTCCAAAAAGTCCACTACCGCAGGACGCAAAGCCATGGTGGCAATATGGTACCCGGCTATCTGTTCCGGCATAGTCACCTCGTTGGCCCCGGCTTTTTTTATCTTTGCCATCCCCTCTTCCCTTCTTGCTCTTGCGATAATATAAATATCCGGGTTGAGGCTTCTGGCCGACAAAACTATATACAAACTATCCACCTCGGAGCCAGGCACGATTATGATGCTTTTCGCCTTCAAAATCCCCGCCTTTAACAGAACCTGTTCATCCGTCGGATCGCCCGGGATAACAACATAACCTTTGCCCGAGGCAGCTTCAGCCTCAACGGGATCTCTGTCGATTACAACAAAGTCCACCCTTTCTTCCTCAAGTTCCTCTGCAATCTGCCGGCCCACCCTGCCATATCCGCAAATGATATAGTGGTCGGCATATGAATTTACCCTTTTTTCCATGGTCTTTTTCCTCCGGTTTTCTTTAAACGTGCCTTCAAAAAAATATTCAGCAAGAAACTTAATGACATATGCGACTATGATATAGCTGCCCAGTATGAGAATTAAGATCAAAATCTGCTGAGATACGGACCCGCTCACTTCGTGATAAAAGTGCGTCAGTAATATCAAAACGGTTTGGTAGAAGGCAACCCAAAGGTTGTCGCCACTTAATATCATAAAGCCTGCGGTTCCCGCTGTCAAAAGAGCCGCAAACATTATTATAAGAATCTTTAAAACATTAGTTTTCGTATCCTTGCTGTTCATTCACCCTCCACCATGAGTTCTATTATAGCAAACAAACCGGCTAAAAGCAGTTTTTTGTAAAATATTTCTTTGGCGGCTACCGGTTCGAAAACTTCCCTTCTTGATCTTTTCTCCATAATTCCATTCACAAACAAGGACACACCTTGCAAAATGCAAGAGCAAGG
>JAJYQQ010000026.1 GCA_021794535.1 bacterium
GATCTTTCATAGATTTGTACAATTCGTATATTGGTAGGGGCCTAATTCTGCATCGCTTTTGCCGCTTTCGACAGAATCCCCGGCAGCACATCTTCCTCTGTTTCAATCGAGAGGGAAAGGTTTGCAAGTCCCATCGGCGTAATGTCCTGCTGGTTTTTCAACTTGCCGGTTTTATCGACCACATTATTTACTTCTTCCGGCTTAATGAAGCTGACCTTGGGCTTTCTGGCAAAGGGCAAATCCTTGTACCAGTTCCCTGTTTCCAGCGCTTTTTTTATCTCCGGCAGGGCCGAGCCTCCACCGCAAAGCATAATCCTTGAAGGCAGAAGTTCCACACCCGAGAATTCGGATAAGGCAAGCTCGATACCCGAAAGCCATACCTCGGCATCAGCCTGAAGAGCCTCACGCACCGTTTTTTCGCTATCTGCCTCAAGCTCTCCCTTCGAGTAGGCAAGCTTAATGTTTTCCGCTTTGGCAAACGAAGTATTTAAAACTTGGGATAATCTCTTTGTAAAGCTTCTGCCCCCAATGGCAAACATCTTGGTTCCTTCAAGGCCGCCATTTCGAACAACCGCCACATCGCTGGTCCCACCTCCGATGTCTATAAATACGGCGCTAAACTCTCCCGCTTCCTCGCTGCCCACACTTTTGGCAACCGCATAAGGTTCCGCGGCAATTGACAATAGTTCAAGATCTAGATCATTTGCAATGGTTTGGAGGGCTCCCAAATGCACAAGCGGCGCAAAGGCGTTAAATATCCCGACACTGACATCTTTTCCCTGAAATCCCATCGGGTTTGTTACCCGGTAGCCGTCTATTTTGACATCAACGATGGAAGCATTCACCAGCTTGACATCTATTTCTTCGTGTCCCGTTTCCCAGGCGAGCTGCTGCCTGACCTGGTCAAAAGCTTTCCATTGGACTTTATTGACAATATTTTTAAGTTCGCCGTAATCAATCCTGGTTTTTGGCTTCAATCTTTCATAGTGCACCGTTGTTGTTGCGCCTTTTACCAGTTCACCGGCAATGCCGATGACGCAATAGTCGGATATCATGCCGGCTTCTTCCTCGGCTACGTCCAAGGCTTTGGCGCAGTTTTCCACGCACCCTGAAATATCAGTGACAGCGCCTCCGTGCATATCACCAAGACGTTGGCGCTGCCGGCCGACGCCCTTAACGACCGCTTTTCCATTTTCTATTTTAAAAACTAGAGCCTTAACAAACTCGGTTCCAATATCAAGCGCAACGTAGACCGGGTCCTTTGGCTTCCTCTTTAAAACGTTCGAAATTAACTCTTTCATTACTGTTTCATTGTAAAGGGTTTGAGTTTAGTTGTCCAATATCATTTGTCTGCCAAGGTACGGAACCTTGGCGAGAACCTCGACGGTTGTAAAATATAAATCTGCTAAAAGGTCAGTTCTTCTATCGAATGCAGATCAATGCCGTACTTTTTATAAATATCCAGAAGTCCGGGATGGCCATAATCATCGCCTTCAAAGCCAAGCAACTTGAGTCCTTTCTTGACTGAAGCCTCGCTCTCACCTTCTATTTCCAAAAATGGCGGGATCATCGGCCATGAATCGATGGAAAATTCTATACCAGGAAGTTTAAAGATTTTCTTTTTGTTTTCTTGGTAATATTTTCCCTGAAAACTATCTATTTTTGATAAAATTTCTTTCACTTTCTCGAAGTCATCCACTCCAACCTCTATTTCCTCGGTGTCAGAAATGCCTTTGCTCTTTTTGTTTTTATATGTAAGCGTCGCTTTCCCGTTTTTTTCACGAAGCCGAATCCACTCTCCTCTACCCGGATCATCTGAGTTCAAACATTTAATATCGAAAATCCATCTTTTCTGAAAGCAATCTTTCTCTTCCGCTGCCCCTATTTTCCGCAGCTTCTCCTGAATCTCTTCCGGGTTAATGTCTGTGATTTGTACTTCATATTCCTGTGCCATATTTTCCTCCTTCTGCCAAGGTTCCGTACCTTGACAAACTACTTATTCAGTTTCCCCTCTTTAATAAATTCAACTAACATGTTTTTTGCCTCTTTCGGATAGAGATCTTCAATTTTTGCAACTTCTGGAAAAGAAACCCATTCTAAATGATATTGGTTATCTTTTGATGAACGTTCCTTTTCCTCTCCGCCAAGTTGTGGAATACCATCGTATTTTGTAATCAAATAAAAGTACTGATAGGGTGAGTACTTTTTGACTCTTTCGGGTTCTTTCTCTGTACCAAAAAGATAATTTGGATCAAGTTTGGTTTTTACTTTAAAAAGCAGTTTATAATCTTCAATATCGATACAAAGCTCTTCATTCATCTCGCGAACAACTGCTTCGTCCGGCGTTTCGCCTTCTTCAATACCCCCCCCCCCCCCCCAATAAAGGCATGATACTTTCGGCCTTCCTTAAAACGTCTAAAAATCAGAATTCTAGAATCTTCAACTATTAACCCAACTGCGCGCTTACCTGTCCTCATAATCTATTCATTCCCAAAATTACTACTCTAAAACCGCTTTAATCCTTCTCACGCCCTTCGAGCTTGATTCTTCTTTTTTGATCCTGAAATGGCCGAGTTCGCCGGTATTTTTGACATGAGGGCCGCCACAGATTTCTTTTGAAAATGCATTTGGATCGTCAAGCGGTCCACCGATAGAGTAAACCTTCACCTTCTCGCCATATTTCGCTTCAAAAAGTCCTGTTGCCCCCTCACCTTTTGCCTCTTCTACCGTGGTAATGGTTTCGATGACCGGCAAATTCGCTTTGATCTGCTCATTCACAATTGTCTCAACTTTCTGCCTTTCTTCGTCTGTCATTTTATCAGGATGGGCAAAGTCAAATCTCATCCGTTCATCGGTAATGTTTGAGCCTTTCTGATAAACATGATTGCCCAAGACCTGTCTCAATGCCTCGTGGAGCAAATGCGTGGCTGTGTGATATTGAATAGTTTTACCTGAAATCTCACCAAGCCCGCCTTTGAACTTTTTCTCAGCGCCTTTACGCGAAAGCTCCTGGTGTTTTATAATGAATTTCTCATATTCTTTTCTTTCATCCTCAACATTACTTACAATTGTAATTTTTTTGCTAGGTTCTTCTCGTATCAACTCTGCTGTAATATCCTCAAAATATTGGTCACTAGGCCAACCGTGTGTGGTTTCCATTCTAAAAGCCATTGCCCCAGAAACGGTTGTAATGAATTGTCTTGGATTTTCCTTATATCTATTGTCTAGCTCACTAATTTTAATCCCTGCAACTTTTAAATCATCAAGTATCCATTTCTTGTCGGCATTGATCATCTCTTTTTCTAGTCTTTTTCTAATTTTTACTCTCTTATTTTCCTTGGATTTTATATTGGCAATTAGTAAGTCGAACTTCTCCTCTTCTTTATCAAGTTCTGAATAAATAAATTCTTCATTGGTTTTGAGTTCCGGATAAACATCACCCAGGGATTTCACAACTTCTTTGGCGATTTCTGATGTGAATTTTCCTTCGACTCCTATCAATCTGCCGTGGCGGACAGCTCGGCGAATCAGGCGGCGAACCACATATCCGCGATCTAGATTCGAAGGCTCTACCTCATCAGCTATCGCCATAGTTGCAGCCCTCAGATGATCGGCGATAATCCGAATCGATTTTTCCTGCCCTTGCAGAGGGTGCAGAGGGTGGCACCCTCTGCAAAGTTCTTTAATTTTACCGATAATACCGGTGAAAAGATCTGTTTCAAAGACCGTATTCAACCCGTTTACAATCATTACCAATCTTTCAAATCCAAGCCCCACATCGACATTTCTCTGTGCCAGCTTTTCGAATTTTCCCTCATGGTTCTTGAAGTATTCCATGAAAACATTGTTGCCGATCTCCACAAATTTATCGCAGTTGCAAGCCGGACCGCAGTTTGGACCGCAAACATCCAATCCGGTGTCTAGGAATGTTTCCGAGCAAGGTCCGCATGGTCCCGTTTCAGTCGGGGAAAGCCACCAGTTTTCGCTTTTTGGATACTTGTAAATTCTGTCCTCAGGGATACCAATCTCTTTCCAGGTATTGTATGATTCCTCATCAAACGGCGCGTCATTATCTCCGGCAAATACTGTTACTGAGATTTTATCTGCGTCCAATCCGAGAATTTTCGTATAAATGTCATATGTAAAATGAATGGATTCTTTTTTAAAGTAATCGCCTAGCGACCAGTAGCCAAGCATTTCAAAAAATGTCATGTGTTGGATATCGCCGACTTCTTCGATATCGCCTGTCCGAATGCATTTCTGAACATCGACAAGCCTTTTTCCCTTTGGATGTTTTTCGCCCATTAAATATGGAACCAGCGGATGCATGCCGGCAGTGGTAAATAGCACTGATGGATCATTTTCAGGCACGAGCGAAGCTGAAGGGATCACTTTATGCCCCTTTTCTTCGAAGAATTTTAAGAATTTTTGTCTTAGTTCTTGTGATGTCATAAAACTTAGCAACTTAATAACTAACAAACTTACTAACTAAAATACTACTATAAAAATCGCTTCTAAAAAAGGAGAAACATTCAAGAAAAGGGTGAGGGGCGCCCCGCGGCGATAGCCATGCAGCTATGCGCGAAAACGCCCCTATATCCTTCCGGCCCCTATTTGTGCGCTTGAATATGATCAACTTAGCCTCCCCGCTATGTCGGTCATTTTTGTCAGAAGAAATTCCCGGATTAGCGCCCTCTCTATCCGGTTATGCGGATTTGGCCTGTCGACCAGGTAGTCAAGAAGCCCGTGAAGCCGCTGCAGGAATTCATCCGTCGCCTGCTGTTTCTTCTGCTGCGTCTTTGCTTTCTTGATACGGCTCTTGTAGTCCCTCAGGAAATCATAGGACTTCGACTGGATATCTCTTCGATAGGTATGGCCGCGAAGTTCATCGTGGCCATCCACAAAGACCCGAATTTCTTTCTCGAGAGCCGTTTCTTTTCTCTCTTCCGTATCGGTTGCCACGGTTATCACCCCCTTTCTCCGGGGTAGATTTGGGTGCACTTTTGCTATTTGCCGGAAAGGACAAGAATGATATCACACAAGCTTATTCTAGTCAACCTTAACGTATTAGATGTTAGCTCAAAATCAAAAGTGCACTCTCCTGTGCTTAGGCTCAAAACAAATAAAAATCAAAGTTGCAGCACCTTTAAAAATCAAAAGTGCACCGGGTGTGAAAGGAAATACACACCATGCAATTGCACAAGAGACTTTCGACGGATCAAGTAAAACTAATCCTGGAGTGGTATGACAAAAAGATAATCTCTCAAGCCGAGGCTGAGGCTAGGCTTGGAGTTAAACGAAGAAGGCTTTTTACTCTCCTTAAGCTATACAGGCAAGGAAAGCTGAAAGAAATCATCCCTAAGCGCAAAAACACTCACAGAAGAATTCCCGTTAAAATCGAAGGGATAATCAGAAACGAGCTGATCAGGGAAAAGTGCATTATTGATGAAAAAAATATGCCGGTTACTACCTACAATTACACCGCTGTCAGGGATGAGGTGGTAAAGCAAACTCAAGTCCCCATATCGGCCCAGACAGTGAGAAACAGAGCTCGCAAATGGGGATACATTGTTCCCGTTTCTTCCAGGTCGAAAAGAAAGCACATAAGAGTAGTGCTAACGACAGCCACGGGATTACTTTTGCAGCATGATTCTTCGCATCACCTGTGGTCGCCTCTGGCATCTTCCAAGTGGAGCTTAATTACAACCATCGATGACTATTCGAGAATGATTCTTTGCGCTGAATTTCAAGAAGATGAAACGGCTTTTGGCCATATTCAGGCCTTGGAGAAAGTCATTCTTACCTACGGAGTCGGCGCTAACTATTACACTGACAATCATTCCATATTCCGATATGTCGGCAGAATGGAGAGCTATTGGCAGACTCCGAAAGTTCAGGCCAAGGATGTGAAGACTCAATGGGAAAGAGCAGGTAAAGAAGGCAAAACCGTATTTAGAAAGTTTGAACTTCCCTCTCCGTTCTCTTCAGCTAAAGATATCTTCTGCCTAAAGGAAGAACGAATTGTTAACGGCTACAATTCAATATCCTGGCGAAACCGATTCTTTAACGTGCCGAGACACATCCCGGAAGGAGCAAGGGTGATGCTTCACATCTTGCCGCTTGCTTCCCATCCGGAACTTCGAATTTGGCACAAAGGAGAACTTGTGACAAGCGTTCTCCTTAGACCAACAAATAAATAATAACCTAAAACCGGTGCACTTTTAATGGTGCTGTTTTGATGTATAAAAAAGTGCAGTATTTATTTTGAGTTAACAT
>JAJYQQ010000040.1 GCA_021794535.1 bacterium
AGGTTCGACCTTGTACAAGGTCGAACCTTGCAGACTTGCAGAAAAATAAATGGAGTAAATCAATATGAATCAACTTTGGATAGCATTTATTACGGGCTTAACAACCGGCGGAGTCTCGTGCGTCGCGCTTCAAGGCGGGCTTCTTGCAAGCGTAATCTTGGACGAGGAAAAGGAGTACTTGGAGGATAATAAACATAAGCCGGCTCCCAAGGCTCGTCCGATAATTTTATTTTTAATAGCAAAACTGGCCGCTTACACTATGCTTGGATTCTTGCTCGGCTTCTTTGGCTCATTTATTTCTCTTTCTCCTTCATTTCGCGGATGGCTGCAGATATTAATCGGCATTTTTATGGTCGGCTTGGCATTAAATATTTTAAATGTCCATCCCATTTTTAGATATTTCTCCATTCAGCCGCCAAAGTTTATCCGTAAATTTATCAGGAAACAAACAAAAAACTCCGGAGATCTGGGCGCTGTCTTTATGGGCGCGCTAACGGTGCTTCTGCCTTGCGCCATCACCCAAGCAATGATGCTTTTGGCAATTGCCTCGGGTAGCGGCCTGGCGGGCGCGGCAATAATGTTCTCATTTATCCTCGGCACATCTCCTATATTTTTCGTTTTGGGTTACACAGCAACGCGGCTCAGCGAAAAGCTGCAGAAAAACTTTTTGAAGATTGTGGCGGTTCTGGTCATCCTGACAGCCGTTTTCTCAATCTACACCGGGACAACTCTTGCCGGTATCGGATTCCCGAAAATTGCTTTGAAGTCCGACTCGGCGGTAAGCTCAAATCCAGTCAGGAATAGTTCAAGTCAAAACAGTCCGAACTCCAAAAGCGCGCCAATTGTAAATGGCAAGCAACAGGTAACAATCAATTTAACGAACAAGGGCTATGAGCCAGCAACGCTCCACGTCAAGAAAGGCGTACCGGTTGCTGTAAAACTTGTGACCAATGATACTTTCGGATGCATCAGAGGATTTGTGGTTCCGTCATTAAATATTCAAAAAATCCTGCCCAAAACGGGCGAAGATAGTTTCGAGTTCACGCCGACCGAACCCGGAACCGTCGACTTCACCTGCACCATGGGAATGTATCAGGGCAACTTTGAGGTAACTGATTAAAAAAGAGGTAATATGAAAAGCAAATTTAAAGTAATAGGAATGCACTGCACAAGCTGCGCCATGATTATTGAAAATGAGATTTCGAAAATGGGCGAAGTGAGCGACGTTGATTGCAATTACAAAAAAGGCATTTTGGAAATGGATTCAGAAAATGAAATCACGGAAGAAGAATTAAACGAAAAGTTCGTAAAGCCTGGTTATTTGTTTAAAAGGGCATAATTCCCCTCAATTTGGCTTAGTATAAAAACTGTGTTAGAATTAAATTAGCTTAAGGTTGAACCTTAACAAGGAGATGGGCCAAAAAACCCGTCTCTTTTGCGTTCAATCTTGGGTGAAAAGAAACAAACGGGTGCAAATCCCGCGCAATTTGAAAGGTAAGGTGAAATGAAAGACAGAAAACGTTTTTTGTCAGATGCTGGCTTGCTGCTCTACTATTTCGCATTGGTCGGCGTGGGGACGATCGGTTCTTTTTTCCGCGCGCTAAAATCAGCAATATCGGGGAGGTAGGATGCTGCACGGCATTATAACTTCTATCACTGAACATTGGCTGCTCGCCATTCCTGCAATTTTGATAATACTAATTGTCGTCAGATTTGCGGGGAGGTGGTATTACAGGGAAGTTCACAACCCCTCAGACTTCAATGTATACAAGGAAGAGAAGTCAGGATGGCTCAAACGGATATTCGGTTGACTCAAGCGGCCAAGCCCCTCCTGCAAATTTTTATCTTACCGGCACTCTCCAGGCCCCCAGTGCTTTTGGGGGCTTTTGCCATTTGTGCATTATCACAATTATAATGATTATTATGCCAATTTTTTCATACAAAACACTTGACAGCATAAAGCGTTTATGATATATTTAGAACTTCAACCATAAGGGTTGATGGACGTTGAATACAAAGGAGGGTCTTTTGAGGCCTTCCTTTGTATTTAGATTTAAAATTTCCCGACGTGTCTACCCAGCACACACCAGGTGTGTGTTTGTACTGACACATCGGGAGCGGGATTTTGGGCTTAAATATTTGAGTTTAGTCTTAAACTCAAAATTCCGCAAGCGATACCGGCAAACAAAGCATCAATACAAAACGATTTGCCGGTAAGCGCGTCGCGGTAATGAACCTTACAGCCTTTCCTTTAAGTATATTAGGGGAGAGAAAATATATGTTGCAGTCATCGGTGACTGGGGGAGAAATGGATCATCCAACGGAAGAAGAAATCTACGAGTCGATTAATCGGGCTCAAAGATTTTTAGCAGCAAAGCCGGATTGGTTAATTCGGTTGTGGGGCAAAATATTCAGTGGCGAGTCAACCCGAAAGGATGATTAACATGGCAAAAGCACAGAAACCACCATTCCCGGCGGGAAGGATTTTGCTCGGGATAATTGTTTTGGGCGCATTGATTTGCGCCGGAGTCTTCATCGCGAAGGAGGCGCTTGCCCAGAACAATAACACCTCCCAGGCGGCGGCACAGCAGGCGCCGAGCAATAACGTAACGACCGCGGCGGCAGTGCCGCCCACACCAATGTACGACGACGAGGAAGTGCAGCGCCTGCAGGGCGCCATTGGTCTGGCAATACAGCTTGACCAAAAGTTGGCGCCGTGCGCTCAGGCGCAGGCACTGCCGGCACCGGTTACTGCCGATGCGCCAGAAAGCGCAAAGGCTGGTTACCGCGCAGCCCTGGAAAACCAGCTGACATCGTACATGTGGGATGCGATGGCAGGCACAAACCACTGTACGGTGGTAGCGGCCTCAACTTCCGGTTACAGCGGTTACAGCGGCAACTTCAGCAGAGGTGGAGGCCGTATCAACTGGGGTAGCGGTTCAACCACCCCTGACCAGGGTCCGATGCACCAGATCTTGGGTAGCATCGGCCTTCAGAACACCGCCAATGCCGTGCCAACACCAGCGCCGGCACCGGGACCAACGACATCACCCGATCACTCGGGTTCGGGTACATCCGGTGGCAGCTCTGTCTCAACTGGAGGATCCGGCGGCAGTTCCGGATCAACCGGAGGATCGGGCGGCACCGTCACGAATCCCCCCCAAAGGGATCCTGGCGGCGGATAGCCACGCCACTGCAATTCATATATTCATGGGGAGTCTCTCGACCCGAGAGGCTCCCCTAAAGAAAATTATCATTAGGAATATTTGTCCAAAAAAATAGTGTTTTTGGACAAGTAGACTAGGGATAAGTAATAACAACTTCCATAAAAAAGGAGGAAGGAATGAGAAAAATTAAATTTGGCCTAAAGGCAAAGATTATGGCATCTTTGTTTGCCGTTCTAATCGGTTCGGCAGTGGCATTTCTACCGGCTTTTACCAAGCCGGCATCAGCATGGCCGTGCAACCACATCAATGCTATAGAATGTGGTGTCAGTTCTCCCCAAGACTTAGCAAATAGGATCAGGAACAACGATCAGAGCATTAAAACTGTCTTTGATCAAATAGGCATCTTTGCAAATGACATCGCCGATAGATCCGGGCAAGTCTCAAACAGGCTCGTTGCGGGTGACGTGCATAAAGACGGCACCGTATGGGTAAACGGACAAATGGTAGCCTCGAACGTCATTGACGGACAAAGAGGCACGGACCTGATGCTTGATAAGACAAACTATCGCGACTGGGCAGGTTTGCAGTGGACTTCGCCGAGCAACAACTTCTTCGCCCAAAGCATCCCGGCATATGTTTATATGTATAATGGGCACTTCAAGTATGCCATCCTGGTTGCCTGCGGCAATCCGGTTTTCCCGACGAGAGAAGCTATTCCTCCTCACCTGACAATTGAAAAGACCGTCAGCACCACAAAGGTTCCGGTTCTCAAGAAGGTCAATGTTGCCGATCCTGGCGATACTATTCACTACAACATTGCCATCAGAAGCACGGGTGAAGTCAGCGCTGAAGACGCCAGATTTTGGGATAATATGCCAACCAACGAGACAATCATTCCGAACACAGGCAAGGCGTATGTCGGTAATCAGGTGTATAATATCCCCGACGCAGGCATAACCGGCGGATGGGGGCTGAATGATATGCCTCCCGGACAAGTGATCTACGTTACCTTCGAGGCACGCCTGACAAACAATGTCCCGACAAACTGCTTATCACTTGTAAATACCGCTTTTACCCAGGCAAGCAGAGTGCCGACAATTTTCGACACCGCTACAGTCAATACTTGCGGACAAGTCCCGCAGGTGCCAACACTAACTATCCAAAAAGATGTCAGCAACCAGTCACAACCAACTCCGAAATGGGAAGACAAAGACACGGCAAACCCCGGAAACAAACTCTTCTATTCGGTAAAGATATCGAATAATTCACAGACTGTGGCAAACCATGTGGTCGTATGGGATGTTTTACCAAGCCATATCAAGTTAGCCACTCTCAACTCTGGAGCTACAGCAGAAGTGGACATCAATGGACAAACTCTGAAGTTGACAGCTGATGACCTAAAGAATGGTAAGGACATCGGAGACCTTGTTCCGGGACAGTATGCGTACCTGTATCTAAAAGTTACAGTCAATGATGACTTCGTTCAGGGTGGCTGCACGGAACTTGTCAATACAGGACTGGCAAAGGCTAAAGAAGTAGGGACGGTTTCTGACACCGCCACCACAACGGTCTGTGTAAACATTCCCGGGAAACATACCATCATCGTTAATAAATTTAACGACCTAAATGGCGACGGCAAAAGAGAAGCCAACGAACCACTTTTGCCAAACTGGCAGTTCACTCTAGCCGGCAAAAATATTACCGAGACACAGAAAACCAGCCAGAGCGGGTCAACTACCTTCACCGGGCTGGATGATGGCCAGTACACCATCACCGAAACCATGCAGCCTGGATGGAGATCGACAACCGGTATTTCACAAACTGTGAGTATCGGACCCGACCAGACCGTAATGTTCGGCAATCAGCAAATCACCCCTCCACCCACAACTCCTCCATCAGTAACACCTCCGCCGGTAACCCAGCTTCCTACAGCAGGACCGGTGGACGCAGCCACAGGAGCAATGGGAACAATGGGGCTTGGATATGTAGGCTACGTCTGGAGAAAATCAAAGAAAACCCTCATGAGAAATCTCAGACAATAATCCATCCGGCAACAGGTAAAAAGAGTTCGAGCAATCGGGCTCTTTTTAATCTCAAAATAACAATGTATCCCGGTGTGTCAATATAAACACACACCAGGTGTGTGTTACCTAGACACACCGGGAATTTGCGCAATGGCAGGTAAATTAAACTGTCAATTTCTCAATCTTTTTATAGATTAGGTCTTTATCATAGAGCATAAAACTTTTGTAACATTTACTGACGAAAGAATGTCAGTCTTTTGGTAAATTAAGAATATCTTGGCTTTCCCGCAATATGAATGCCAGGATATGAACCCGATTACCCACAAATTTCTAAGGGGGAAAATTTGTGGAACTCATACAGATACCTTTAACGAAGTCCAGAGAAGAGAGAAGGCAGGTGATCAAAAATGCTCACCAAAAAGTTTGCCTTATTACTGGCAATCATTACCGGCATCTCGGGAGGTGTGATCATCCTTACGGGGGGGCACTTGCTCCGGGGAAGCAATGCATCGGCAAACAGCGTCAGGTCGGACGGCTACTGCGATGGATCGGTAAGGGCGGATGGCTATTGCAATCAGACACAGTCCCAAAACCAAAGCCAGGCTCAATCGGCGCAAAATAGCGCATCCATAAATGCCGGAGCCTGCACGTCGTCAAGCGGTTCTGCGCCTGCGCCAAGTAGCGGCGGAGGAGGCGTTTCCGGCTTTGGCGGCGGAGGCAGTGGCTTCTCGGGAAGCGGCGGAGTCTGTTGCGGTAGCGGCGGAAGCAACATCATCAATATCAATCAAGTTGTAAACCAGTCGCAATCGCAATCGCAGTCGCAGTCGCAGCAACAGAGCCAATCACAAAGCTCCACACCGGCGCCAGCACCGACTCCGCCGGCGCCGCCGCTTAAGGAAACAGGGTCAACGCCACCACCACCAAGCGGCAATCCAACGCCAGCGCCGGAACCGATACCAACAACCCCCTCATAGGAATCCTTTTCAGGGACTCCTTCGGAAGGCGCCGCCCATTGCGGGCGGCGCCTTCCACCGACAAAAAAATCGACATAAGCCCAAAGGCCACAGTTTTTTCGTTTAAACTAAGCCATATACTGCGCTAAAACGATTTAGAGCAGTGGCAGCTAAAGGAGAAAAAGATGAAATTAAGCAAACTGAAGGTACGCATATCAACATTCGCAGTTATGTTAATAATAATTTTTGCCGGCTTTTCCGCATTTGCGATCATGTCTCACCCAAAGCCCATGCAAGCCGATGGCTGCCAACCTCAAAATGTGATCGAATGCGGAGTAACCGACCGAACCGATTTGGTAAATCAGATAAATAATGGCGATGGCATCCACACAGACATTAAGTCAATATTTGCCGCTATCGGCATATCTCCCGAAGATGTCGCAAGCGCAGATACGGTGCCGGGAAGCGTAACCCAAGACGGAAGGGTTCTAGTAAACGGCTCGGCAGTCGCGACGAATGTCATAATGGGTGAGAGGCAAACCGCCGGAGTCGGAGGAACTCCGTTCGCGGGCCTTGTGTGGAATCCCATTTCTATAAGATTTGCTCCCGGTATCAGCCAGGGAGCTTATGTCCATATGGTAAATGGCCATTTCACCTGGGCCATTATAACTTCTTGCGGAAATCCGGTCCTCACTTCTTTTGCCAGCCAAAACAGTCTCACCATAACAAAAGAAGTTCGAAATGTTACCCAAAATCCAAACTCCACCACTTATGCAAACAGCGTGAATGCAAATGTCGGAGATATCGTGCGATTTAGGGTCCACGCTACAAATAACGGCTCCGAAACGGATCAAAACGTCACTTTAAAAGACACTTTGCCAAACAATCTTACCCTCGAAAGCGGCACGGCGCAGGTTACTTTCCAGCAGCTTGTAAATAATACCTGGCAGATTGTTACCCAAACTATCCCGGATGCGGATGTTGCGGGCGGGCATAATGTCGGCAGTTTGCAGCCGACCCAAGACGCATTTTTAATCTTCAATGCCAAGGTGACAAGCGGACCGGAGTCCGGATGCGCCGGCCTTGTCGATACTGCCTTTGCATCGTCCACTCAAACCGGCGCGGTTCAGGCGACAGCCACAGTCAATGTTTGCTCCGCTGTTACTACTACCACAACGACCGTTCCGCCGACTACAACAACAACGGTTCCCTCCACGACGACTACCACGGTGCCGCCGATTACAACTACAACTATGCCGATAGCGCCGCCGACAAATTCTCCTCAAGTTGCTTCCGTAACGCCCGCCGTATCCACAGCCGTCTCTCCATCACGGCTTCCGGTATCGGGACCTGTTGAGGCAACGGGCGGCGCCATGGGGACGATGGGCATCGGATATGCGGGATACTTATGGCGAAAATCCAGAAAAAGGCTAAACGACATACTGAGAAAGAAATAAATAGAAATCCCAAAAAAGAGCCATAATCAGCGGCTCTTTTTCGGCTCTATAAAACCTTAGTTATTGAGCGCGGCTATCGGCTCGAAAAGAGAAAATGGCAATCTTGCAGGTTCGACCCGCTTAGCGGGTCGAACCTGCAATAGCTTTTTGGTTCCTCAGTTTTTATGTTTTTCGGTCTTTACATTGCCCCTCATGCTTGACCGCGCCTTCCGAAGCTGCCATACTCTCGCATTGTGCAGGAAAAACAATCACTGTATAATTGAACCCATGAAAGAATACAAGGAAAAAGCAAAAGGCCTGCTGGATAGAATCGGTGAAGCAAAGAAAATCTTGAAAATTGAAGCGCTAAAGGAGAAGGCGGCAACACTTGAAAAGGCATCGGCGCAAGAAGGGTTCTGGAACAACCCGGAAAAAGCTAGCAAAACAATGTCCGAAATCGCCGATTTAAAAAAGCAAATCGCGATATGGGAAGATTTAGAAGGCCGGACAAATGACATCCTGGAAATTATCGGTATTACCTCCGAGTCAGACCGTGAAATGGTGGCAGACATCGAAAAGGGTTTGTCAGAAATTGAGAAGGAGCTGGACAAGGCAGAGTTCACAATGCTTTTTTCCGGAGAATACGACAAAAATAATGCTATTTTGTCAGTTTATGCGGGCTCAGGCGGAGTCGATGCCCAGGATTGGGCCGAGATGCTGCTGCGAATGTACCTGAAATTTGCCGAAAAACAAGGGTTTCAAGCGAACATCCTGTCAATTTCCAGCGGGGACGAGGCCGGCATCAAAAGCGTAACGGTTGAAATCACAGGAATGTATTCCTTCGGGTATTTAAAAAGCGAGGCCGGAGTCCATCGGCTGGTCAGAATTTCGCCGTATGACGCCGATCACGCCCGCCACACATCATTTGCCCTGGTCGATATTATTCCGGAAATAGAAACGGACATGAAAGAAATTGACGAAAAGGATTTAAAAATCGAAACATACAGAGCGAGCGGCCATGGCGGACAAAGCGTCAATACCACCGATTCCGCCGTCAGAGTTACACACATTCCGACCGGCCTGTCGGCAACCTCACAAAAGGAAAGGAGCCAGCTGCAAAACAAAAATTCAGCATTGAAAGTTCTGGCATCCAGACTGAAACTGCAAGAAGAAAAGAAAGCAAAGAAAGAAATCTCGGAAATTCGCGGCGAAACAATGTCCGCCGAGTGGGGCAGCCAGATCAGATCCTACGTTCTTCATCCATACAATATGGTTAAAGATCATAGGACCGGACACGAGACATCGAATACAGACTCTGTCCTTGGCGGAGAAATCGATGAGTTTATCGAAAGTTATTTGAAACATAGTGTTGCGGGAAAATAGAAACTTTGATAATCTAGAGATTGGTGAATTGGGGAAGAAACCTAATCCCTAATCCCCAATTACCCAATCCCTAACTACCTAATTAACTAAAAAATATGATATACCTAAAAGAAGTAAGCAAGGTTTACAACAAGAGCGCCAAAAAAGCTCTGGACAACATCAGTGTTCACATTAAGCCAAAGGAATTCGTAATTTTTGTGGGCCTTTCGGGAGCCGGCAAGTCTACCCTGACGAAGCTGATAACCCATGAGGAAGAGCCGTCTTCGGGGACCATAAGTATCGGCGGAATAGATTATTCAAAACTAAAGAAACGGGATGTCCCATACCTAAGAAGGAAAATAGGCGTGGTTTTCCAGGATTTCAAGCTTCTGCCGAGAAAGACAATTTATGAAAATATCGCCTACGCGTTGGAAGTGGCGGGCATTGGCGGCAAGACCATCCGCTCTCGCGTGCCCCAGGTTTTGAAAATGGTGGGTCTGGAAAGCAAGGCAAAAAACTTCCCGAAAGAGCTCTCCGGCGGTGAAATGCAAAGGGTGGCGATCGCCAGAGCATTGGTGCATGACCCAAAAATTCTGATAGCCGACGAACCGACGGGCAATCTGGATCCGAAAAATGCCTGGGAAATTATTGATTTGCTCCTGAAAGTAAACGAATACGGCACCACGGTGATATTGACAACCCACAACAAAGAAATAGTAAACGCATTGAAGAAAAGGGTTATCACCCTAAAAAACGGTAAAATCATTAAAGACCAGGAAGTCGGGAGGTACGCACTACAATAATGTTATTCACAACTTTTTACAGATTGGCAAAAACAGGCTTTGTAAATTTCCTGAGAAACGGATGGCTCTCACTGGCGTCAACCATTATAATGACGCTTACTCTTATAACCATCTCTGTTTTTCTTATTTTAAACATTGTCCTGACGCAGGGGATACAGACAATCCAGGATAAAATCGACATTAGTGTGTATTTGAAGGACAGCGCCACGAGCCAGACAATATTCAATATGCAAAAAGATCTCTCAAACAATCCGGATGTCAAACAAGTAAACTACATCACCAAAGACCAGGCGAAGCAGCGATATGACACCACATTTGCCAATAATCCGCAGCTCAAAGACTCTCTCGATCAAAGCGGCAATCCGCTGCCGGCAAGCCTTGAGATCAAGACCTATGACCCGAGCAAACTAGCATCGCTTATGCCGATGTTTGACAGGCCACCTTACAAAGACGCTGTCAGCAAAGTTAGCTACCAGGACAACAAGCAGGTTATCGACAGGCTGTTTAAGGCGACTGAATTTATAAAGAAAGTGGGCTGGGGGCTGGCAATCGCCTTTATTTTGACCTCTTTAATAATTATTTTCAACACCATCAGGACTGCTATTTACACGCATAAAAGCGAAATAGAAATCATGAAGCTCGTCGGGGCAAACCCGTGGTTCATAAAGTGGCCATTTCTGATAGAGGGCATATTGTATGGCGTCTTCGGCACCGCCCTTTCACTTCTGGTAATTTACATTTTACTTAGACTGCTTTCCGTTTCTTTCAATGCTTACTTTGGGGGCGGCAGCACGGGAGACCAGGTCTTTGGCTTTTTAATGCAAAATCTCGGACCGCTCTTGTTCCTTCAGCTCGCAGCCGGTATCACGATCGGGGTGGTGTCAAGTTCGGTAGCCATCCGCAAATATCTCAAAAAGTCGTAATCAAGATACAAGTTACAAGAAACAAACAAATCAAAAGACTCAAATTCGAAATTTTGTATCTTGATTCTTGGTTGTTGTGTCTTTATTTTTATGCTTGACCCACACTTCTCATACTGTAGAATGGGCAATGTTGTGCTTAAAAAGCACAAACATATTAGGCAACTAACCATTCTCTTTGAAGGGGGAAAATGAATAGAACAAAAAGGGGGAAACACGGGCGGAGAAGCAGCCGCTTACGATCTCAACTTCTCATAAAAATAGAAAGAAAAATAACTAAATCCCATAAAATTAATATCTCGAAAGCTCTTGCCTTGACGCTGGCGACCTCTCTGTCGCTGCTCTTGGTTCCCGCAAATGCCGCGCAAAGGGCAAGAGCAGCCACCATTGACCAACAAATCGGCCAAGTGACAAACAGTCTAAATGCCAAGCAGGCGCAGGCGAATTCTCTGCAAAATGAGATTGCCGCAATCGACAGCCAGGTTGCCGCAATGCAGGCGCAAATAGACAAAACCCAGTCAGATATCGACGCAACGACCGCGGCCGTTGACTCATTGAACGCGCAAATCGCCGAGAACCAAGCCGAGCTCAAAAAGCAGCAGAAAATGCTCGGTGAATATCTCAAGGTGATTTATGAAGACTCTAATGTTTCAACGATTGAAAAGATCGCCGGCGCAAATAGTTTCTCCGACTTTGTGGACAAGACAGAATATCTCCAAGCCATGCAGCTAAAAGTCAAGCAAACAGTCGACCGGATTAAAGAAATTCAGAAGCAGCTTGACGGCCAAAAAGCCGATTTAAAGAAAAAAATGGGCAACCTGCAAGCGATGCAGCGCCGGCAGGTTTTAGAGCAACAGGGATTGAATAATCAAAGAGCCCTAAAAGACAATCTGCTGGCTCAAGCAAATGCCGACGCCGCAAATCTCCAGGGCCAGTTAAATAATCTCCACGCGCAAATGGCTGCCATGTCAGCGCAATTCTCAGAAAGCGTCGTGGCTAGCGGTGGCGGAGGCGGCTACCCATACGGCAATCCGCCCCAGGGCAACCTAATAGACACGCCTGACGCCTACGGATATTTAATTGGCGAGTGCACATCGTATGCCGCGTGGTGGCGAGCTGTCCACGGCAGGCCGGTGCCAAGAGCGATGGGCAACGCCGCGCAGTGGGCGGGCATGGCAAACGGCGGACCGGCGCCCGGGGCAGTAGCGGTATTTCCGTACATCGGCGGCTACGGACACGTCGCGATCGTCGAGGCGGTATACGGCAACGGAACAATCCTAATCTCTGAGTACAACTGGACGCCATACTCCTACGACGAAAGAGTCGTCAATCCTTACGATTACGGCATCGTCTACATAAACTAGCCCACAGAGGTGCGACCTATGCCATAGGTCGCACCTCTTGACAAAGAAGTCTCATTAAGCAATAGTGGTTTTATGCCAAGTAAAAATTCAGTGAAAATATACGTTCCGGGCGGAATTTATCACATTTATAATCGTGGCGTTGAAAGGCGCTCTATATTTACAAATAATAAGGATTACAGGGTATTTCTTAATTTATTAAGGTTAATCCTAACTCCAAAGGATAAGCTTGAGGACAACGACTTTGTAACTGTGAAAAATAAGGCAGATTCAGTTGAGCTTCTAACATACTGCCTGATGCCAAATCACTTTCACTTGATGCTGAGACAATTCAATGAAAACGGAATGACAGAATTTATGCGCGTATTATCAAACGCTTATGTATATTATTTCAACAGACAGTACAAAAGAATAGGGAGCCTTTTTCAGGGAAGATACAAAGCTGCACTTGTTGATAGGGATGAATATCTGGTCCATGTCTCCCGCTACATACATATGAACCCACTGGAGACAGACCACAAATTGCAAGAGTATCCTTACTCGAGTTACAAGTATCTTCTCAGCGGAAAGCCGCCACTATGGTTAAGGGCATCACCAATCCTTGAGCAATTTAATGGAGCGGATGACTACAAAAAGTTTGTTGAAGACCTAAAAGAAGATACTCTGCGAATCATAGGATCACTGTCATTAGACTAATCCCGCTTCGCTTGATAGGTGCGACCTATGGCATAGGTCGCACCTATCGGCGCTGCCAACGATTAAGGTGATTTTTTCAAAACTCTTTTGGAAGATTAACCATAAAAATCTTGACAGGGGTGTGATAATTGTTATGATGTATTATGTGGAGGGGGACAAGTGAAATTCAAAATTAGAAATTCACAATTCAAAAAGAATTCAAAAAGAGCCCGGGCGCCATTCCGAAGCGGTGAAGGGCAAGTAAAAACAAAAATAAAACAAAGCCTATCAGATGCATTTTATAGAGCTGTTTGTGTTATGGCTCTTTTTTTGATGGGGCTATTCTTAATTTCTGCAGGAAAACCATCCTCCGTCTCGTTGGCAATGACCGAACAAGATTACAATCAACAGATAAATCAGCTGAATACACAAAAAGACGCCGCCAATAAAAGCCTTGGCGTAAAAAAGATCGAAGATCAAACATTGAGCGGTGAAGTGGCCAAATTCAATGCACAGATCGGCTCTCTTCAGGCGCAGATAAATAACACCCAAGCGCAAATGGATGCTATAAACGCCCAAATTACAGACACGAACAACAAAATTGCGGCAGCTGAGACAGATATCAAGACAAAGAAAGAATCTCTAGATGAGTACCTTCGGGTTTTGTATGAGGAAAGCAACACTTCCACAATCGAGCTTATAGCAAGCTCTGATAGCTTTTCTGACTTCATTGATAAGACCGAGTACAACCTCACTATGCAGGAAAAGATAAAAGACACTGTAAGTGCGATTAAGGACCTAAAGAAAGAGTTGGAAAACAAAAAGGGCCAGCTAGTCGAGCAGAATAAACAGATAGAGAGTTTGAAGGACCAGCAAGTTGCCCAAAGACAAGGGCTTGACGGACAAAGAGCCGCAAAAAATAATTTGCTAGCATCAACCAGGGGCCAGGAGGCGAACTACAAAATGCAGCTGGCTTCGATCCAGAAACAGATGGTGGATGCAAGGGCTGCTTACGAAGCAACCATCAGAAGCTCTCAAAGTAGTGGCGGCTCTGTTTACACAGGCAGCAGAAACAGCGGCGGGAATTCGGGTGGAGGCGGCAGCACTAACAACGCAGCGTATCTTTCTTGGCCGGAGTCCGGTGTCCTTACGCAGGGTTACGGCTGCACAGCTTTTGCCCAATGTGGCAACCCGAGCGGACCATATGGCGGGAAACCGCACAACGGTATAGATATTTCAATGGGTTATCCTGGCGCCATCCGGGCGGCGGCAGATGGAGTTATTTTGGACACCGGATCCGAATCTAACTCACAAGGATGGGGCAACTGGATAGCCATAAAACACACAGGCGCCCTAAATGGCTTGGTAACTTTTTATGGACACCTAAGCTCAGTCTTGGTAGAACCCGGACAAGCGGTTTCAAGAGGTCAGCAAATCGGTACCGAAGGAAGTACAGGGTTTGCATTTGGTTCACATTTACATTTTGGCGTATGGACAAATTTTGTTTTATACAACACACCCAGCTATCATGGACCACTGTATGAAGGAACCGCAAACCCTTTGTCCTTTTTGAAATAGCTTTTTGTAAATTGATGCCAAAAGTATTATAATAATGCTCGTGATAGGCAAGACAAAAATTAAAAAAATCTTTCAAAAATCATTAAACAGGGCAGTTATTATGGTTGCCGTTTTTGCGCTCTCTCTAGTTGTTTATAATCCCGCCTCCACCAAGGCCGTCACCTGCACATCTCAAGAAGATTGCCAAAACAAAATAAATACAACGACCCAAAGCATCAACGTCGAAAAGAAACAGGCGCAGGATTTGCAAGATCAAATTGCTAGCTTTGACAATCAAATACAAAAGCTTAATACGCAAATCCAATCAACTCAAAATAATATTAACGATCTAAACACACAAATCGACAGCCTAAACACACAAATCGACGACACGGAAAAAAAGCTGAAATCACAAAAAGAATTACTAAACAGTTATCTAACAGTTATCTATGAAGAGAGCAATATTTCACCCTTAGAAATGATTGCCGGTTCAAATAGTTTTTCTGATTTTGTCGACCAGTCAGAGTACTTGCAAACGATGCAGCAGAAGGTCAAGGATACTGTTGACAGTATTAAAAGCTTAAAAGCTAACCTCGAAAAACATAAAAATGAGCTAAACATTAAAAAAAGTCAAGTTGAAGCTTCTATGAAAGAATTGTCCCTTAGCAAAAGAGCTGTTAACGATCAAATGGCAGCTAAGAATTCGGCTTTATCGGCAACGAATGCGCAAATTGCAGATCTGGCCAAACAGAGAGAAAGCCTATTACAGTCCTTTAATGGAACAACAGACTATCCATTTGGTAATCCACCCCCAGGAGGAGCTGCTTGCAATTGGGATGATGGTGCTTGCAAATCTGACGGACATGGATATTTTCAAGGACAATGCACTTCATACGCAGCTTGGTGGAGACGCGCTCATAACGACCCGGGATTCCCGGATGGTATGGGAGATGCCATAGACTGGGGAAGTAATGCGGCGACTCATGGGTACAAGGTCGATGAAACACCTCAAGTCGGGGATGTGATGGTTTTTCGCAGTATAGCACCGCATGGACATGTGGCTATCGTCATGAGCGTCAATTCGGACGGCACCGTCAACACATCCGATTATAATTGGTTGTATGATGCGGCATATCACACTCATGTTAACGTTATTCCTGTTGAATATGACGCCGTATTCATTCATTAATTAATTTTCTCCAAATAGACAATTGATTTTTTGAACTCAAGAAGATAGAATAGTATTTGTTATGTCTGTTTTAATCGGATTTTGGCTAGGTCAGAATGACGGCAAACATAATTCAGAATAACAGAAAAAAGATTGCTTGCAAGGTCGGACCTTGTGAGCAAAGATTCTGGACAAGCCAGAATGACAAGAAAGATAAATTATGGCAAATAATACAAGCGCGAAAAAAACACAGAAGGATAATCGAAAAAGGCGGCTTTTGGTATCGCTTTTGGCGGCATTTATTATATTTTCCGGCGGCTATATACTCGGCTATGCCAGGTCGCTGCCGACGGGCGGGCTGCTCCCGCAGATTTTAAATACCGGCGGATCAAAGAACGTTGACTTCAACGAATTCTGGAAAGTTTGGGATACTATCGGCAGCAAATACGACGGAGACATAAACTACAATAATATGCTCTACGGCTCGATCGACGGCATGGTCAAGGCGCTTGGCGATCCGTATACGGAATTTTTCAACCCGGACCAGGCGAAGCAGTTTGAGCAGGATTTGTCGGGCACATTCTCGGGCATCGGCGCGGAAATAGGAATCAAGAATAATAAATTAACTGTCATCGCGCCCATTCCGGGCTCACCGGCAGACAAGGCGGGCATAAAGGCCGGAGACGAGATAGCCAAAATAAACGGCGAGAGCACCTCGGGCATGCCCCTCGATACGGCTGTCAACAAGATAAGGGGCAAAGCCGGAACCGATGTTACTCTGACCATAGAAAGAAGCGGTACGACAAAAGATTACAAAATTACCCGCGAGACCATCGATGTCAAAAGCGTTAAGTATTCTATAAAAAACGGGGTATTGATAATGACCGTTTCGAGATTTGACAACCAGACAGCAAGCCTGGTCAGGCAGGCTGAAAATGAAGGCATCAGTCAAAATGTCCATGGCATTATCCTGGACCTAAGGAATAATCCGGGCGGACTCCTGGACAGCGCTATCGATGTGTCGAGTGAGTTTATCCGGAGCGGCACCATCGTTACTGAAAAGGATGTAAAGCATCATAAAAGCGAGACTTTCACGGCAAGCGGAAACGGAAAAATGACCGACAAGAGTAAATACCCGATGGTGGTTTTGGTAAACGGCGGATCAGCCTCGGCGGCGGAAATAACAGCCGGAGCGATACATGATGACGGCCGGGGACAGCTGGTCGGAGAAAAAACTTTCGGCAAGGGTTCTGTGCAGGAGGTCATCAACCTACCGGACGGTTCGGAGCTAAAAGTGACTGTGGCTCACTGGTATACGCCAAATGGGGTAAATATCAACAAAACCGGAATAAAGCCGGACATTGAGGTAAAGCTATCGGATACCGACTTCAACGCCGGAAAAGACCCGCAAATGGACAAGGCGATGGAAATAATTCAACATTAATACCCCTCTGTCATTCCCGCGAAGGCGGGAATCCAGAAGTTAATTTTAATAGATTCCCAATCGGGGTTGGGAATGACAATACGAAAGGGAGAAGAATGGTACAAGTAATATTTCTGGAAAACGTTGAGCAAAATAATGTCGGGGATGTGAAGAATGTTCCAGACGGTTATGCCAGAAATTTTCTATTCAAAAAGAATCTGGCGGTTATGGCGACACCGGAGGAGATGAAAAAGATTGAGTCGCGGCTTGAAAAAATTAAAAAAGAAGAAGAAAAGAAAGTCGCGGAAGCCGAGAAGTTGGCTGAGAAACTAGCCGCCGTAGAAATCACTTTGGAAATGCAGATCGGCGAAGGGGGGAAACTCTACGGAGCGGTTACCAATAAAGATGTGGCCGAAAAACTAGCTGAGAAGGGATTTGAAATAGACAGGCACAGTATAGAATTTCCCGAAAGCATAAGAGAGGCGGGTGAGCACAAAGCTCACATAAAGCTGGGGCACGGAGTATCGACAGACGTAATAATCGAGGTCAAGCCAGCAGCGTAAAAATAGAACTTGGAACTTCTGTAGCTTTTAGCAGGGGTGGGTCCAACATCTATCCCTCTGCTATTTCAGTCCGCTCTTGTTATCCCGACCTCTTCGTTTCCTCAGAACAAGCTCCTTCTCCATAAACCTGGGGTATTTAAAGTTTGCCCTGAATTTATGAAGGGAAGAAATCCCTTTTTCTACCTGTCATTCCGGGCTCTGATCCGGAATCCAGCCCAATTGTCATCCCCGCACTGAATTAAATCCAGCATGAACTCCGGCGGCCTGCCTGCCGGCGAGGCAGGAAATTTAGCCCAATTGTCATTCCGACCGACTCTACGAAGTAGCGAGCGGAGGAATCCCTTTCTTGTCATTCCCGCGGAGGCGGGAATCTAGACTGACTGGATTCCCGCCTCCGCGGGAATGACAAACCTCTAAGTGCGAACTCATGAAAGCGTGTCCTTTAGAATAAACAAGGACATTCCTTGCCTTCGTATTTTGCAAGGTGTGTCCTTGTTTATGTGAAAATTTATTAAGATTTGCTAGGCAAGTCAGAATAAAGGACTAAAATAAAATTGACCCTAGGGTCAATTTTATTTTTCTGCCGGTTCGATGTTTATGATAGTTTTTTTCTTGAGCTTGCCGGTAAATTTTAAAAGTTGTTTTTTTGTAAACTTTACGTAACCGTCGGTTTTCGCATACAAAGTATCGTCTATGCCTCTTGAAACATTTTCTCCCGGCTCCCACTTCGTCCCGCGCTGCCGCACCAATATTTGTCCCGCTCGCGCAAACTGGCCGCCAAAAAGCTTCACCCCGAGCCTTTGCCCGGCGCTGTCTCTGCCAAGCCTGGTTGAACCGCCTGCCTTAGTTTTTGACATTTTTTACCTACCAATCGCAAATCTTAAACGAATTTGCTATTTTATAAATAATTTGATTACCAGGGTATTATATTATAAAGTGAACTTTAGGTCAAACAGATTTTCTTGCCCCATAGCGGGTCGAACCCGCAAATCCGGCTATTCTCTTATTGGAAATTTTCCTCTTGCATTGGGTCTGAGTTTTTTAGATAATAGCGTTAGAGTTATTTTAATATTCCGCTTTTCGGCGGACAAAGAAGGAAGGGAGGTGAAAAAATGGCAGAAGAAAAAAAATCAGGTTCAGGACTTGAGCCAAATGTAGCAGCATTGCTAGCTTATCTTTTCGGCATTATCGGGGGTATCGTCTTCATACTTATTGAAAAAGACAACAAGTTCGTTCGATTCGCAGCTATGCAGTCCATCATTTTAAGTATCGTGTGGATTGCTATCTGGTTCGTGCTACCGTTCCTTATCGGATCGATAGCTCTAACGACAGGAGGGCTTGGAGCGCTTCTCGGCCTTCTCTTCCCGTTACTCGGCCTTGGATTCCTTATCATTTGGATTATGCTTATGGTTAAAGCATATCAGAATCAGGAATGGGAACTACCGGTCATTGGAAAGATTGCGCGAAAATACGTTTAGTCTCAAATTGTAAATCTATTCAAAAAAGACACTCATCAACGGGTGTCTTTTTTATGTGCCATAAAACTTAGAATCTGTTCAGCCGTCAAGCTGAATTTTGATTCTGATCTGCGATGGGATTTCGGATAGGCTCTAAAATGGCTCAAAATTTAAGGGCCCGAGAAAAACCCGGGCCCCGATTACAAAGAAAGGACGCGCCGCGACAAACCTACGCCTGGATCACCAAAATATTAGATAGCCCACAGCCATACAGTATCTTTGCCAGGCAGTACTCCTCAATTTTGCAGGCAGATCCTTCCTCGAACACATCCTCGTCTGCCAAAACTTGAAACAATCTCTCCGCAAAGCCTTTCTGCATGTCCCCATAAAGGCAGACCACGTCTTTATAGGGGGTAACTCTGAAGGAAATATAATTTGCCAGTTCTTCCGGGTCACCAAGAAGCTGCCATGTTTCCTTGTCGTCGAGGGTGATGGTCGTTGTATTTGGATCGTCAATCCGGCGATCCATCTCCTGAAATGCCCTTTTGATCTTTTCCGGCACAGGCTCCAGTGAAAGCCAGTGCAGGCAATGGTACCGCTGCCTCCTTTCTATAAAACTTGCGGTAGCTGCCGGAGACACTTTTACGGTTCTTCTCATTTCATTCACTCCACATACCTGCCTTGCCATGAAACGTCCTTTCTCTCTGCTTTTTAGGAACTCAGTTGCCTGCCGAAGAAAACATTATACTAAATATGTTATTATCTTGCCAGTGTTTTGTGATTTTCGGAGTTCTTGATATTAGCTAAAATGAGAAACTGCTGCCAAGAATACGAACTGCAAAATTTGACCAACCGGAGATCCTGATGCAAAAAAAGAGTCTGCAAGAAACTGCCATAAGCGCTGATGTTTGAAACAAGGGGAAGATAAACTCCAAAATAAATTATTAAAACTGGTGCCCGCGGTCGGAGTCGAACCGACATGAAGTTTCCTTCACAGGATTTTGAGTCCTGCGTGTCTACCAATTCCACCACGCGGGCAAACACTGTAATGCCAGTGAAGCCAGGCTGTTTTGGCATTTTCAAATATAACTAATCCATTTGTGCCGCAGCTGTGCTAGACTAGATTTTACCTTGAAATTATAGCCCAAATGAAGCCTTTTTTCAAGGAAATGAATGGTTGCGGCATTGCGAACGAGTCGAGGCAGAAAATCGTGAATCCAAAAACCTCTATCATCCCGAGCGACTTCCTGCTAAGAACAAGCCGAGGGATCCCTTTCTCTAAATGATAAATACCCAATATATAATAACCAATTAAGTCCCAATTTGAAAAATTGATTAATTGAAACATTGATTACCTGCCTGCCGGCGAGGCAGGTCGGAATGACAATGGCAGGTGAATCGCAATGAGTTTCCGGATTCTGGACAAGCTAGAATGAAGAATAAATTATGTAATGTTTTGAAAGTGCAAGTGGTTCACCGACCCGGTTCACCGAAAATGGTTCACCGAAAATGGTTCACCGAAAAATCATTGACTTTTTATGTCGATTGTGTTAGAATATCAAAACATGGAAGAAAAAAGCGCAAAAAACAGCAAGATAAGGAAAAATCCGCATGAACTTACGCTCTTGGAGCTGGAAGAAATGGTGCGTTCTTTTCGCAGTGCCCATGGAGAAAAGAAGCTTATGTCCTACCTTCGAAATATTATTCCCGCCGGACATGAGACTGCGCGGCGAACGCCAAAAACGGAAAGGCGGGGAGAACCCACCATCGCTGAGCTGGAAAAAATTTTCAGAGTTTTTGAAGGCGACCATGGGCACAGAAAGTTATTTGATTCTATCGCTGAAGCAATAGGCAAGAAAACAAACAAACCGGAAATACCCGCCACTAAGCCTGCGCCAGACAAACACGTGGTATACAAAAACAAGAAAAGCAAGGCCGGTTTGAATTTATTTCTTCAAAAAGCAAAAGATAAACTTCCTGACAAAATCGATTTCCCCAAGATTCTTCAGCGATTAGGGGCCGACTGGCATAAGAAAAAATACCGATATCCGCTGGTGGCCACAGGGTTGTTTTTCGGCATTTATTTTCTTTTCAACCTGCCCCTTTATTACACGCAGTGGAGCTGGAAGCCAAATAATAACATCCCAAAAACATTGGTCAAAACCCAGGAAGTGGTTCAAAAGAAATCGGCTGATACTGCAGCGCTCGCGCCCGGAGAGGTTATTCCGGCTGATAACCGCCTTGTCATACCTAAGTTAAACGTCAACGTGCCAATAGTGATGGCAGACACAACTGATGAAAATAAAGTCCATGATGAGCTGCACGACGGAGTGGTCCACTACCAGGGCACCGCTATACCGGGCGAGGTGGGTAACTCATTTATAACCGGCCACAGCTCGAACTACTGGTGGGATACCGGTAAATATAACTATGTTTTTGCGCTTTTGGATAAACTGCAGGCGGGAGATCAGGCCATTATTTATTATAATGGCAAGAAATTCGTCTACACTGTCAGGGATTCGATAATTGTCCCACCAAATGATATGAGCGTTCTGGCGCCAACCGACACGCCGGTTTTAAGCCTCATGACTTGCACTCCGGCAGGCACAAGCCTGAGAAGGCTGGTTGTTCATTTCGACAGGACCGATCCGGTATATTATAAGCCGCAGGTTGTCACAAAAGAGCAGGTTATCGACACCCCCAAAGAAACCACCACCACAAAGGACTCTTCGCTCTTCGACTCTTTGGCGGGACTCTTGCCAAATTAAAGATTGTTCCGCGCAGGGGGTGCCACCCTCTGCACGGAAATTTTTGGCATAGGAAAAGCCGACGATTCGAACGTCGGCTTTATACACTTTCTTCGCAGGTGCTACCTTGGCTTGGCAAGGCTTTCGCGTAACTGGCGAACCCATTCGTTCCGCTCGTTGACACGCTCGACTTCTTTCCTGTGCTCCCCCAAATGGTATCTGATGTCGGCATCGGCCTCTTTCATCTTCTGTACCTTGAAGGCCTTGCCACTCAAAGCGCCGCGGACGGTGTCGTCGGCCGTGTGTCCACAGTCGAACCGGATGCTCTTGGTAAGCTGTTCGGTCATGGAATCCTTGAGGCCCTTATGTTCCTCGGAAGGGGGATCCCGCATGATGACCTCGCCGAGCATATCGAGATATCGACGTTTCACAATGTCTTTCTCCCTGTTCCAGGCCGCGATCTGCTCACGCCTCTGTCGGCGGGCGGCGTATGCCTGACGCAGAGCTTCGGTGTTGGTCCACGCAGATACCTCTTTCAGTCGGACCTTCGCTTCTTCAGCAGCCTTCACATGGTAGTCGCTGACCTCAAACTTCTCAGGAATAGGCGCGTCGATAGGGTCGTCCCTCATCTCAAAAAGAGCTCCGAATTGACGGGCACACCGCAACGCGAAAACGGGGAAATCCTTAACCTTGCCATCGCTAACAGAACTTGTGTATCCAGTCAGCATTGCCACTCTCCTTTACTCGCTTCTTGGTAAGGGCCAATAATCCATCCACAAAATTTGCGGACAGGTGATGACCCTAGTGCTTGTAAAGGTGAATTTCCTAATTACGGCTCCATAAATTTATCCGTTGAAGATCGGCTTCCACTCGGCATCACGAAAATGCAGTGAAGCAAAGCTATCACCACAACCACTGCTCCAACCGTAGCCAATATTGGCAACCTCCAGTCTTGTATCTTGCATCGGCCCTCTTTCTTCCGATCTCAGCTGAACAAATGCCGATTTTGTTTCTACCATGGATCTCGCCTCCTTGTGTGCTAATAGAAAAGGGCATAGCATTACTGCCAGCCCTCCACATTCTTGAATTATCTTAACATAAAAAGCGCTTAAGTGCAATTCTTGATAAAACAACCTAATCTTTGCAGTATTCAAGATTATTTTATTTGGTAATCCCCACTTTATTAGAACTCGGTAATGTATCTGCTCAAGGCAAATTTATCGGCGTCGGATTTTGAGATAAAGCTTATGTTGTGATTGTCGGAAGAAAAAAATACTTTGCTGCCGGGAGTGATCGCTGCCAAATCTATTTTGTTCTGCCCATCGAAGTCCATAACTTCCGCTTTGTTGTTTAGGGTTTCGGCCAGAAGGTGGTCATTGTCATACCAAGCGAAATCGCGCAGATCGGCGCCGTTCGGTATTTGATATTCCCGACTTTCTTTTTTATAATCAACAAATTCGAAAACTTTAACATCCGGCCCGTTTTTATACAGCAGCCTGTCTCCGTCAGGCGACCAACTAAACTCAGAGATATTTTTTCCCATCACTATGAGCATCTCCTTACCGTCAATATTATCGATCAGGTAAAGCGCGCCTTCCTTCGTTTGAAGCGCCATTTTCTGTCCCTGGGATGACACCGTAAGGCTGTAGTTTTCACTCGCCGGAATGCCATCCGTTATGGCGCTTGGATTTGAAAAATCACCGTTTGCCTGCCACAGCGACCTTGCTCCCGCATTATCTTTGATGTAGTAAATATTTCCATTCTTTTCTACGGAAAAGTACAATATCCCTTTTTCCGAAAAAGCCTGGCTGGTTTTTGCCGGCACGTTCACTCTCAATACCTGTCCGTTTAGGGCAAAGTAAAGCTCATCGCCGTTTGCCGGATTAAACATGGGCGAACTAAACCCCGCCGGCAAAAGGCCGGTAACATTCTCGGATGTTTTATCCGATGTGTTTATAACGTAATATTGTTCGACGGCTCCCAACATTCCTTTGACCAATAGGTTTTCATGGTCATCCGACCAGGCGATAAGGGTAACGCCCGAGATTCTCTCCTCGGGCTTCATTTTCGCCGTTTCAAAAACGTCATCCTTGCTGTCGTCTGAGTTATTTACAAGATAGATTATCTGATTGTCCGCATTTTGAACCAGGAAAATGCTGTATTTATTATCTTTGGAGTTCAATGATCCAAGAAGCTTGCCGCCAATTTCAGTTTTCTCGATTTTGGGATTTTTTGAAAACAGGAGCGCGTAGTTTGCCCAGGTAACCCTCTCCGGCGAAACTAATAGCTCCTTTTGCCAGGTATAGAAACCATCTTTTTCGTAATCCAGAATATATTTCCCCTTTTTTAAATTATTTATCTTTGTCGACAAAAAGGGGATAGTGGCCTTTGAAATATCTTTGCCATTTAGAAATATTTTGGCGCCCGGCGGGTTGGTGCTGCCAATGATCATACCAGTCTTTTCGAACTTAATGCCATTATCAAAAACGACCAGATAGCCCCTGGCCGACATAATGAAGCAAAAACTAAGGGCAATAAAAAAAAGCGTGGCAAAGGGATATATAAAATATAAATAAATTTTTCGCTGCTCTATCTTTATCACAAGGGCAATTATACAAGAAAATGGCGGCAATGTAAAAGTGAAATCAGCGAGAGTATTGAAAAGCGTTTCGAGGCTGCCACTCTGGCTTGCTTGCCCGTTCTCCGCCAAAGGTCGGATAGACTCCGTTTTAGCATAGGAGGGTCCAAAATCCAATTTATGTTTTTAGATTCTGGGCAAGCCAGAATGACGACAATGAGAGTTTGTACATGAACTCAGTAAATATTAGACTTCGTTAAGCCGTGATTCTCTTCCTCTGCCCATAACAATTGCTAAGGCGACCGCATAGTTTGCGAGGGCTATGTAGGCGGGATATGCCAAAAGAACCGGGCTTAGCCGGCCAACAGCAAGGCAGGACAGAACACCTGCGGTTCCAATGAGTAGCCAATAAATCATGGTTTCGCTCTCGGGGTCTTCGTAAGTTTTTAGAGCCGTAAGATAGGTGCCTATCAGATCAATGAGTATTGTGATAACCAGAGCCCAGGTTGCTTCCTTTGTGAAATACCACAAAATTAAACCAATGCCAGCTCCGATAATGCCCACTATATCTCTTCTTGCGACCCCCCCCGTTCCATATTTAAATGACAGAATAAAAATCAGGAAAACAATTGATGTATCGGCCGCCGGCAACCACAGGGACCAGGTTGCGCCTTTCGCAAATTGCGAAGAGAAGGCTATTGCGCCCAAAATCGACCAAATGAGCCATGAGGCTCTTTCCGGTTTAGCTTTTTTCTCTAAGATTTCTTTAAGATAAAAGGCAAAAAACGCGAAAATAATAATAAGACCCGACGAAATTCCAAAAAATTCTAACATATAAGGATTGTCTCATAATAATTGTCTCCATAAAAGAAAGATTTACAATTCCAATCAATTTTTAAATTGGAGCTCAGTAAAGGTGGGGCCTAAGCGATATTTGCGCAATTTTATTGCTATAGGAAATTTTTGGCATAAAAATATTTCATTAAAAAAACAATTTTAATCAACTAGCCTTTATGCTATAATCACACTTGTTTTATAAATAGAAAAATTCATGTCAAATATCATCGTAAACGGACCGGCCAAGCTCCACGGAAACATAAAAGTCGGCGGCTGCAAAAATGCGGCTCTGCCCATTATTACGGCTACGCTTTTAACAAGGGGCGTGAGCAGGCTTTCAAATGTTCCCGATATTACCGACATCCGCAATCTGCTAAAAATTATCGAGAAACTGGACGGCAAGGTTACATTTAAGAACAATGTTCTTCTAATAGACACAACAAAAATAAACGGCAAGGACCCCGATGCAAGCCTGGTAAAAAAGTTCAGAGCATCCATCCTTCTGCTCGGACCAATGCTTACCAGAACCAGTCAGGTGAATATTCCAGCTCCCGGCGGATGCATTATCGGCAACAGGCCCCTGGATTACATTTTTAACGCGCTTGAAAAGCTTGGCGTTACGATTGAAGAAAAGGGTGAAACCTATACCTTTCATTCGGAAAAATTAAAAGGGGCAGATATAGTTTTGGACTTAATGAGCGTCACTGCTACCGAAAATACCATTATGGCGGCAAGTCTCGCGGAAGGGACAACCCGGCTTTCTCTTGCTGCCTGCGAGTCGCACGTCCAGGATCTGTGCCATTTTCTAAATAAAATGGGGGCTCGTATTTCCGGCATTGGCACAAACAAACTGACGATAGAAGGAGTTAAGGAGTTAAAGCCCGCAACTTACAAAATTATTTCCGACGAAATAGAAGCGGGAACATACATCGTTGCCGCCGCCGCAACCGGCAGCGAGATCAAAATAGAAAATATTGACCCCCAAAAGATGGACTACTCCATTTTTTCCAAGCTTAAAGAAGCGGGAGTAAATCTGGAACTCGGGAAAAATTTCATAAAAGTCAAAAAAAGTGTGAAAATAAAGCCCGTGAACATCTGGACCGCTCCATCACCGCACTTTCCCTCCGATCTTCAGGCGCCATTTTCTGTCCTCATGACGCAGGCTGATGGCTCGTCTTTAATCCACGAAACTATGTATGAAGGCCGGCTAAACCACCTGAAAGAGCTGAAGAAGATGGGAGCCGACGCCTCTATCCTTGATCCGCATAGAGCCGTCATTATGGGTCCGACAGCGCTATACGGCAAAAATATCACCACCCTTGATCTTCGCGCCGGAGCGACCCTGATAGTAGCGGCGCTAATAGCAAACGGCAAAAGCAACATTAAAAATGCGGATATTATTGACAGGGGATATGAAAATATTGTAGAAAAGTTAAGCAACATCGGCGCAGATATAAAAAGAATAGGAAACTAGGGATTAGGGATTAGTTAGCTAGGGAAAGCCCTAATTAACTAATTAACTAATTAACTAATTAACTAATTAACTGGAGCAAACTTGTTTACAAAGCGCATCGGAATAGATCTTGGCACGGCAAATATACTGGTCTACGTCCCCAAAAAAGGGATTGTTATAAATGAGCCTTCCGTGGTCGCCGTAAGCGAGGACAACCGCGTCCTGGCCGTAGGAGAGGAAGCCAAAGAAATGGTCGGCAGAACACCGGACGCCATCAAGGCCTACCGGCCCCTCCGCGACGGCGTCATCGCCGACTACAGAGTGACAGAGTCCATGATTCGTTATTTCATAAATAAGGTCTCCGGCGGAGTCAGGCTTTTTCGCCCTGAAGTAATGATAAGTGTCCCAGCCGGCGCCACCTCGACGGAAAAAAGGGCCGTCATTGACGCCACAAAACAAGCCGGCGCAAAGGCAGCTTATATTATCCCTGAGCCAATCGCAGCGGCCATTGGCGCAGAAATACCCATCGACACACCGGCGGGAAACTTGATAGTTGATATTGGCGGCGGCACAACGGAAGTTTCTATTTT
>JAJYQQ010000054.1 GCA_021794535.1 bacterium
TCCGATCTTAAAAATGGCTGTTAACAGCAACATAGATATTACCGTAAACAGCTTGCTTTTCAATATTTTTTCTATTAATTTCATTGAACCCCCACGGTTATTTTTTGTTTTTGGCTTTACTCTCTGCATAACATTAAACTAGCTATATCATCGCGTGTCAGGTGAATTCAATTTTGAAACGCACCACTTAACTCTTCATAGAATACCTCTGAAGGAGTCCTAAAGCCAAGGCATTTCCTTGGTCTGTTGTTTAGGAGCTGAGCCGCCAAGTTCAATTCTCTTTGGGTAATCTCTTCCAGGGATTCTCCTTTGGGAAAGAACTCCCTTGCCAAACCTATTGTATTTTCAACCGTTCCTTTCTCCCATGAATGATAGGGATTTGTAAAATAAGCCTTGAGTCCCAATGCTTTCGCTATTTCCTCATGCCTGGCATTCTCCGAACCGTTATCGAAAGTGATGCTTCTTCTAAGATGGGGCGGCAATTTCTGAAGATCGCGGATTATTGTCTCTGCCTTATCCTTGGCTTTTTTAAATTCAACCTTTGCCAGGATGATCAATCTTGATTTTCTCTCAATGCTTGCGGACACAGCAGACTTGTCGCTTTTTTTGCCTTCCATCAGATCGCTCTCCCAATGCCCGGCTTGTTTTCTTTTGTTGATATGCTCCGGCCTTTCGTTAATGAATGTTCTGTTGGGGACTATTTCTCTCTTGGCTTTTCGGCCTCCTTTTTCAACCCTTCCCGGCTGTTTTCTTCTCAAGAACACCCAAAGGGTGAGATGCTTGTTTTCCGGTTTATAGATATACTGGTATATCGTCTCATGGCTTATGGATAATCCGGGAATATCGATACCTATCCTTCCCGATATTTGTTCCGGCGACCAGCCCTCAAAAAGCTTTTCCCTTACATAATTGAAGGTCCTTTTATCCTTCAGGGGATTTCGGCTGTTTGCCTCAAGTTTTCTCTTCTTTGATTCTTCCTGGGCCAGGGATGGAAGATATCTGCCGTCAGACCCTTTGTTCTTTTCAATTTCCCTTGAGACTGTTGTATGGCATCTTCTGATTTTTTCTCCTATTTCTCTAAACGAACAGCCTTGACTTAAAAGAAGAAAAATATCTTCTCTTTCTGCGTGGGTCAGGTGTCCTTTCTTTTCCATTTGTGCCTCCATTTAGGTTAGTTATTATTTTACCCTAAGTGGTGCGTTTCGTTTTTGAACTCCGGTCAACACATTTATGCTGGACATGCATACAAATCTTTGATTGAATGAAATGCATGGCTATAACAAATATAAATTCAAATGAATTCGCAGAAATGCTGAGAGATGATCCGGAAAGCTTGGAAATAATCGATGTCCGCGAACCTTACGAGCATGAAAAAATAAGAATTAAAGGTTCGAAACTAATACCTCTTTCTATTATCCCCTTGAAAGCAAATGAAATAGACTGGGGCAAGAAAGTAATCCTTGTCTGCAGAAGCGGCGCCAGAAGTTTAAGCGTCGCCCAACTCTTATCAAGCGTTGGAAAAAATGTTTTCAATCTTCAGGGCGGCGTAGAAGGGCTCAGCCGCATGGATTGCCCTTGCCTCCAGAAATCCTAACCCACAAGACCCATAAGGCCTGGCCTTGTGATACTCAAAAATCCCAGACAACAACGCGCTAATCAAAAAGAAATTAGGGGCGCTCCGGATCACTTTACCGGGGCGCCCCAAAGGGACGAAGAAGACTCTACAAACGTCCGCAAACAGGCCATTCATTCCGCCGGCCCTGTGACCACATCCATGCAGCTGCATAGATTTGCGCATGACCGTCCCAAATGCTTGAACTCCCATATGGAGTCCTTGCAAATGTACCCGGATCGAACTGCATCAGACCCTTGTCTACGCCATTATCGGCGTATTGGTCACCCTTGCTTTCACAGGACATCACCGCATACAAATCTGACGGATCCTGGCCATACATAGCGCCGGCGCCAACTAAATCCGGTCCCCATGGACCGAAACGATTGATTTCATCCTGGCGCTTTTGCTCCGCGGCTTGCTGAGCTGCGACTTCCTCTTTATGCTGTTCAGATTTTTTTGCAACTGCCATCAATGTCAGCTGAAGAACCATTAAATGTTCAGAAGCCTGTTGCGCTACCTGTACAAAACGAGTGTTTTGATAGATAGTTTCAGGCTTTTGAGCGTTTGCAGCTGAAATTCCAGTAGTAACTACGACCAGCAATCCAATAACGATTGCCATTTTGACATATCGCATACATCCTTTCCGGCCTTCTGGAGCCTTCTGGACTAGCTTTCAGGACTGGGGGCAGACAATGCATGTTTAATAAGAATCGTCTGCTTCTTCGGACAAATGGTGTGTCACCTCCTCGAGTTCGTTTGTAATGTACATCCGGCCGCCCAAACCGGAATCTACTATTATAAAGGGGGAGCCCTATCCGGTCAACACTTTCCAAGCATAAAGATTAAGAAAACTAAACCACTATCAAAGCCACTCCAACAATCATAATGAGACAGGCAATAGTTTTGCGGATTAAATTGTCCTCTTTAAATATCCCTCCGCCGAAAACCGTCATTACCAGGGTAGACATTCGCTTTAGGGGGATAACCAGCGCAACCAAGGCAACCGGAACTGCTACAGCTGAGAAATAGATGTAGTCGGTTGCCATAAATAAAGCCGAGGCGATCAGTATCCACCAGAAAGACTGCTTTAATGTCACTTTCAGACTATCAGTCAATTTTTGGTCTCTGAAGAGAAAGTATGCCCCGACAATCAATACTGCAATGAGCAGACGATTGTAGAAAAAGAAAGTATTTACGCCTATTTCGGCTGACTTAGCCAGGATGAATTTGTCCATAGTAGCCGACAGGGCGCTGAGAATAGCCGCGAGAAAAATGAAATGGACATATTTGTCTTTCGCGGCCTTTCTAAACGGTGTTCGCCAGCCGTCTTTTAACTCCACCACATAGGCGCCGAGTACCACCAGAAGTACGCCAGCAGTGCTGACAAGGGTCAGTCTCTCGCCGAGAAAGAGGACAGCGGGAATTAAAAGCACCAGCGGACTCAGATTTATAAGCGGCCCGAACTCTGAGATATCCATGTGCTTAATCGCCTTAGCGCAAAAGACAAAAAGCGCAACGGCAAAGATACACTTAATAAGTATGTAGAGAAACATTGTCGCACTTATGGCGCTCACCTGACCGGCCGGCAGCATTGGCAGAGACAAAACGAGCATTAGGAAGAAAGAAGTCGCCAGAAAAAACAAACTATGCTCTTTCAAGAGAACCCTTTTTTCAATTATTTGATATAATCCGGCCGTCAGAGCCGAACCCAAAGCTATCGCATACCACGGCATAATAGTTATAGTATAGCCTATTTAATATATTTGGCTAAGAGTTTGCCGACTTTAGCGTGATCTTCTTTTTCGAGATGAACTCCATCGACTTCGCTTGCGGTAACATATTTTGCAAGATCGATAAATTTACAATCTTGCTTTTGAGCGATTTTTTCCAACTCCTCGCCCAAATGTTTCGACTTCTCCGGCGCACCCGCAAAATGCGGCTTCACCTCGACAACCTTATCGGTCAAAATATTAGGCGAAACAACTATAATTTGCGGCGCGTCGTATCCATTTTTACTTGCTGCTATATCTTTCCTAATTGATAAAATCAAATCCTCAATTCCTAGTGCAACCTCATGCCCCCCCCTATTGAAAATTTTCTTCAAATCATTGGTTCCCAACCATAAAACAACCCAATCAAGCGACACGTGAGTTCTTATACATGGGAATAAGTATGTTTTGCCGTTTTTGTCTTCAAAGCCAGGGAACGGATCATCAATGTTAGTGGTTCTGCCCCATAGGCCTTCTTCGATCACTTCATAATCTGCGCCAAGTTCATTTTGCAGAACGCCTGTCCACCTGATATTTGCAGGGTGCCTGCCAATGCTTCCCGGCAAAACCCCTTGAGTATTTGAGTCGCCATAGCATAATATTCTTTTTGCATCAGGATTTGTATTCATTGATTTATTTTACCACAAAAGACATAAATCCGATAAAACCGACAAAAACCGATAAAACCCTCGACAAACCTTTTTCCTTGTGATATAGTTAATCAGTTGTTTTTATGAACGCGAGACCTAACACGCATTGCAAATTAGGACTAATTGAAAAATTATACTCGAGATTCATACTGGCGACCAAACAATAGTATGATAGTCAGCCTCTGGCTGATGAATTAATCGGCCAACCGGCCAAGAAAGAGTATAAATGTCTCAGAAGTTTAGTTCTGTCCGAACAGTATCGGGCAACTCGTTTAGTCAAAACCGGGGCAATCAAAGAAACGCCTCGCAGAGCTCCAATGGTTCAAATAGAAATAAATCAAGATCCCAAAACTCGCCGGGTTCTTATGTTCCCTATGGCTCGGCTCCCAGAAAGTCCGCTTCATTTGGCGGGAATTCTCGTCCGAGTTTCGGCGGCGCCAAATCCAGCTTCGGCAGAGGTCCGAAAAGATTTCGCGGCGTCAAAAAAAGCGTCATGGATCAGAGCAAATTTATTAAAAAAGCTGTTCCGGTCGCTGAAGCGGTAGAATATGTTGCGAAAAATAAATTTGCTGACTTTAATGTTTGCCAAGAACTCAAAAATAACATCATTGCCAAAGGTTACGAGACCCCGACTCCTATCCAGGATCAGGCTATTCCCTCCGCTCTCGACGGCCGTGACGTCATCGGCGTAGCGGCCACCGGCACCGGCAAGACCGCCGCTTTTATTATTCCACTCATCAATAAAGTTTTCATGGACCAGAATCAAAAGGTTTTGATCATTACCCCGACCCGCGAACTTGCTTCACAGATCGACATCGAGCTTCGTGAATTTGCAAAAGGAATGCGGATTCGCAGCGTTCAATGTATCGGCGGCGCTCGTATCGGCAGGCAAATATCAGAGCTTTCCAGAAACCCTCAGTTTGTCATCGGCACACCGGGTAGGATTAACGATTTAATAAAAAGAGGTCGGCTCAATCTCGCCGGCACGCAAAACATCGTCCTTGACGAAGTGGACAGAATGCTGGATATGGGTTTCATTAATGACATTAAACTAATCCTTTCAAAGCTTCCGGATCATAAACAGTCGCTCTTCTTCTCTGCTACCATATCTCCTAGAATTTCGAGCTTAATCCAGAGCTTTATGGCAAGTCCTATCACCGTTTCGGTAAAAACTACCGTAACGTCTGACAATGTGGAGCAAGACATTGTGAAAGTCAGCTTCGATCAGAGAAAAATAGAAGTCCTGCACGAGATCCTTATCAAACCGGAATGTGAGAAAGTCTTAATCTTCGGCCGAACGAAAAGAGGAGTAGAAAATCTCTCACGAGATCTCGAAAAAAGAGGATTCAAAAGCTCGTCCATTCATGGTGACAAAGCGCAGAACAAAAGGGAAAAAGCATTGAAACTCTTCAAAGAAAATCACGTGAATATTTTGTGCGCTACCGACGTAGCCGCCCGCGGACTCGACATCGACGATGTTACTCATGTAATTAATTATGATCTACCGGAAAACTATGAAGACTACGTCCACAGAATCGGCAGAACCGGTCGCGCAAACAAACGCGGCACCGCCCTCACATTCGTAAGCTAATTCTCTAAAAAGGGTCGGTCCACTCTCTTCTCTATATTAATAATTAATAATTATCCGCCAGGCAGACTACGTCAATCCGAGAAGTGTCTCAACATTTTGCTATCGCTCAAAGTTGAGACGGTTTTATTCTTCCACTTCTAAACCAAAACGTTTAATCATCTCCGCCTGCCTCGGCAAATTATCTGTCACCAGATGCATCACATACGGCGAAACCCGCAGATTCTGCGCGATAACCGCTATCTCCTCTTTGCATTCATAGGGTATCACCATCATGCTCTTTTGCGGTTCTACGAATCCTAAACTTGTGAGCTTTCTTCTGAAATAATTTCTCTCTTTTTTCTGCTCCTCCGGAATGTCATAGGAAACAATCCGCCAAATCCCGTCCCACTCATGCTTTTTGATCTCAATCTCTTCGCTCA
>JAJYQQ010000046.1 GCA_021794535.1 bacterium
TACTTACAGACCACATCAATCTTTAGCGATGAAAACACCCCTTGAATATTTAAACAGCCTGCCCGGGTTTGAACATGCTACAATAGATTTTAACGTATGAGTGTCCAAGATGCTCGAAGCCTCGACCGAGTCTTGTGTGAGTCTTGTGTGAGCGAGTCTTGTGAGCAGAGTCTTGTGAGCGAGTCTTGTAATCCCTCACACCTGTCATCCCGAGCGACTTCCTGCTAAGGACAAGTCGAGGGATCCCTTTCTGAAGTCTATAGTCTGCAGACTATAGACTGAATGAATAAGGGATTGGGCAATGGTGGGCGGTACCAGAATGAGCGGGTCCTGAAGCGGAATAATTTTAACATTTGCCGAAACGCTTTGTCGAAACAAAAGCTGGAAATCGTCTTCAAAAAATGGTAGAATATCGAGGTTCAAAAGGTGCCAAGTTAACCCTGAAGAATTGAAGGGCCGCGGTGGTGAAATTGGTATACACGCTAGTTTTAGGAACTAGTGGGGAAACCCGTGGAGGTTCGAGTCCTCTCCGCGGCACCAACGAAGTTGTTTGCGAGCGAGAGACGAGAACCTCCTAAAAATTGCTTCATAAATTTTTAGTAGAAAAGAAATATTTTGGTTCGGGATAAGGATTGAAGGCAGAATTATAAAAGCAGCTGAACTGCTTCGAGTCCTCTCCGCGGCACCAAGTGAGACAGGCTCACTATTAAACCCCATAATTGCTTGATAAAAAGGGGAAATTTTAGCCGATCGGTCTTCTTCACGAAATATTTGATCAACTAACATTTCTCTTTTTTGCGCCTCTCTTTTGCAAATATCCCCTTGGGTATCAAGTGAATAGTTGTCGGCCTGTTCTTCGCTCGATACCCTCAGGTCGTTGCACCCCGCCTAAAAAATTATTCATTTTCGTTGCTTTTAGATATAATGAGTAATGTCGCTTAACTAAAGCCATTAAAACATTGAAAAAATCAATCCAAGCCATTCTCAAAGACAGTTTTATCCAAAATAACATTATTTTTTTCTTTGGCTCTTTTGGAGTTGCTGTCTTAAATTATCTCTATTATCCGATTCTCGGCCGGATCATGAGTATCGAAGATTTTGGTGAAGTGCAGGTTGTACTTTCAATCTTGGTTCAAGTGAGTATTTTGTTCACAGTTTTTTCTTACTTAAAAATTAACCTCATTACAAATCACCCTGACAAGAAAGAGAGGGAGCGCTTGACCGCTTCCCTTGAAAAGTTTGCCCTTTTGCTTTCCCTGGTGATTTTTTTTCTCATTTTAATTTTTAGCGGCCTTCTTAAAAAATATCTGCAATTTCAATCGCTTTATCCCTTTGTCGGACTGGCTTTTCTTCTGCCGCTTGGCGTGCCTCTGACTTTCCGAACTGCTTATTTACTTGGGAGGAAAAAATTTTTTAAAGCTTCTGTCGCCGGGGCCATTTCCGCTGTTGGCAAAACGGTTTTTGCAGTCATCTTTATTTACCTGGGCTTTCGGACATTTGGAGCCATTGCCGCTCTTCTTTTATCTCAGATTCTGGCAATCGCCTATCTATCTTATCAAAGGCATGGAACTTTTTCACTGATCCCGCTTTCTGCCCTTCGGGCTAAAGTTCGAGGCTCAAAACCGCTTAATGAAGAAATAAAAAAGGGGTTTTTTATTTTTGTCATTCTGATTTCGATAGCTTTTTTGTTTACTTCAGACATTATTTTCGTCAGGCTTTTTTTCTCTCCGGCGCAGTCCGGTCTTTATAGCGGGATAGCGACTATTGCAAGAATAATATTTTTCGTGACGGCTTCTATCTCGGGGGTGCTTTTGCCATCGGTAAAAATCAATGCAAAAGAGAAAAATAGAAAACTCCTCAAGAAATCATTCCTGCTCATCTGTCTCCTTGGCGGAAGCAGTATGCTTGCGTTTATGTTCTTTCCGGGCTTTTTCATCAAGCTCCTGATTGGCTCTAAATTTCTTGTCTTGAAAAACCTGCTGCCGTGGCTTAGCCTGTCCCTTTTCCTGACGGCCATATTAAACCTGATGCTTGTTTACTACATAGCTCATCAAAAATATATCGTCTCGCTTTTTGCCCTGGTTGGAACAGCTACCGTTATCCTGCTTTCGTTTTTGCATCACAACTCATTGCTTGCAATAATCTTTAACTTTATAATAAGTACTGTACTGGTTATGATCCTAATATTTATTTGGACGGCCTCAAGAAGGGACTATCAAAATGCCTAAGGTTTTAATATCAATCATTATTCCTCTCCATAACGAAGAAAAAAATATCCCGATTTTGTACAAAAAATTGAAGGGAGTAACCGATAAACTAGGATATAATGTCGAGATTATTATAGTTGATGATGGAAGTGTTGATGACTCATTTAAAGCGCTAAAGAAAATCCAGGAAAAAGATGCGAGGCTGGAGATCGTCCAGTTTACCAGAAATTTTGGTAAGGAAATGGCCACGACTGCCGGCATTCATTACGCAAACGGCGATGCCTGTATTATTATAGATGCGGATCTTCAGCATCCGCCGGAACTGATACCAGAATTCATAAGGAAATGGGAAGGGGGCGCAGAAGTTGTCATAGGGATCAGAAAAAGCGTAAGCGATAGTTTTAGTAAGAAGGTTTGTTCTTATCTATATTATAAAACTATAAATAGAATTTCTGATACAAAGCTATATCCCAACGGCACGGATTTTCAGCTGCTGGATCGAATCGTAATAGATGAGTTTAATAAAATGACAGAAAATCGGAGGATTACTCGCGGGCTTATAAATTGGCTGGGATTTCGCAAGGACTTTATTTATTTTGATGCTCCGGAAAGAGCCTGGGGGAAATCTGGTTATGGATTTTTTAAGAGGGTGCGGTTGGCATCGCATAGTATAGTAAACTTGAGTCTTTTTCCTCTACGACTTGCCGGCTATCTGGGCATTTTTATTACCTTGTCATCGGCCGTAACTGCTCTTTTTGTTGTTATCGAAAAATATGTAATGAAGGATCCATGGGGGTTAAATATCACCGGCGTAGCCATCCTTGTCTTTGTAAATTTAGTATTAGTCGGCATAATTCTCATTTGTCTTGGTTTAATCGCGCTCTATATAGCCAATATTCATAACGAAACATTGGGCAGGCCGCTGTATGTGATCAGGCGCATGGAAGCTATAGAAACAAAGGAGACAAAGCGTTAATAAAAAAGGAGGGAGATGAAAGTCGTAGTTGTCGGGACTGGTTATGTGGGTTTGGTGCAAGGCGTCTGCCTGGCTGAACTTGGTAATAGTGTAGTTTGCGTCGATACGGACGAGGAAAAGATTGAGAGATTAAAGAAAGGGATTTCTCCGATATATGAGCCTGGTATCGAGGAACTACTCCAGAGAAACTTAAAGGCAAAAAGAGTAAGTTTCACTACATCGCTGAAAGGATGTCTAAAAGGCAGTGATGTAGTTTTTATTACTGTTGGCACTCCGTCTGATGAAGATGGCCGCGCCGATCTGAAGTACGTGCTAAAGTGCGCCGAGGATATCGGTAAGAATTTGCAGGAGTACAGTATTATCGTTAATAAGAGCACGGTGCCGATCGGGACAGGAGAGATGGTAAAGAAAACTATCGCCAGATATTATGACGGTGACTTTTCTGTTATTTCAAATCCGGAATTTTTGCGAGAAGGGTCGGCGATTGAGGATTGGATGAAGCCGGATCGTGTAATTATAGGTTACTCAGATGATAAGGAGGCTGCTGAAAATCTCGGAAATCTTTACTCAGCGCTTGGATCTCCGACATTAATCACAAATATTGTAACAGCTGAAATGATTAAATATGCCTCAAACTCGCTTCTGGCGACTGAAATCTCATTTATAAACAGTATTTCCCGGATTTGTGAGAAAGTTGGGGCTGATGTGACCGAGGTGGCCGAAGGCATGAAGTTGGATAAACGGATCGGAGCAAATGCATTTCTGACAGCCGGACTGGGCTATGGCGGTTCATGCTTTCCGAAGGATGTAAGCGCGCTAATTAAGATCGCAAGGGATAATGGCGCGGAATTCAAAATCCTCGAAGAGGTAGAAGCAGTAAACCTATCTCAGAGACAAAGGATCATTCAAAAATTAAAAAAAGAACTCGGCAACCTTAAGGGCAAGAAGATTGGCCTTTGGGGTATCGCCTTCAAGCCAGAGACAGATGATATCCGGATGGCGCCGGCTATTACTATTATTGAAGCCCTAGAGGACTTGGGCGCTCAGGTTTACGCTTTTGATGCCGTGGCTGGTGAAAATGTCCAAAAGATTTTCCCTGAACTTGTACTCGAAGAAAGCGCCATCGATGTTTGCGAGGGCGCAGATGCGCTTCTCATAGTTACTGAATGGGATGAGTTTAAAGAGATCAACCTTAATGAAATTAAGTCAAAAATGAAATCACCTATAATTTTAGACGGCAGAAATATTTTTTCACCGGAAAAAATGCGCGATTATGGATTTATCTACCATTCAGTCGGCCGGCCATTGAATCAAAAAGGAACAAAATGCAAGAAGCAGCAAGCGTATCTATAATCATTCCGGTTCCTAAAATTAACGATTATATCTTAGAGTCAGTGCCGGAGATTTTGAAGCTAGACTGGCCGGATTATGAAATCATCATTTTTCCGGATGAAGAAGATAAAAGTCATAGCTGGCCGAAAACTAGGATAATTGCTTCCGGAAAAGTCGGTCCGGCTGAAAAAAGAGACCTGGCGTTAAAATATGCCAAGGGTGATATCCTGGCCTTTTTAGACGACGATGCATATCCTGATAAAAGTTGGCTTACAAAAGCGATAATTCATTTTAGCGATCGTGACGTCGCCGCGGTTGGCGGCCCGGCTATAACTCCGCAGAATGATAGCTTCATGCAAAAGGTTTCGGGATCTGTTTGGGAATCATATGTTGGCGGCTGGATAGCCAGAAACAGGAATCTTTCTTTGGGCGAAGCTCGGGATGTAGACGATTGGCCGACAGTAAACTTCCTCATACGTAAAGAGGTTTTCAAAGAAATAGGCGGTTTTGATAGCGCGTATTGGCCCGGGGAAGACACCAAGCTTTGTTTGGATATCTTGGAGACAGGCCGCAGGATAGTCTATGAGCCAAAAGCCATAGTTTATCATCATCGAAGGGCAAGTCTTGTGAAACACTTCAGGCAGATAGGCAACTACGGCTTGCATAGAGGTTTTTTTACAAAGAGATATCCCGCGAACTCGCGTAAAATCGGCTATCTTGCGGTGATATTTTACGACTGTTATCTGCTTCTTTTGTTTCTTATAATAATCTTTGGGCGCAGCCATCCATCTTTTACTCTTGCGCTTGGGTTGCCTCTTACTATTTATGTTTGGGCAACTATTTTTGATGGCATAATAATATCTATAAGACGGAAGAATTTTTTTATGGGACTTTTGACGGCGCCTCTTATTATATCTACGCATTTTTGGTATGGAGTGAGGTATGCTCAAGGACTTATAATTAAAAATCTAGAAAGGTAGCGATGCAAGACATAAAAAAACCGGAAAGCCTATCTAAAGAAGAAAAGGAAGCAAATAATAAAGTCTTTAAAATAGCCATTTCCTATCCTCCGCTATCAAGTGAAAAAGGGACGGCTTGTCTTGGGCAAAACCGCCAATTTCAGTGGTTTAACAGCCCGACTTATATTTATCCGATGGTGCCTGCGTATATGGCCACTCTTCTCAAAAGCCGCGGCTATGATGTTGTGTGGGACGATGCTATCGCTGAGGAGATCCCCTATGATGACTGGCTTAAAAAATTGGGAGAATGCAAGCCGAATCTCGTGGTTTTCGAGAGTAAAACACCGGTTATAAAGAGGCATTGGAAAATTATTAATGAAGTAAAGAAAAAATTGCCAAGGGCAGTTGTCGTTTTAGTTGGCGATCATGTTACGGCTTTACCGGAAGAATCTATGGAAAACTCCAAAGTTGACTTTATCGCTACCGGCGGAGATTATGACTTTCTTGTTCTAAACATTGCGGATCACTTGAATCATGCAGTGCCGCTTGAGGAAGGTATCTGGTACCGCGATGGCGAGAAAGTTCAAAATACCGGCCACTTCCGCCTTGATCATGATCTTGATGAGCTGCCGATGATTGACCGCGACTTAACGAATTGGAAACTTTATGCCTTTAAAAACGGAAACTATAAATATACTCCAGGCACTTATACTTATGCTGCCAGAGATTGCTGGTGGGGAAGATGCACTTTTTGCTCATGGACCACGCTTTATCCGGGAGAAGATTATAGAAAACGCAGCGCAAAAAAGATGCTTGATGAAATCGGCGTTTTAATAGAAAAATACGGCGTCAAAGAAGTCATGGACGACTCGGGTTCATTTCCGACAGGGAGATGGCTTCGAGAATTTTGCGACGGGATGATCGAGCGAGGATACAATAAGAAAATAAGGATTAGCTGCAACATGAGACTAAAGTCATTAAGTCAGGAAGAGTATAACCTGATGGGCAAAGCTGGTTTCCGGTTTATTCTCTACGGGCTTGAGTCGGCAAACCAAAAAACGCTTGATAGGATTAATAAAAATTTAAAGGTTGAGGAAATAGAAAAAGGCGTAAAGATGGCAAAGGCCGGCGGGCTGGAGCCGCATATCACAGCCATGATGGGCTATCCCTGGGAGACAAAAAAAGATGCAGAAAAGACCATCGAGCTTGCCAAGGAACTTTTCAAAAAAGGCTATGTCGACACTCTTCAGGCAACTATCGTTATTCCTTATCCCGGTACCCCGCTTTTTAGCGACTGTCAAAAAGAAGGATTGCTCCGAACCGAGGATTGGGATCGTTATGATCAGCGAGAAATGGTTATGAAGTCGCCGCTTGGCAGCGAGGATGCCCAGGCGCTGGTTCAAGGACTCTATAAATCTTTCATGAGTCCGCAGTTTATCCTTCGAAAGGTTTTTTCTATTCGAAACACAAATGATGTGAAATTTCTATTTACGGCCGGTATGAAGTGGCTTGGGAAAATGACAGACTTTAAATCCAAGTCAGTCTAGCCATGCCTTTACCGCTGCACTTAACTATCCTTTTTGAAAAAGGATATTAATTTTTAAAAAGCGATAGGATTTAGTTCTTTCACGCCTGGGAATATGTTATTGTATTATTGATAACACCCGATCATTACAAAAAAGAGCGGGCGCAAAGGCAGAAATTCTATTTTAAATAATATTAACAAAAACACAAAAACCATGTCTGTTTCAGTAATAATTACAACAAAAAACGAAGAGAAAAATATCGAAAGCTGCCTAAAAAGTATCGCCTTGCAGACATATAAAGATATTGAAATCATAGTCGTTGACAACAACTCAACTGATAAAACTAAAAAAATCGCTCAAGAATATACCAGTCTGGTTTTTGATAAAGGGCCGGAGAGATCAGCCCAGAGAAACTATGGAATGCTTAAAAAAGCGACGGGAAAATATGTCATGTTTGTTGATGCCGATATGATTTTTTCACCGGGCTTGGTTGAATCCTGTGTCGAGACGATAAAAAGAAAAAAGTGCCTGGCTCTTCATATTCCGGAAGTTGTTTTAGGAAAAAATTTTTTCAGTAAATGCCGTCGTTTTGAAAGAAGTTTTTATGATGGCACAGTCATAGACGGAGCTCGTTTCTTTGATAAAAAAGCTTTTGAGCAAGTTGGGGGGTTTGATGAAACGATGAGCGGTCCGGAAGACTGGGATATAGATAAAAAAATAAAAAGTGTAGGGGAAATCGCAATAGTTGATGGAAAAAAATATATAGATAAATCATGGGAGATGAGCGGTTTTGTTCGAGAGGGGGGAGTGAAACCACGGGGTTACTCAAGCGTTATTTTCCATAATGAGTCTGAGTTCAATCTGAAAAAATATCTTGCGAAAAAGTCTTATTATGCAAATAGCTTTGATGGCTACGTAGGAAAATGGGGTAAGGATGATCCGGATATAAAAAAACAGCTAGGCATCAGTTACCGATTTTTTGGAGTATTTGTAGAAAATGGCAAATGGCAGCAACTGTTAGCGCATCCTGTATTGACGCTAGGTATGTATTTTTTAAGATTCCGCGTAGGAATAAGCTTCTTGAGTCGAAAGAAAACAGGCAAAAGAGAAAAAGGGATTCTTATATTAACCCCGTTTTTTTCGCCGAATATCGGTGGGGTTGAGACTGCCTTGGATGATTTAGCGCTAGCTCTGGACAAAAGAGGCTATAAAGTGTTCGTTCAAACGTATTCACCGATAACTACCGCGAATACAAAATGGTTACCTGAAGAAAAAATCGGCAATATCGATATTAGGAGATACAAATGGTTTGGCGAAAAGGTTTTTCACGGGGTTGAAAAATTTCCATTATTTGACTTTCTCTATCTGACGCCATATCTTTTTGTTAGAGTGCTTATTTGGTTTTTCTTTAATAAAGATAAGGTTGACGTTATTCATGCCCAAGGGCTCAATGCGGCCTGGATTGGCGGGGTTTTAAAAAGAGTATTTAAAAAGCGCTTGATAGTGAGTACTCATGCTATCTACGAAATTGATAAGGGGTCATCCACGGCAAAAAGAATAACACGTATTTTAGAAAGGGCGGATAAAGTCCTCGCCTTATCAAAAGGTTCTTATCAGGAACTGCTCTCATTTGGTGTGAAAAAGAGTAAGCTGGACATTTACAAACATTGGATTGATTTAAATAACTTCAAGGCTCTTGATAAAAAAGGAATCAGAAAAGATTTAAAAATTGTCGATAAATTTACAGTTTTATTTCTTGGCCGCCTAATCGAAAAGAAGGGAATTAAGGTTTTTGTTGAGGTAGCTGAAAAATTGCCTAAGATTAATTTCTTAGTTATTGGCGCAGGTCCGGAAGCAGAATTTTTAGAGATTCAGGAGAAAAAGCTGGCAAATCTGCGATATCTAGGAGCTATTTCAAGCAAGGAAGTATACAAATATTATAATGCCTCTGATTTATTCTGTATACCTTCGCAGTATGAAGAGGGATTTGGCAGGGTTGCAATGGAGGCAGTTGCTTGCGGTTTGCCAGTGGTCGGATCAAATAAAGGAGGCATACCCGAAGCTTTAAACAAAGATGTTTCAGTGCTTACCAGCCCTACAGCTGATAATTTGGCGAAGGAAATCGCAATACTAGCAGAAAACCATGACGTATTTCAGGAACTATGTGTCAATACCTTGCCTTATGCCCGGGGAAATTTCAGTGAAAAAAATATTAAGCTGATTTTAAAATATTATTAAAAATAAAAAGATGAAAAAAAAATATTACAATAAGTATTGGGAAAATAATATTGAAGGCGGGACACTAAATCTTCCGCCCAGCTGGTCAGAAGATAACTTGCGATGGCATAGCAAGTTCTTTAAAAGATATGTTGGTAAGAATGTGCTAGATTTTGGCTGCGGAGACGGAACTTTTCTGAATCATATCACCATAGACAAGAAAGATATCAAGCAAGCGGTCGGGCTGGATTTGTCTGAAGAAGCTATACAGATAGGCAAAAGAAAATATAGTCAGATTACTTTTCGGCAGGGAGAGCTTCTGGATCTATCTCTGAGGCCGAACACGTTTGACACGGTATTTGCCATTGAAGTTATGGAGCATTTACTAGACGTCGACCAATATCTAGAGGAAATAAAAAAGATACTTAAAAAAGGCGGCTACCTATGTATTACCACAACTGACTTTAATTTGCTGAAAAAGTTAGTGATAGCTGGCCTTTTTTGGGAGAAATTTTTCTATCCGAATAATCCGCACATCAGATTTTATACCAGAAAAACTTTAGCGGATATCTGCAGAAAACATGGTTTAGAGCAAGTAGGCTATAAGTGGAATAAAAGCTATGCTGGTCTCATGCCAAAGGGACAGATGAGTGTTTTTAAGAAAGTAAAGTAGGGATTGGAGAATGGAAAGTAAAGAGCATGTTGATGACAAAAAACTCGTAAATGAGGCCCACAGGATAGTCAAACCCGGTGGCTTAACCTTGATCGCCTCAGTTTTAAAGGCAAGAAAAAAATGAGAAAAATAATCTTTATTGCAAACAATAACATAGGGAACGGTTTTAGCGGGGGAGATAGAATCTTTATCGAGCTTATAAAGAATTGGGAGGGGAAAGCAGATATTTCTCTGATTGGATCAGAAGAAGCGATCAGGATAGCCAAATATAGAGGGGTGGAAGGCATCAAAATTATTCAAAGTGACACAAAAAATAAAGACTCAAACCTTTCTCTGCCCGGTTTTGCCAAACATGCTCTAAAAAGAACTGCCAAAGGAATAGAAGCGGCAAAGCATGAAACTGATCTAATAGCCAAGGCTGACTTCATATATTCTGCATCGGATTTTTATCCGGATCTGATCACTGCTTTTTACATAAAAAGAAAAAATAAAAGAATAAAATGGATAGCCGGATACTATCTTTTTGCTCCTAAGCCATGGGCCGAAGACTCTCCGTACAAAGGGCACAACCGGCTAAAAGGTTTTTTCTACTGGCTGATGCAGATTCCTTCATATTTTATTGCAAAAAGATTCGCTGATTATGTTTTTGTAACCAGTGAGCCGGATGTAGAAAAATTTATTACAAAAAAAAGAGATAGGACAAAAATAGTCGTTGTTCAGGGGGGAGTTGACATTTTGGAGTCCAGTAACTACCTAAAATTAGGCAAAGTAGTTCCCATGAAAGATCGGAAATATGATGCTTGTTTTGTCGGCCGCCTTCATTATCAAAAAGGTGTTCTGGAACTGATAGATATCTGGAATGAGGTGGTAAAGAAAAAGCCTGGTGCCAGATTGGCAATGATTGGCGATGGACCGCTGGAGAACGAGATTAAAAATAAAATTGAAGATTATTCTTTAAAAAATAATATTACGCTTTTGGGTTTTCTCGACGGTGATAAAAAACATGAAATTTTCAAGCAGTCGAAGATTATGGTTCACCCGGCAACTTATGATAGTGGCGGTATGGCCGCGGCTGAAGGTATGGCTTGGGGCTTGCCCGGAATTTCATTTGATCTCGAAGCGCTCAAGACTTACTATCCTAAGGGGATGATAAAAACCAAATGTGGAAATAATAGCCAATTCGCTGAAAATGTCATGAAGCTTATAGGCGATGAAACACTTTATGACAGACTTTCTAAAGAAGCCCGCAACCTAATAGTGGATGTATGGGATTGGAGGAAAAGGGCCGAAAAGATTTATAACTTAACTTTTGAATAAGAAAGATGATGAAGTACAGCGAACTTGATAACAAGCTAAAAAGAAGAAGTCATAGTATCTTTTCAGAAATACTTCAAAAAAATTCCAAGAGCAAAAGCCCCAAAATTTTAGATGTTGGGTGCGCCTCTGGAATTATCGGAAAAATTAGGAAGTCTCCAAAAAATATCATTGGCATAGAGTCTGATCTTGGCCTATTGAAGCTTGCCGAAAAAAATTGCGAAAAAGTGTATAATCTTGATCTAAATGACTTTACGTCCAGTAAAATCAAGGAAAATAATTTTGATTTTGTTTTTTTGGGGGATATTCTTGAACACTTGTTAAAGCCGGAGCTTGCCTTAAAAGAAGTGCTAAAGCTGATGTCGAGAGATGGATATATCATCATTTCTTTGCCCAACATTGCTCAAATACAGTTTAGGCTTAAGCTTCTGTCGGGAAAATTTAATTATACGGAAACCGGAGTGCTGGATAAAACCCATCTTCACCTCTACACCTACAAAACAGCCAGAGACTTTATTCTGGAAAATAATCTCAAAATCGTTGACTTTTATCCAAGCGGGACAATCGTCAGCTTTTTCAATGTTTTTCCTCGACTACTATCTTCGCAATTAATTTTTCTTTGCAGAAAGGAAAGTAAGTAGATGGATCCTGGCCGCTTGAAAAAATTTATCATGAGCAAGAAAGACTACATCTTTTTATCTTCATTTTTGGTACTACTTTTTGTTTTAATCGGCCTACTTTCTAAAGGATTTATTCTTCTTGGTGGTGAAGGGGACTATTTTTTAAATATCTCGTCCGTTCAAAGCTTGTACAGCTTTTCTTGGCTGCCTATGTCTGGGCTTGGCGGAAATGTAAACCCGTTGCTTCAGTTTCCGATGACAATTTTCAATGTTTTCTCTCTCTTGGAACATCTGGGCTTACCTCTTAAGGCTGTGAATATGGTGAGTGTTTTCCTGGTTTTTGCGCTTCCTTTTGTTTCTATGTATTGGCTGCTTAGGGGAGTTTTAAAGGTGGGCTTCAAAATATCCGCTTTAATTTCCTTGTTTTATATCCTAAACCCCCTTTCTATTTATCATCTTCAGGGATTAATGTTCTGGAATACGGCGCCACTTTTTGTCATGCCGGTAGTTTTTGGCCTCATTTACAAGTATTTTTCTGATAGGCCGAAGCTGTTTTTCCTCTTCGGGCTTATAACTTTTGTGTTTTCTTTTGCTTTTGCTAATATTCCTTATTTGGGCATCTTTCACATTTTTTTAATAATATCGCTTGTGATCATTTCCTATTTGCGGAGCGAGAGATTTAATTTTAAGGCTGTCATAAAAAACTTTATAGTGCTAGAGGCGAGCTTTATCATCTTTAATGCCTGGTGGCTTCTGAATCTTTTGAAGTTTCAGCTTCAGGACGCAGGCCAAAACTATACAAAGAATTTTGCGATTGGATGGGTAGGAAGTGTAAGCCATAGTAGTATTTTCTATAAATTATTTTCCTTTACGCAACTCATAGATCGTCCTTTTGGCAATGACTTTTTTTTCTCTACATATTTCCTAAATGGCTTTATCGGCTTGTTTTTATTGATTCCATTTTCTCTCCTTATCGCTTCATTGATTACAAAAAAATTCAGGGATAGCAGAAAATTAGCCATTATATCTTTATTCCTGTTATTTGTTCTTTTTCTGGCAAAAGGTGTGAACGAGCCTTTCGGCCAAGTGTATATTTGGCTTCTGAATAAGGTGCCCTTTTTTATCATCTTCAAAACACCGCTCGAAAAATTTAGCGTTCTTTTTGTTTTTCTCTTTTCCGTTGCGCTAATCTTTGTCCTCCGTCAACAGAAAAAAATATATTATTATCTATTTTTTATTTATCTGCTTGTTGTTAGCATTCCGCTTGTGACTCTTAATTTCATTCCTGACTATAAGATTGCCGACAATCAATATGTTTCTAAGAAATTCGTTAATAAACAGGAATATCAAGACACAATAAACTTGTTAAATAATGAGAGGGAAGATGCTAGAATCCTGAGCTTACCGGGATCTTTGAACTACCAGGTTACTATGGCTAATCATGACGACAAATATTATAGGGGTATGGATCCAATCCTTTATGCTATTAAAAAATCATTCATTGCTGCCTACTCCAGCCCTAAAACCGAAATTATTTATAAAAACCTGTCTAATCCTAATATAAAAAATGTACTTGCCGTATATAATATAAAAAATATTCTAATAAATGCAGATATAGTGCCGTCCTTTGGCTTTATGGAGAGCGAATCGACTGAACAGTTGGCAGGTTTATTTTCAAAAAGCATGAAAAGATGGGAAAGCGGATCGATGAGTATCTTCAAAAATTATAAATTTCTACCGCATTTTTATACCCCATCTAGCATAGTTACTATTAACCAGCCAAACTCGAAAGATCTATTCAATTTAATAGCAAGATCGGGGTATAATCTTCGTTCATTGATTTATATTAATGGTCAGTCGAAGCATCTTCCCTTCGACCCGAATAAAACAGATATTGTTAATCCTGTTATGAGCGAAGGCAAATATGTTAGCAACGAGATCGCGCTAGGCAATGAGTTCAAGGATAGGGTTTTTAACTATATAAAATTAATAAACGCAAATTCGAACTTTAGACTAAAAACGGATCCCACGAAGAAAAGTATTACTATCTCGAATGATTCGATGGGTATAAAGGTAAATCACACTAATCTAGATGTAATTCATTCTAACCTCCATAATATATCTCTTGACGGTTATAGCTTTGTAAAGATTGGAGACCAGTATTTTGATACAAAGAAAGACTACGATCAGATTGTTAGATATGAAGATTTGGCAGGTGACATAAAGGGCTATAACAGAGGGAGTACCCTCATCTCCGATTCCTTCGATGATGGTCTCTGGGCCGATAAGGCAACAGACTTAACTCCTTCTATGGCAGGCGATCCTGATTTTTACACCAGGCTCTCCGGTGATACCCCCAACCGTAAAAGTAAGCAATCTCTGGAAATAGGATCAAAGAACCATCATCCCGCAGAGACCAAAGACTTCCACGTTAATATTAAAAAAGGTAAAACTTATCGTTTAACCTTTGATTACAAAAATGTTACCGGCAATCAAGTCCAAGTAAATGCTCAAGTACATGGAAAAACAAAGTCTTCTTTTTTTGGAAAAACATTTGATGCCCCTAATCATGACTGGAATACTTACGAGATCTTTATTGACCCAAAAGAGGACGCAAATAACATAACATTATTCTTCTTTGCTACTCCAAGCCCGGAAAGAGGCGAGGTTGTAAATAGATATGACAATATTAAGCTTGAGGAGTTAAGCTTTGCAAAAAATTTAAACAATTTCAACGTAGGCGCACAAGATTTTCTCTCTATTTATGATAGTCTTAAGCTTCAAAAAGATAACTCGATAAACCTAATCAATAATACGGAAAATACCCTCATCTCCGATTCCTTCGATGATGGTCTCTGGGCCGATAAGGCAACAGACTTAACTCCTTCTATGGCAGGCGATCCTGATTTTTACACCAGGCTCTCCGGTGATACCCCCAACCGTAAAAGTAAGCAATCTCTGGAAATAGGATCAAAGAACCATCATCCCGCAGAGACCAAAGACTTCCACGTTAATATTAAAAAAGGTAAAACTTATCGTTTAACCTTTGATTACAAAAATGTTACCGGCAATCAAGTCCAAGTAAATGCTCAAGTACATGGAAAAACAAAGTCTTCTTTTTTTGGAAAAACATTTGATGCCCCTAATCATGACTGGAATACTTACGAGATCTTTATTGACCCAAAAGAGGACGCAAATAACATAACATTATTCTTCTTTGCTACTCCAAGCCCGGAAAGAGGCGAGGTTGTAAATAGATATGACAATATTAAGCTTGAGGAGTTAAGCGCTTTGCCAAGCGATTTCATGAATTATTATCTTTATTCTCCTGCAAAAGAAAAAATCAAAGCCCCCGAAATCGAATATAAAAAAATAAATCCTACAAAGTACCGAATTATGGTGCATGGCGCCTCGGAGCCATTTCCTCTTGTTTTCTCTGAAAATTATAACAGCGGGTGGAAGGCGTATGCGATAAACTCTGATTTTTCAAAATCTAATCTTGACGCCTCAAGGTACAAATCTCCGGATACCGGCGACGCAGATCAGGCTTCAAGCAGTGAATTATCGGACTATATAAATAGGGGATTAGTTACTACCTTGGGAAACGGGAAAGGTTTTGTTTCGAAAGATATTCAGGGTACTATACAAAATGATAATCTGCCAAACGGCAATATTTTTGAAACCCTCTTGGCAGATAAAAGTTCCTTGCCCGAAAAGAATCATTTCATCGCAAACGGTTACGCTAACTCATGGTGGGTTGATGTGAATAAGATTTGCAGCGATGGCAAAAAGTGCAAGAGAAATGCAGACGGCAGCTATGACATGGAGTTTGTAGTTGAGTTTTGGCCACAGCGGCTTTTCTATATAGGTCTTGTGATAAGCGGATCAGTGTTTGTGTTAGTGAGCGGATATTTTACATATTTTATTCTCAAAAGAAAAAGAAAGCCGGGTAAGAGAGCTTCGAGGATTGCCGGGAGAGTCAAGTAATGAAGAAAAAAATTATAAAAATCAAAGAAATGCTTTGGGAAAAGAAATATTTTGTATTAGGTTTGCTCGTGATATTTATTATCCTTGATCTGGTTATGGGTTTTGCCGCTGCAATATCTGTAGCCTTGCTGATCGTCTTTTTGGTATTTAGATGGAGCTCTACATATATTTTATTTCCGGCCCTTGTAAGTCTTCTGGTTTGCCCCTTTCTGGAAATTGTAAAAGCCGATAGCCTGGCAGAACAGATGGCTCTCCATGCGTATTTTTTTCTAATCGTTGCTTTGGTTGTCCGGTTTGTTGAGTTTGTAAGAGATAAAGAAGAAAACACGGCTGAAAATCCGGTTTTTGAGAAAGCGGAAGCTACACCTCAAAAACAACCAGGCAAACCGGTTTCGGCTAAACCAAGACTGACAAGTCAGCAAGCGTTATATAGAATTATCGCATTTCCTGTTGTGATTGTTCTTGTTTCGATTAGTCTCTTTTTTATCATTAGTCCCGGCGTCCAGCCGTTTTTTGAATCCCTGAAAAAGCCGGGAGAGGGTTCGGGTGAGAAGTTTAATGTTTCAAATGAAAGGTCTGAAAATACAGCGCAAAAGCCGGAGAGTCAGTCGGTTCAAATGGTCCCTTCGAACAAAAAAACTGCTTACAAAATAAAAATTCAAAATGGTAGCGGAGTCGATGGAATGGCCGCCGAGGCGGCTGAAATTCTCAAAAAGAAAGGTTACGATTTAGAAACGGCCGATCTGGGAAACGCCGACAACTATAACTACAAAGCCACGGAGATTTACTTCAAGAAAGGCCGTGAATCTGAGGCTAAGGCACTGGCCGGCGACTTGGGCAGAAAGTCGTTCACAATAAGTCCGGAGATGAAGCCTGACTCAAAGTACGATTTTCTGATAATATTAGGAGTAAATGATTAAAAAGATTTTTAAAGAAGGGGCGCTTATTTTGGCACTGTCTATATCGATAGTTCTTTTAGCGATATTGAGTCTAAATATTCTCCTTTATTTTTCGTCTAATGATAAGGCAAGAAGTGCATACAAAAATGATGTAAGCTCAAAAAACAAGGTTGAGATTTCAAAAAATCCTACACTCATCATCCCCAAGCTTGAGATCAAAGCGCCAATAGTTTTTTCAACCTCAAATAACGAGAAACAGATAGATGAGGATTTGAGAAATGGGCTCAGTCATCGTCTCGGTACGGCAAACCCCGGGCAAAAAGGAAATGTTTTTCTGGTCGGACACTCAAGCAACTACCCTTGGGAAAAAGGCGACTATAATCAGGTTTTTGCTTATTTAAACAAGCTTGAAACAGGCGATATACTATATGTCGATTATGAAAACAAGAGATATACATATAAAGTTTCGGGGAAAAAGATTGTTTCGCCGTCGGATGTTTCGATAGAGAATCCGTCAGATGATTTTCGGCTGACTCTTATGACTTGTTATCCGCCCGGAACAACTCTGAAAAGGCTGGCAGTAATATCGGAGCTTCAAAGTGCAGGTAACTAAAGTAATTAAAAAAGCCATTTATTGGGGTCATCTGCCTGCTGCGCTTGCCTTTCTTATCCTATCTTTCGTCATTTTGGGGCCACTTCTTCACAGAGGATATCTTCTTCATTATGATATGGTCTTTGCGCCGCACTTTTTTGTGAGATGGGATTTGATACGAAACAAAGAAGCTCTCCTAAACGAAGTCCCTTTCGTTTTTGTCTTGAATGCCCTAAGCTTTATTCTGCCCGGCGATATTCTGCAAAAGCTGACCTTAGCTTTTATTTTCTTTTTCTCGGGTTTTTCGATGTACCTGACCGCGCCGGTTAAAAATAAGTTTGCCAAATTCTTTGCAGGATTTTTTTATGTAGTAAATCCTTTTGTCTACGATCGCTTCATGGCCGGCCATTGTCTTTTTCTCATAGCTTATGCTTTGACGCCTCTGGCTATCTACTTTTTTCTTAGGTTTTACAGAGAGCCGAACCAAAGGAATGGTGTACTTGTAGCCCTCATGTGGACTCTCTGCAGCATTTTTAGCATTCACCATTTCATTATTTTAGGCATTGCTTTTTTAGTCACGGGGTTTTTTTACATCAGAAATATAAGAGCATTAGCCTGGACAGCCGGCGTAATACTTGCACTTTTTGCATTAAATATCTGGTGGCTCTGGCCTATACTGGCAAGTCCGCAGGTACTGGGCTATTTTGGCATCAGCCATTTTTATGCTTTTGCCACCAGGCCCGATCCGCAATTCGGACTTTTTATGAATATGCTGGGGATGTATGGATTTTGGCACAAAGGCTGGGTTTTGGCGAAAGATTTCATTCCCTTTTGGCCATTCGTTTGGCTTATAATCATTATCCCTGTTTTGGCAGGTATCGGCTCTTTATCTGTCCAAACAGCTGCTCACCGAAGGGTTATTTTCAGTTTAATGGCTGTCTCGGTAGTTTCTCTTTTTATAGCAGCCGGCCCCTCGCAATATACCTCCGGCCTAAATAGCTGGCTTTTTACCAACTTGCCCGGGTTTTCTGCTTTGAGAGAATCGCAAAAAGTACTCTCGCTTTTGATATTTGCCTACGCCTTTATCGGCTCAGTTGGCCTTGAGATTATTCTCTCGGGTAAGTCAAAGCGCCTTCAAGCGGGAATTCTGGGTGCATTTCTTTTGTTGACTTCCTTCTATGCATTTCCCTTATTTACCCAGGGGAACGGCCAACTTAAAACAACGGATTATCCAAAGTCCTGGTACAGGTTAGCCCAAACTCAGGCAGGAAAAGAAAAAATATTGGTCTTACCGTGGGAAGAATATATTCAAGACAGTTTTTTTGATAAATTAACGGCTAATCCGGCAGTTGCCTTTTTCGGTTTGAATGCCATTCAGTCTACAGACATGAAAATGAAGGGCGTAGATACAAGGGAAAAAGATGAAACTTCGAGGATAGTACTTGCTACTTTGGACTCAAAAGAACCAGAAACCTGGGCGAAGTCCTTGCAAAAAATAGGGGTCAAAACAATCCTTGTTTTAAAGACAAAAGAGAAAAGGGACTACTCTTTTCTGCTGGCAGATAAACGATTTAAGTTAGTGGATAAAGACGATTTCACGACCGTTATCAGTTTTACAGAGTGAAGGAAATGCCCGACAGCCTGTTATTTAATCCATAAAGCTGTTGAGGCCATTGTGAATCAAACTGAGATAAAAAAAGGCCAAAATAAAAAAATAAAAAAAGCGCCTTGACACCCCGTTTTAAAAGGCATAACATGGTTATGTTAAAGGAAAATAAAAAAGGAGAATAAGATGAGAAAGCTTTCTACCAATGCAATAAAAGTCGGAGTGGCCATAACAACCATGTCTGCAGGCACAGCCTTTGCAGATTCATATGGCACAAGCTCGAGCCTTACAGGCGCTGGGTCATCTACTGTTTTGTTTATCATCGTTGGATTGGCAGTGATAGTGGCAGGCATATTCGCATACAAGTACTCTAAAAAGAAAAAATAAGTTTTTATCGACTACAATGGGTGCCCTTTAGGCATCCATTGGCTTTTTACCAGAAGAAACCGGATTTATAGCCGGTGTGTGCGTTCTTAAAATTAAATCAGCAGATCTCTCTTGACGATTCAACTTTCTTGCCTTGCTCAAATACTCGCATCAATTGATCGAGCCAAGCAAGAAGGTGTTCGAACGAAATTGGCCTCAACTGTCCGATAGGAGAAGATTCATTTTGCGCCCACTGTTCCAAGATACTCTTGGAGTCAGAGGTTGCGGAAATCGTTATGCTGGACAAAGGCGGCTTCTCTTCATATAACGTTCACGAATTTTACGATCTGAGCTTTGATAAATTCATAAGCAAGCACTATATAATGTGACCATCTCCTGTAAGTCATTGATTAAAATTATATTTTGCAATATAATAGCCTTAGTGAGATAGGGGCCAGCTGGTGAGGGTTGGCTTTTGTTTTTGTACCGAAAGCTATCGAAAGGAAAGTGATTGGTGTGAAAAGGATTGAGATAGTAGATTCAAAGCCATTGGGCGGCAAAAATCCGCTCTTTGAGCATACTGTGCAAACCGATTTAACAGAGAAAGAGTTTGAATCTTGGCTTGAAGAGGGTAAGTCCCGTGAGGCCGAGAAAATTCACGACAAGGTGACCGCCTGCTTTATGAGAGAAGGGTATTTATTCGGTAAAGCAATTGTCCAGGGCGGTATGATGGTGTATGCGGGCAACACCATAAAAGGGGTAAAACCCAGTACCTTCATCGCCAGTGTTCACATCGTCAGCCCAGCCAAGGCAACGATCGACTCGAAAGGCAGTGAGTTGCCCGCAGCGATCGAAGCTCTGGAAAATCTGCTGGCATCCTGCGGTTTCAGCGATGTCGGGACCCATTCCGGACTGCCCGAGCGGTAGGAACACCAAACATCCATCAGTCTCAAATCTCATCGCGGGGCCGGTTTCATACCGGCCCTCACTTTTGTTGTAAAAAAAATAATTTTAGGCTATAATTTTGTGGCTGTTTATTTATTAGGAAAGGAAAGAATGGAAGTCAAAAGGGAAGATTTATCAAAGATAAAAGTGAAGCTCACAGTTGATGTAACCGAAAAGGAGCTTAAGCCGCATATCGAAAAAGTCTATAAGGAGCTGGCAAAAAATATGAAAATTCCGGGTTTTCGCCCGGGCAAAGCTCCCCAATTCGTTGTCGAGCGGGAAGTCGGCCAGGACAAATTCTACGCAGAAGTTTTAGACTCTGTTTTGCTGGAAGCTTACTACAACGCCATTACACAGGAAAAACTCATTACCGTTAGCCGTCCCGATATCCAGGTCAAGAAATATGCGCCGACGGGCGGGCTGACATTTGAAGCAACCGTAGAGATATTGCCGGAAGTAAAGCTGCCGGATTATAAGAAAATCAAAGTTTCACGCAAAGAAGTTAAGGTTACGGACCAAGATATAAAAAACGACTTAGAAGCTTTGCGGGAAAGATATGCCGAGTTTAAGGAAGTTACGCGAAAAGCAAAGAGCGGCGACAAGACAGAGATTGATTTTGAAGGAACACAAAAAGGCGCGCCGCTTGAAAATACAAAGGCTGAAAAATACCCGATAATTTTGGGCAGCGGCGCATTTATCCCCGGATTTGAGGAGAATTTAGTTGGCATGGCAAAAGGAGAGGACAAGACTTTCGACGTTACATTTCCGAAGGATTACCACGAAGCCAAACTTCAGGGACAAAAGGTTACTTTTAAGGTCAAAATGATTTCAATTTCCGAAAAGATATTGCCGGAAGTGAATGACGAATTTGCAAAGAAGTTTGGTATTTTCAAAAATGTTAAAGAACTTGAGGATGGAATTAGGAAAAATCTAGACGAGGTAAAGGAAATGGAAGAGCGCCGAAGATTGGAAGAAGAAATAATGACAAAGATAAGCGAAAAGGTTAGTGTGGAGATTCCCGAAACGCTTGCGCACCAGGAAATTCATAGGATGTGGCATGACGCCGAAGCAAACCTGCAGCAGTCCGGCGTTACGATGGAAAGATATCTGGAAATGAGCAAGAAAACAAAGGAAGAACTGGAAAAAGAAATGGAACCGGACGCCCAAAAAAGAGTGAAGATTGGGCTGGTGCTTTCGAAAATCGCCGAAGTTGAAGAAGTCAAAGCTACACAAAAGGAGATAGAGAAAGAAAAGAAAAGCATCTTGGCTTCATCTGGCAACAGTGAAGAGGTAAAGAAACAGCTGGAAGATTATGAGACGGAACATCAGATAGAAAATGGGATTATTTCAAAGAAAACGATAGAATTGTTAATTGAACTTTGTTCAAAATAATTCCAAAATCCTAATAACAAATTACAAATAAAATTCCAAATAACAAAGTTGAAATTTAAGAATTAGGCATTTTGTTTGACATTAGAAATTAGGAATTGGAAATTATAAATGATGATTTACAATTAGTACTGGGAACTGATCAAAGCTTAAGAAAGGAGACAAAGATGGAAAAAAGAAATCAGATTCTTATCCCCACAGTTATTGAAAAAACAAATATGGGCGAGAGGGCGTATGACATTTATTCTCGCTTACTTAAAGACAGGATAGTCTTTCTCGGCACGCCGATCGATGAAACGGTGGCAAACATCATCATCGCCCAGCTCTTATTCCTTGAGAGTGAAGATTCAAAGAAAGATATCAACCTCTACATCAATTCTCCGGGCGGATCGGTTTATGCCGGACTTGCCATTTACGACACGATGCAATATATCCAGTCGAAGGTGGTAACGACTTGCGTCGGCATGGCGATGAGCATGGGTGCGGTTATTCTTGCCGGTGGCGCAAAAGGTTCGAGATTTGCCCTTCCAAATGCCAAAATAATGATCCACCAGCTTTCTGGCGGTTTCCAGGGTCCGGCGGCAGACATTGAAATACAGGCAAAAGAAGCGCTGACACTACGGAAAAAACTCGATGAAATATTGGCAAGCCATACCGGCCAGCCGATAAAGAAAGTCTCGGAAGACACCGATCGCGATAATTTCATGACGGCCGAAGAAGCTAAAAAGTATGGTATTATTGATAAAATAATCGAAAAGAGAAAATAAAGAAGATACAAGATACAAGATACAAGTTACAAAACCGTTTGGTAAGTTATTAGTTCGTAAGTTGCTAAGTTGTAAAAGGAGATAATTATGAAATTGCAAACAATCTATGATTTGTTTGTTCAAAAGGGGATTACGGCCGATCCGCGGGGCAAGGCGGGAATCCAAAAAGATTTAAAAAAATTAAAAGAAAAGTACGGCAAACTCGACAAAAAGGAAAAGGCGGAGTTCGACACCGAGAAACTGACGAATCCTTTTGCAGACACGCGAATATTAAACGGAGATCCCAAAACCGAGGTAAAAACGGTCCTTGTCGGTATCGATATGGAAACTCCGGAGATCCTGCTCGCCGAAAAATTGAATGAAAAGGGCGGAAAAATCGATCTTGTCCTTGCCCATCATCCGGAAGGGAAGGCATTTGCGGCGCTTGATCAGGTGATGCACGTTGGCGCAGATGTTATGCATCATTATGGAGTCCCTATAAATGTGGCCGAACAAGTGCTTAATCCAAGGATTGGTGAGGTTTCAAGGAGCGTCGCGCCGGCAAATCACGACAGGGCCGTTGATGCCGCTAGGCTTTTGAATATTCCATTTATGTGTTCGCACACCGTTGCCGACAATCAAGTCTATGATTTTCTTGTGAAGGCTATGGATAAGAAAAGGCCGGAAACAGTTGGTGATGTACTTGACATTTTAAAGGAAATTCCGGAATACAAGGAAGCTATTAAAATTGGCGCCGGGCCGAGAATTTTTGTCGGTAGTCCCGAAAATCGCGCCGGCAAAGTGGCGGTAACTGAAATGACCGGCGGCACCGAAGGCTCAAAAGAGATGTATGAAAAGATGGCCCAGTCGGGAATCGGCACGATTATTGGTATGCATATGTCAGAAGATCATAAAAAAGAAGCTGAGAAGCATCACATAAATGTGGTTATCGCGGGACATATGGCATCTGACTCTGTCGGCATGAATCTTCTTCTTGATGAGATAGAGAAAAAAGGCGTGAAGGTGATACCTTGTTCTGGACTCATTAGAGTTAAGAGATCCTAGAGTTGTCATTCCGGGCTCCGACCCGGAATCCAGTCCAGTTGTCATTCTGGCTTGTCCAGAATCAGTTTCTAAATTTATTTTTTCACTTTTTTAGAAAAAGTGAAGCAAAAATCGCGGCTTAGACGGCTTCTCAAAAAGTCGATCAAACCTTTTCTTAAATTTGAAAAATGACAACAAGCCGATTCCGGAAGTCATCTTTTCAAAATTTCGCTCAGGTTTTCTCTCTTTTTTCGAACCGATAGCCGCAAATACGAATTCTAAATCTAGATCTCTTTGAAAAAATCATGCCGGGTGAGAGATGCCGTGCCTCGAGTGAGTTCGAATTAACAAGGACGTTTTTTGCTCCTAGTCTTGCAAGGTGTGTCCTTGTTTGTAATAGTGATATAATTAATGAAAGGAAGTAAAGTGATTTTTGTTTATATTACAAATCCGAGTAAAGAAGAGGCGAAGAAGATTGCCGGGCATTTATTGGAGCAAAGGTTGATTGCCTGCGCCAATATTTTCCCGACAGAAAGCATGTATCACTGGAAGGGGAAAATGGCGGATGCGGATGAAGAAGAATTCATTTTGCTTGGCAAAACCAGCGAAGAAAATTACGGGAAAATAGTGGAAGAAGTGGAAAAGATTCATTCCTACACCACTCCCTGCATTATTAAAATACCCATCTCGCCAAATGATAGCTATAAAAACTGGACGCAAAACGAGCTAAAATAAGCACAAAGAGGGCGATAATTTACAAATTATCTAAAAAGTTATCTAAAAAGTGTTGACTATTTTTATAAAAAAGAGTATATTGTTCTTTAGTCTTTATAAAGAGCTTGGCCAACAAGTTCTATAACGCCAAAAGGGAATAATTTTGCTCGAGACCAATTCCCACCAATAATGGAAAAAATAAACTCCTACTCGAAGAGAGCAGTAGATTTAATTTATTTAAGGAGCAAGTGTTTTTATGTCAAAAAACGATTCTTCGCCCGCACTAAAACAAAGGAAGTATTTTAACAAGACTCAGGAAGTGCTGCCGATGCCGCATCTGACCGAGATTCAAACCCAAAGCTATGACTGGTTTGTGAAAGAGGGCATAGGCGAAATCTTCGAAGAGCTTTCACCGATCGAAGACTTTACCAAAAAGAACCTCGAACTTTCATTTAAAGACTATTATCTGGAAGAAGAAAAACACTCAGAGAGAACGGCCAAGCTCAAAAAAATGACCTACGAAGCTCCCATCAGGGTCAATGTAGAACTCAAAAATAAAGTAACCGGCAAAACAAAGAGCCAGGAAATATTTCTTGGCGATCTTCCGCTTATGACAGCTAGAGGCACCTTTATTATTAATGGTGTAGAGCGGGTTATAATCAGCCAACTCATGAGATCTCCGGGAGTATTCTTCAACGCAGAATACACAGGGGATCGAAAACTTTTTGGAGCCAAAATGATTCCGGTTTACGGCGCCTGGCTTGAAATGGAAACCTCCGCCCAGGACATTATTTATTTAAAGATTGACCGAAAGAGAAAGTTTCCGGTTACCACATTTTTAAGGGCGTTTGGTTATGTGACAGATGAAGATATAAAGAAAGCGTTTTCTTCTGTGAATACTGACAAAGAGCATGACTACATCCAGGCAACTCTCGACAAGGATACTTCAACCAGCAGGGATGAGGCATACATCGAGACATACAAAAGAATTAGGCCGGGTGATTTGGCCACAGCCGACAACTCAAAGTCCTTAATAGACAGTATGTTTTTTGACCATAAAAAATACGACCTTTCAAAAGTCGGAAGATATAAAATCAACAAAAGGCTAGGTCTGAAACTGCCGGAGACGCGGGAAAACAGAATTTTTAGAGCAGAGGATTTAATCGAGATTATAAAGGAAATTATCCGTTTAAATAATACGCAGGGCGAACCCGATGACATCGACCATTTGGCAAACAGAAGGCTTCGAACTATGGGCGAGCTCTTGCAGCAGAGATTTAGAGTCGGGCTTCTTCGGACAGAAAGAATTATCAGAGACAGAATGAGCACAAACGATCCGGAAACGGTAACTCCCAGCCAACTGGTAAATGTCAGGCCGGTAGTAGCAGCAATCAAGGAATTCTTTGCCTCATCACAGCTATCCCAGTTTATGGACCAGACAAATCCTCTGGCAGAGCTTGCAAACAAGAGAAGATTATCAGCCCTTGGTCCGGGCGGTTTGACTCGCGAAAGGGCCGGATTTGAGGTCCGCGATGTTCACAGAACTCATTATGGCAGAATTTGTCCTATAGAAACTCCGGAAGGACCAAACATCGGTTTGGTAAACGCGCTCGCATCTTATACGAGAGTAAATGAATATGGATTTTTGGAAAGTCCGTATAGAAAAGTAGCCAAAGAAGTCAAAAATGACGGTAAATCAGGCATAGGTGAGATTTCCGACGAACTGGTCAAAGACGGCGCAAAGAAAATTGTTGGAAGCGGCGAGGCTATTACGGAGAATGTTGCTAAGGCTTTGGTAAAAGTCAAAAAAAGCACTATAAAAGTTAAGCCGAGGGTGACCAAGGAAATAGTTTATCTGGATGCTGCAGAGGAAGAGAAGTCCATCATCGCCGAAGCAAACGCGGCCTTGGACGAAAAGGGATACTTTAAAGACAAAATACTTGCTGCCAGAAGGCACTTGGAGGCCGATGAAGCAGAAGCCGGCGAAATCGACTATATCGATGTTTCCAGCAAACAGGCAGTCAGTGTTTCCACGGCCTTGATACCATTTCTTGAGCATGACGCGGCAAACCGAGCCCTAATGGGCGCGAATATGCAACGCCAGGCAGTATCGCTCGTGAAGCCCGAGTCGCCGATTGTCGGGACGGGTGTCGAGGAAAAAGTAGCTGAAGCCTCGGGGCAAACCATTCGGGCAAAGGCAAATGGCACAGTTATCGCCTCTACCGCCGACTCTGTAATTGTAAAATATCAGGACGGTAAAGAAGAAGTTTATACGCTTGAGAAGTTTA
>JAJYQQ010000012.1 GCA_021794535.1 bacterium
CACAAAGGAGAACTTGTGACAAGCGTTCTCCTTAGACCAACAAATAAATAATAACCTAAAACCGGTGCACTTTTAATGGTGCTGTTTTGATGTATAAAAAAGTGCAGTATTTATTTTGAGTTAACATCTTTTTTCGGGTTTTTGGGGGATGTGTGAGGGGTTACTTTTTTGGCTCCTGAAGTGTGGGTTTTACTACACCGGCTTAAAAAAAATTGGATCCCGGGCATTACTTTGCCGGTAAAGATATGTAAAAAGTAGTTCCTTTGTTCTCTTCGCTTTCAAACCATATTTTTCCGCGATGCGCCTGCATGATAAGCCTTGCCAGGTATAGGCCTAGACCGACCCCTTCATATTCATAGGTATAAGTGCTCGTGCCGCGATTGAACTTCTGAAAGACATTTTCCTTTTCTCCCTTTGCTATGCCGATGCCGGTGTCTTTAATGGTAATAATAACTTCCCTTCGGCCTATTGTTGCCTGCTTTGTATCGTCGATAATTTTTTCTATTAATATATTCCCTTCTTGTTTATTAAATTTAATGGCATTTTCCATTACGGCGAGAAAGGCTTGTTTAAGTTTTGCCTGATCTCCAATGGCCATTATATCTTCCGATCCGATATCGTTTTTGACAGTTATTTTTTTTTCATTTGCCAGCGGGACCAGTTCTTCTATTACTTTTTCGATCAATACCCTTAAGTTTATTTCTTCCTTTTCTATTTTGAGGCCTGCCGATTCAAGTGACGTGATATTGACAAGGCCTTCTATGAGCGAAGCCAAAGATGTTGCCGAGTGATCAGCCTTTTTTAAAGTATCTTTTTGGCCCCGATTTAGCTTTCCCTGAGTTTCCAATCTTAGCATATCCAGATATCCCCTAAGGGTTGCTAACGGAGTCCTTAGATTATGCGAAGCGATGGAAATAAACTCATTTTTTAGTTTGTCCATTTTCATTAGGTCGTTAATCTGCCCTTTCATTCTTGCGGCCATATTGCTGAAAATATCGGCGAGTGTCGCGAATTCATCTTCGCCTTTAACGTTAATTTTAGCATCAAAGTTTCCCTCCGAGAGTTTTTTGGATGCGTCTGTGATTCGCCGAATTGGCGTCAGGATGTTTTGCCTTGTAAATAAAATGGTCATGCCGCCGGTCACAAGAGTAACAAATACGATCAAAAGTGATGAGTGCAGGATTTCCGAATCAAAGTGGCCCATTTCAGCCTTTGTGAAGTCAGTCGACGCCACCAAGTATCCGTTGCCGGATCCAAGGCTCGTGATAGTGTCGAGCATTGTATCGCCGGCGTCTTTATATTCTACCTCCCATCCCATTCCGTCGGCAGAAGGTTTTTTGGCGGCAAATGCGCCGTAAGGGGTCCCTTCTTTTGTTTTGCCCGGATAATGAACGATTTCTCCATGATTGTCTATAAAGAACACTGTCGGAACGCCATCCGCCGATTTTGTGATGTCGTCCCCTACCCCATAGTAATTTTCTATGCTTATATTTGAGTTGGCTTGTATTTGCATCAGAATATAATCGGCCATATGATGATTGTGATGGAAGACATCTTCCTTGTGGCTGCTTAGGTCAGATGTGATAATGTATGCCATTATTGTTATGGCGCTAAGCGACAAGAATATGAACGTGTGGGCAATGACTTTTGCCTGGAGTGAGAATCTTTTATTAAGGAAGGCGGTAAAAATCTTAAGCAAGATTACAAGTGCCAAAAAAATAAGGATAAATGCAGCCTCTGACTGCTTAAGGGCTGATAGAATAGATGTGCCCAGGTTATAGTAGTTTGGCTTTGCCATATAGAGAACGTGCAGCATCACAAAGATTAGCCCCATGTAACCCGTGATTTGTGCAAGCAGCCACTTCTTCTCGCCTAGCCTTGACGCAAAGAAACCGATAGACGCGGCAAATGTTATCGCGAAAAATACAATGGCAACCTTGGCGGCCGTGATCGACACAAATTGTTGGTCGAGCCAGGCGGGTTGATATGTATTTGTCAGGACAAAAAGAACAGCCGCTCCGTGAAGAATGGCAAAAATAAATCCGATGGCGCCCATTCTTCTGGCGGCTGGCGAGATTTGTTTAAAACGGCTTACGTGTTTTGAAAGGGTCTCGACGATTAAAAAAATGGAAATCAGAGCAAGGCCGCTAAGAGCCATTGCCTTTTCCGCCGATACGATTATATTTAGTGAATGTATGGACCCGCTAAGCTCTAAGGCGAAAAAAAGTATATAAATAGCCAGGGAGCCTAAAATTGCAAAAGAAAGGCTCCTTGTGTGGTTTTCTCCGTTTCTTTGGACAGTTTGTTTTTCTTCTTCGAACATACTAAATTTTTCTACTACATATTACTGCGCGCGCCTTATAAAAAAGCTTATTTTCGGTCCGATGTAAGATACGCCATTTACTTTCGGGGGAAAGGCTATTATTATAATATATGTTATGGCAAAAGAATTAAATGAGCAAGAAAAAAAGCAAGTAGGGCCTGACTATCTGGGACTTTTCAAAAAAGCCTTCGGAATTGTCTGGAAGGCAAAATACCTTTGGTTCTTGGGCCTTTTGTCTGCCGGCAGTTTTATGCCGTCATTTAACTTTCCCGCCGGTGTCGGTCAAAATAATTCTGGTAAGGCAACTCTGGACTTTCAATATTTTTCTAGCCAAGTGATGCAATGGATACAGAATAACTTGTTTTTGGTCGGCATGGCAGTTTCTGGTATTGTGGTTTTTTTCTTGTGCTTTTTGGTTATTTCAATCATGGCAAAAGCCGGCTTGATATTTTCCGTTGACGAAATATCAAAGAGTGGAAAGAGTTCCGTTGGCCTTGCATTTAAATACGGCTGGCATAAATTTTGGAGACTTTTAGGACTAAGCGTTTTAATCGGTCTTATTATGCTCGCATTCATTCTTGTTCTTTTGGTTGTCGGCGCCGGGCTCTGGTCTGTAAAACCACTCTTCATTCTCTTTGTAATTCTTGCCGTTTTGGCGCTTATCTTCGTGGCTGTCCTTTTCGGCATAACCTTTGAATATGCCGCAAGGTATGCCACCCTCAAAGACAAAAAAGCCATTGATGCCTTAATGGGCGGAATCCGCCTAATCTTCGAGAGGAAAAAGGAAACTTTTCTGCTTTGGCTTGCGACTGTTGCCATTGCGATAGTTTTTGGTATGGGGTTGGCTATAGGCATAATTTTCCTAATCCTTGTTCTTGTCTTGCTTGGGCTGGCGGTGTTCTTCCTGGCGCCGGTTTTGATAATTTTTTTCATAGCGCTTTCGGCATTTGTTTTCTTGGCCGCTGCGCTTGTGGCGGCAGGCTTTATATCTTCGCTAACTTCGGCATATTGGACTCTTGCGTTTAATGAAATCGGCTAGTCGGCAAGCAAATAAATATCATATTACGATTAAAGGCGGCCATAAGGTCGCCTTTTTGGGTAAATAGGATTTTTGTGAAGCCGAAGCTTTAATCTGTTTACTCTAAGGTTCACGGAGAGAAACCCCGATTGTTTTCAGTGCCCGCCCAGGGAAAGGGGATGCAGGGCAGGCTTTACAAGCAATTCTGGCTAAGCCAACTCGAGGTTTTTAGGTATTTCACTCAAGTTTGGAACGCTTGGAATTCTCGGAGCAGTGCCGGAGACTAAAAGATGCCAGCTTCTAGCCCTAAGATGACACTGCTCGCTTCCCGATGTATGGGAAGATTTAGGTGCAAATTGGCGGACCGGCTTCCCCCGCCCAAGCATTTATAAAAACAACTTTCACAGACGCCATAAACATGATGTCCAGTTGAGCTTGGGTGTTTGTAGCTCGGGGAAGTCGGCCAGAGGAATTTTACTTGAAATCTTGGCCAAAGTCAATAATTTTAAGGGTTAACCTTTATTCTTAACTGATAATTTGGTAAAATTTGTTATTAGGTTATTCTTATGGATAAATGGTTTGCTTATGATACAACTTTAAGAGACGGGCTGCAGGAAAATGGCAGAGAGATCACTATTGCCGACGCTATTAAATATGCCCGGAAACTGGACGAGATGGGATTTGCCTGGTGTGAGGCTGGTTTTGCAAGCGCCGGCAAAGATCAGATGGAGAGGATTAAGGCGCTTGTTGGCCTTGAACTTCAAAACACAAAAATAGCGGCTTTTGGTAGGACCAGAGGCAAGAAAGAAACAGCCCAAAATGCCGCTGATCTAAATGCGATTTTGGCGTCAGGAGCCAAAACTGCAACTCTTGTCGGCAAAGCCAGAAAGAGAGATGTAAAAAATTCACTGCAGACAGATGAAAAAACTAATTTGGAAATGATTTCCGAAAGCATTCAATACCTAAAGTCAAGGGGGCTTGAAGTTATTTTTGATGCGGAACATTTCTTTGACGGCATGAAAGAGGATGAGGGATTTACGCTAAAAGCGGTTGAAGCTGCCGTTAAATCCGGGGCTGACTGGATTGTGCTTTGTGATACGAATGGTGCATCAACGCCGCAGTGGATAGAAAAATGCATTAAGCTAGCTAAAAAATCTGTCCCACTGAAAAAACTCGGTATTCACTGCCACAATGATCGTGGACGAGGCACCTCCTGTGCTGAAACTGCTTACAAATGTGGAATACGTCATATCCAAGGAACTATTAACGGTTACGGCGAAAGATGCGGTAATACCGACCTCTCTGTCCTTATTCCAAATCTCTACTTTGATGAAAATGCAACTTGTTTGGAAGGCGGTAAACTAGTTCAGCTCAGCCGTCTTTCTCACATGACGGCAGAGTTCTTAAATGCACATCATAGGAGTAATCATCCTTGGGTCGGGTCGCTTGCTGGCTACACAGAGGCCGGTATGCATGCTTCAGGAATGCTTCGTGACCCCAAGTCTTACATTCATGCTGATTTAAGTGAAGTTGGAAATCGTGCTTCATATGGCGTTTCTGAACAGTCAGGCCGCTCAAGTATAGCTGTTAAGGCAAATGAAATGGGATTTGACTTGAATAAAGATGAAATACAAAAACTAAGTAAGATTCATAGTGAAATGCTTGAGGATGGTTATAGTTTTGCAGGTGCTGATGCGTCATTTTATTTATTAATACTAAAAGCGCTTGGAAAGAGTCATAAAGGTGAAATCTTTGACTCTGGCAAGTGGGAAACCATATCAACGGGAAATGGAAAAAATGTTACTACAAAGGCAAAAATAGAAGCTATCTTAAACAAAGAAAAGATCACCAGCCCAGGTACCGGGAATGGTCCTGTAGACGCACTAAACTCTGCCATAAACAAGATTCTTCCTAAGTTTTATCCGAATCTACCAGGGTTCCATTTGACTGATTACCGTGTAAAGATTATAGATCCTGAGGCGGCAACAAGGGCTAAGGTCCGGGTCATTATTGAATCTTCAAATGACGAGGAAACCTGGGCAACGGTAGGAGTTCACGAAAACATCATTCAGGCTTCATGGTTTGCCCTTGAGCAGTCGATCGCCTATATACTATATAAAACAAAATAAAAAGAGAGCGGTCTTCTTCGAGCTCTCTTTTTAAATAATTTCCTTACTTAGCTGTCGCCTTCATTTTTATATAAGTTGCATATACTACCATGCCGATAGCAACAAGCGCCCATTGACTGGATGCTAGCCAGATATCGCTGCCAGTAAAAGCGCCATAAGCTGCAAGCACTAAAGCGACAAAAGATAAAACAAATAAATAATCTGCGTATTTTGCTAGTTCTTTCATTCTCTATCACCTCCCCTCTAAGTATAAGAATAATGTGATTTTATCGAAAGTACAATATTACTTTTTATCCTCTACCTTGGGCTCTTAATCTCTATCTTGTAAGGTCTATCTACAATATAGGGCTTGAGGACATATTTATACAAGAAAAATCCGCCAGCTGACAAAAACAAAGCCCAGATTACAAATATCGTAATGGCTTTTTTAAATGGTATAATCTTTTCTTTTTCTTCCTTCATTAATTAGATCG
>JAJYQQ010000032.1 GCA_021794535.1 bacterium
CTTTTCAAGAAGTCGCTTTCTACATTCATTCATCTTTAAAAAAATTAACTCGCAATCTCAAACAAAATTCTTTTTAAAGGTTCATTCACTTGAAAGCTCCTTTTGAAAAACCACGCCGGGCAAGAGATGCCGACCCTCAGCGTAAGACAAGAACATTCCTTGCTCTTGGTTTTGCAAGGTAGAATAAACAAGGGCATTCCTTGCTTTCGCATTTTGCAAGGTGTGTCCTTGTTTATGAATGGAATTATGGAGAAAAGATCAAGAGGAGAATTATTTGAGCCGATAGCCGCGCTTATGGCAAACATAAACAATAAAGCATTGATTTAAGGCTATTTTTATGATAATTTAACCTAACAGATGGCTAAAAGGATTTTTCAAAAACCGAGGGGCACAAGAGACATTTTGCCTGTTGAGCAAAAGTATTTTAAGTATGTCCAAAATATCTTTGAAACGGTGGCCGAGGATGCTGGCTTTCGAAAGATCACAACCCCGACATTTGAAGATTCCAAACTTTTTATGCGGGGAGTCGGAAAAGAAGCTGAATTAACCAAAGAAATGTATGTGTTTGAGGATAAATCGGCGAATTCTCTGGCTCTGAGGCCCGAGGGAACAGCGCCAATAGTGCGCGCCTATTTGGAAGACGGTATGCAAAGCCTGCCCCAGCCGGTAAACCTTTACTATTTTAGTAACTTTTTCAGATATGAAAGGCCGCAAGCCGGGAGATACAGAGAGCTTTGGCAGTTTGGCCTTGAGGTGATTGGCGACAAAAGTCCCCTGGTCGATGCAAATATCGTAGCGACCGTTTGGAGAATGTATAAGAAACTTAACTTAACGGATATAAGCATCCAGATCAACTCCATCGGTTGCGGCATTTGCCGGCCGAAGTATGTAAAACTTTTGAAGAAATATTATCAGGGAAAGTTGGCTAAGGTTTGCGCAGATTGCAAAAAAAGATATAAAGTAAACCCCTTGCGTCTCCTTGACTGTAAAAATGAGAAATGCCTGGAAATCCAAAAAGAAGCGCCGCAGATGATAAATAATCTTTGCAGCGCGTGCCACGACCACTTCAAGACAGTTTTGGAGTATGTGGATGAACTCGAGATAGATTATGTGCTAAATCCGAAGATCGTGCGGGGCCTTGACTACTATACCGGGACTGTTTTTGAAGTGTGGAATGCAAAAGACGGCGCTCAAAACTCGCTTGGAGGCGGCGGAAGATATGATCTTTTGGTTGAGCTGCTTGGCGGGAACAAGACTCCGGCCATGGGTTTTGGCGTAGGGGTGGACAGGACAATAGAAGAAATGGAGAAGGAAGCAATAGTATTTGAACAGGATAAAAATGTGAACATATTTGTTGCTCAGCTTGGTAGTAAGGCCCGCAAAAAATGCTTCAAGCTGTTGAACGATCTTCTGGATGCTGGCATTGGCGCCGAGGCAAGGTTTGACAAGGGCGGTATCGGTGATCAGCTAAAAATAGCATCAAAATTGGGCGTTGAATATACTCTCTTGATAGGCCAAAGAGAAGCCTTTGACGGCACGGTTATTATAAAGGACATGGCTTCAGGCAATCAGGAAGTTTTCCCTTATGAAAAAATCGTCAAGGTAATGCGGAAGCGATTGGGCCGCTAATAACATAAGAACCGGTAACCGATTCTATTTATTCTTTTGCTTATGCGTTTCTAAGTTCTTGAGTTACAGTATGAAAATATTTTTTGTTACTTTCGGCTGCCGTTTGAATCAGGCTGAAACTGAAAAATTAAAGGCAGAAGCGGCGCATCTAGGCCATCAATTTTCTACGAGTGAGAGTGAAGCAGATATGGTGATCATAAACTCCTGTTCCGTGACAGACAAAGCTCAAAGAGAGGCTGATAAATACCTACAAAAGTTCAGGGCAAAATATCCGGACAAACACCTCATAATAACAGGCTGCGGCGCGCGCGATGAACACAAAAAGTATGCGGCTGTTATTAAAAACGATAGCAAAAGTGATTTGTTTTCTATTATTGCCGGCGCCTCCAGTTGTCATTCCGAGTATAGCGAAGCGGAACCGAGGAATCCCTTAAAAAATTACCGCACCCAAGATGGAGAGAGAGATTTCTCCGCTCGTCGCTCCGCGAAGTTGGTCGAAATGACAGGCAGTGGCCGAACTCGCCTTATGTATAAGGTCCAAGATGGATGCGATAATTTCTGCGCCTATTGCATAGTTCCTTATTTGCGCGGCCGAGAAAGAAGCTTTCCGGCAGATGAAATTATAAGAGATATCCAAAAGGCTGAAAAAGCGGGCTATAAAGAGGTTGTGTTATGCGGTGTAAATGTAGGAAAATATTCATTTCCAGTTAATACAACAAGGTTCGACCTTGCACAAGGTCGAACCTTGCAGAACGGAAACCAGGATTTAGCTGGGTTAATGGGCTTAATTTTGAAAGAAACAAAAATTCCCCGTATTCGGCTGAGCTCCATCAATCCTGACGATTTTACTAATGAACTCATCGATTTATGGGCAAAAAATGAGAGACTGTGCCCACATTTTCACATCTCTCTGCAAAGCGGCTCCGACACGATACTAAAAAGAATGGGTAGAAAATATACCACGCAGGATTATGCTGATTTAGTTAAAAAATTGAGATCAAAAATACCTGATGTTCAGATTACCACTGACGTTATTGTAGGGTTTCCAGGTGAAACAGAAGAAGAATTTGCGGAAACTGTTGAGTTTGTGAGAGAAATTAATTTTTTGAAAGTTCATGTATTTCGATATTCGCCCCGTGAAGGCACTCGAGCCGCAAAAATGCGGGATCAGATCAGTGATAAAATTAAAAAAGAAAGATCGGTTGAGATGCAGGGGCTAGAATCGGAAATTCGCCAAAGCATTCTCAAGCAATACATTGGTAAAGAGGTGGAAGTGCTTTTTGAGCAGGCCCGCCCATTGCCTGCCCCGCACTTTGAAATAGTGCGCGGGTCATCCTCGGGTTTGACTCGGGGATCCATTTACTCCGGATTCACCTCAAACTATATCAAGGTTTCCAAAAAGAGCAAAAAGGATCTCACAAATCAGTTGATCAGATATAAGATCGAAGAAATAATAAAAGATTAGTTGTCCGCAAACTAAAAACCCTCCTTTCGGAAGGTTTTTAGTGATTCGTAATTGAACCTTATTTTTACCAGAGAATTCCCTGTACTGAGTACCAAGGTCTCCAGCCTCGGGTTTTGTAGTATTGGTTATAGGCTAACCAGACGTTAAACTCGGGGTCGAAAATCTTCTGGCCGTAATCTTCAAGACCGTGATGAATCTGGAATAAACCATAATCATCTGTGGCCGAAACGGCGTTTGGGTTGCCGTGTGATTCCCTAGACAGAACCAGCATGGCCTGGCCTACCGGCCAAGGATACTTGGCGACTATAGACCTCCACTGCTCAACGTTGTAGCTGACTGCTTGTGTAACCGCCTTTTGGGCAGTTTGCGCAGCGGCCGTTGTGGCAACTTGAGCCTGTGCTTGTTCCTGTTGGTTTTTCAGGTTCTCGGCCTGGGCTTGCTTAGCAAGCTCGGCTTGCCTTTCGGCAATCTGTTTCTGAGCGATCTCGTCCTGTGTAGGCTGATCGTTGATCTTAGTTTCCACTATCTGTTCGATTTTTGGTATATTTTGTTTTTCTGTTTGCGGGATAGCTTTAGGCTGTGCTATTGCCTGAGACGTGCTCGCAAGCATTGGTATCCCGACCAATACAGCAAGTATTTTGTTACGCATTTGGTATTTACTACCATCCTTTCTACCCTCTAAACAAAATCCCTGATTTCTCAGGAATCTGGGAAAGTATATCACAGAGCATAAGTTTTGTCAATACTTTTTCCAACGAAAATGAAGATGTGTCAAGTTTTTCACGCTCCGTGAATCTAAAAACCTCCTCCAACCATAACCTGATAACTAATAAGCACTCTCAGATAATGAAACAAATATCCATTAACAGACCTCGGAAATGAAGTCACAAGGCTAAGATGATTTTTAAGATAATCAAAAACGGATTCAATCTTCGGCCTGGCCATTAAAAGCATCATCTGCCACTTCGCAACTATCTTCTTTCTTTGTTTGAAATGAGGAGGGGCGATGATTAAGGTTCCATATTTTCTAAAGATTATCTCTCTCATTACTGAAGCATTGTATGCTCCGTCTCCCACGACTACTTTAGTGTCTTCATTAACAAGATGAGGTATTTCTTGAGCGTCATGCTGGGAAGCAGGAGTTAAGGAGAGTCCGCATAACCTTCCTTTTACATCTATGCTCGCATGAAGCGTAAAGCCAAAGTGCCAACCTTGATGATTTTTGCCGAATTCAGCAATACTAGCAGCCACTTTGTGATGATCCGCTCTTTGAAGCTTGCAAACTTCAAGCATAGTTGAGTCCATGATTCTGATATTAGCTTCTTTGGCTAGGAGAGATTCTAAAACAAAGATCATCTAAGGAATGATTCTTTGGCAATGAGCAACAAAACCTTTGTATCCAGGAAATTGAGGAAAATCTTTGTCATGATACATCTCTACCCAATTATGAATATCTTTTAGGGTCTTCTGCCTGGTGGTGAAAGAACTCCAAAGCAAGATAGTTGTAAGTTCGCTATCGCTTAGGAGCTGAGGCCTCCCACCCTTTGGCTTGGGCGCAGTTTTAATAAGATCATCTACTTGAACATACAAATCAGTGATATGATGTTTTTGTAAAAAGAGCATTTGTATACCTCCATGTTTATTTTTGTTTTACTAAATACTAAACATAAGTATACTGACTCTTTTTGCTTTGTTAAGACGTGGAGGAGGTTTTTAGATTCACGGTTTCACGCTGACCCACGTGCACTTCTTCAATTCTCCTATAAAATAGTCATTGAATTTACAAAAATAATCATACTTGGAATGTTAATTTAACGTTTGGCTTCCCGCCAGAGTTTACGCTGAACTCGATTCAGTGCAGGAATGACAAAGAAAAAGTGCATGTGGGTCAGTTTTTCACGATTCCCCAACTTTTAGCGAGGTAAATTCGCTCTTACTTGGGGGGTGAGAAAGTGGTCCGGACGAGTTCTGACCGAATTCTTGTAATTAAAGACGTTGGCACGAGTAATTCCAAAACCCTAAGACTAAAGGCACGTTTAGTTGCCAAAGCAACTAAACGTACATCCTTATGCAAAGCTCTCCTTATCAATGGTGGGATTTTGAATAAGAGCTGAAATATGTTATAAAATTATTATGGAAAAAATCAGACAGGAAGGTTGCATATTTTGTCGGATCGCGGATGGTAAGTTGCCGGCAACATACATATTTCAAGACGAAGAGATAATGGCGATAGAGAACATTCATCCGGAGGCGAAGGTGCACGTTTTGGTTATTCCAAAGAATCATATTGCGCTGAATGAAATCAACGATTCGGAGGAATTTCTCGGCAAACTAATGCTAAAGGCAAGAGAAGCAGCCAAAATCAAAGGAATCCAGGATTCCGGTTACAGAATTGTAATAAATACCGGCAAAGACGCCAGAGCCGACTTTGAACACCTGCATCTGCATGTTTTGGGCGGGGAAAGATTAGGCAACCGTTTGTAGCTATCTATTTTGGATGAGAAAAGCCGCACGTTTAACGCGCGGCTTTTTTGTTGCCCAGATCGAGCTTAGTGAATGTAGGCGTGATCTCTGAATAGGGCAAACTGTTTTTCAGTGAGGCTCAGGCCGGAAAGACACATAAGCGCCGCCAGCCTCACAGCGTTGTTAACTGTGCTGTGGTCTACGGCTGTTTTTAAGCAGAGCTGGTCTTCCTCTATCGGCTTCAACAGAGCGGCTGCTTCTCTAAAAGTCATCTCCTCTTTGCCGTGGAGAATGTCTAGCCAGGCATGATACTTTTGGAAAGAGTCCGCCCTTTTTTTGCAACCGGCTTTTTGGATCTTGATA
>JAJYQQ010000005.1 GCA_021794535.1 bacterium
TGCTGCAGAGGGAGCGACCCTCTGCGCCTCCTATCAAAGAACCGCCTTTGTCATAAGGGTATAGATAATTTGTCGATTCCTTTGGCTTAACTGCGTTTTCGTTACCACTACGCTAAACTGTATTAGCGTAGTGGTGCTTGTATTAAAGCCTGCTTGCAGAGGGTGGCACCCTCTGCAAGCAGGCTGCGATTTTGTATACTAGTTTTGCTTGAGGCGGGTGATAAAATACAAGTATGCAAAGAGGCGTCGCCACATTTACGCTAGACTGGGGGAAGTGCCCGCCATGGCTGTTTCGGCGGATGGTTTCGCTTGGGCGGGAAATGACCCGGGTTTTGATTGCCGAGTATGGTCCGGATGAATTTGTGAGACGACTTGCCGACCCGGTATGGTTTCAATCTCTTGGCACGGTTCTGGCCTTTGACTGGAATGCGAGCGGTCTGACCACAATTCTTACGGCAGCTCTCAAGGAATCAATTCGGGGCCAGGAACGGGATCTGGGTGTATTCATCTGCGGGGGGAAGGGCAAAACTTCGCGAAAAACGCCGGACGAAATTACTGATTGGGGCCAAAAGCTGTCATTGTCGGGAGAGAAAACAGAAAATCTGGTTTATAACTCCAAGATGAGCGCCAAAGTCGACAGCTCTCTCATTCAAGACGGCTATCAAATCTATCATCACAGCTTTATTTTTTCGAAAAACGGCGCCTGGGCAGTGGTGCAGCAGGGGATGAACACGGAGGAGCAGACGGCGCGCCGGTATCACTGGTTTTCCGACGACATCAAGGATTTAATAGTCGAACCGCATGCAGGGATCGCTTCGCAGAGAATCAGTACGCTGAATAATACTTTAAATATGTCTTCCAAAAAATCGGACAAAAACCGCCAGATTTCGACGGAACTGGTGAACTCCAACTTTAAAACGATTATGAAAGATATCGAAATCTTACGCCGGCACTCTTCTGACCTCTCCCAAATGATTAGTTTTCGGGAGAAAGGACTGGATTCCCGCCTGCGCGGGAATGACAAAGAGGGCGAGAGTGACAGATTTGAGGGCGATAAAACTACCTTGATTTCGTTATCCAGAAAAGAGTTCAAAACTCATCCGGTTATGGCGGAAGATTTTGGCAAAAGCAAATATTTAGAGAAAATTTTACATCAGTTGACGGATGAGAAACCGGATAATTATGAAAATTTGCTGGCGACCAAAGGTGTCGGCCCGAAAACTATCCGCGCGCTTTCACTTGTGTCAGAAATTATTTACGGCGCAGATGCATCATATGAAGATCCGGCCCGCTACAGCTTCGCCCACGGTGGGAAAGATGCCACGCCGTATCCGGTAGACAAGGAAACATATGACAAAACCATTACCACCTTGCAGGAAGTGGTTAGAAAAACCAGAATTAATCCTTTGGAAAAGGAAAAAATATATAAGCGGCTTAGTCCGTCATCCTGAGGAACGAAGGATCTAATTCCTTTGTTATTCCGCCCAACTTTCCGAAAGAACGAGTGGAGGAGTTCCTTTCTCGCTGGATTACAAGGTCAGACCTTGTAATCGTATATTTGGGTATCAATTTACAATGAGCAACCTGCTATAATGAGGATATGGAAAATACAGCGCTTGAAATTGTTAAGGATTTAAAAGATAAGGGATTTGAAACTTACTTTGCCGGAGGGACTGTTCGTGATTTGCTTTTAAATAAAGCTCCGAAGGATTACGACATTGTCACCTCGGCGAAACCTGAAGAAATTGAGGATATTTTGGAGCATACTATCCCGATTGGCAAAAAATTCGGAGTGATTTTGGCGGTAAAAAATGGCCACAACTTTGAAGTGGCGACTTTTCGCAGTGATGCGGCCTACTCTGACGGGCGCCGGCCGGATGCGGTGTACTTTACCGATCCCAAGGAGGACGCCCTGCGCCGCGACTTCACCATCAACGGTATGTTCTACGATCCGATAACGAAAAAAGTTCTGGATTTTGTCGGTGGGCAGGAAGATTTAGAGAATAAAGTGCTCAGATTCATCGGTGATTCGCATGAACGGATTGTCGAGGACAATCTGCGTCTGCTTCGGGCCATTCGATTCAAAAATTCATTGGATCTCGATTACGCTCCGGGAACTCTTGAAGCCGTTAGGAACAATAGAACTCTGATCAAAAACATTTCGGCAGAAAGAATTCAGGAGGAACTGACAAAAATTTTGACGGGCAAAAACCCTGGCCAGGCTTTTCGGGAAATGTCCGAAACAGGTATTCTGCCGATTATTTTACCTGAAGTCGAGGCGCTAAAGGGCGTGAAACAACCGGAGATTTATCATAAAGAAGGCGATGTCTTTGAGCATACATTGGAATCTCTCGATGCGTTGCCGGGAAATTCGTCCAAGGAACTTGCCTGGGCGGCGCTGCTTCATGACATCGGCAAGCCCGCCACTTTTTCAGTTTCCGATAGAATCAGATTCAACAATCACGCTGAGGTTGGTTCGGAGATGGCAGGAGGGATAGCCAAAAGGCTCAACTTTTCCAATGAAATGACCGCAAACCTCAAGTGGCTTGTCGCCCATCACATGATGTTTGGCGGATTTATGCGGATGAAAAAGACGCGCCAGGCGCACTGGATACATCGGCCGCTTTTCGGTGAGCTGCTCGAGCTGCTTCGCGCCGATGCGCTCGGAACAAAACCGAAAGATCTGAGCTTGTATAATGAACTGAAAAAATTATCGGAAAAAAAAGAGCTGCTTTTGCCGAAACCGGAAGTATTGATTACCGGAAAAGAGATTATTGATAAATTCGGTATAAAAGAAGGGCCTGAAATCGGTGAAATTCTGGAAAAGGTCCAGCATGCTCAAATGGAAGAGCACATTAAGACGAAAGAAGAGGCGCTGGAGCTCGTGAAAAGAATCTATAGATCTAACTAATTTGCTGAATTATAATAAATATTATGTATGACAATAATGAAAATAATAATCAAAATGTATTCGGAAATAATGATCTAAGGCCAATACAGCAGTTTAATTCGAAAAACTTTCAGGAATATTTAGATAAAAGCCAGGAAAGGCAGGTTAAAAAAAAGAAATCTTTTTTGGCATTTGTGGGAGAAGTTGTAGTCTATATCTTATTATTGCCAATAATAACTTCTTACTATTTTATTTATTTCCGAGCAGATAGAACTAGAGACTTCTTTATCGACGATGTTCCTATATCGGTAAAGATAGTTGCCTGGTCTTTGTGGATATTGATAGGCATCTTATTTGGATATTACAAATTTCTAACTAATCAGGGTTAGTTCTCAATTTCATTGAAAAACAGCTCATTTTCAGGTATAATATACAGGTCTTAGCCCAGCGAGTTTACGCTGTGCGAAGCAAGTTTACACTGAGCAAAGCGAAGTGCGGGTATTGTATAATGGCTATTATGTCAGCCTTCCAAGCTGAAGATGCGGGTTCGATCCCCGCTACCCGCTCCAGTGATAATTGAAAATTAACAATTCACAATGCACAAAGTTTAGGAAATGCACAAACATGGACTACAAGGATAGGGATATTTATAAAAGATCAGTTAGTCTTGCGGTGGAGGTTTCTAAGTTGGTTGATAGTTTGCCAAATAAAATCTCAACGAGGACTATTAGCAATCAGTTGATGAGGTCTGTCACTTCGATAAGCGCCAATATTGCCGAAGGAAGCGCTGGAGTTTCTAAGAACGATTTTGTAAATTTTATTGCAATAGCAAAAAAGTCTGCGATAGAAACTGAACATTGGTTAAACTTCCTGAAAGAATTAAAATTATTAAAGAGCGATATACTCGCAAAAGAGTGTGTAGAAATTATTAAGATTTTAACAACGATCATTAACAAAACAAAAACAAATAATTCCTAAATTATTAATTGTGCATTAGTAATTTTGAATTAATACGCGCGCCCTTAGCTCAGTTGGATTAGAGCGTCTGGTTTCGGCCCAGAAGGTCGGGGGTTCGAGTCCCTCAGGGCGTACCAAGTTTGACTTGAAATTGTCTATGGCAAGGCTAAAATAGGTTCATGCCATATGTAAAATGCACAGTTTGTGAAAAAGAATTTTATGCTAAGCCGAAACATTTAAAAATCGGTTGGAGCAAACATTGTTCTATTGAATGCCGTTCTAAGGGTCAAGCAAAAGGGACACGCAAAAAGTGTGACAATTGCGGTAAGGTGATTTTACGAACACCAGCACAAATGAGAAAATCAAAATTAGGAAAGTTTTTCTGTTCAAAAAGCTGTACCTGTATTTGGATGAACAAAAATGTAAGGTTATCGGAAAATCATGGTAATTGGAATAATGGGCAAGCTACATACAGGAATAGATTGAAGAGATCAAAACAAAAAAGAGAATGCCAAGAATGTGGTATAGATGACAAAAGAGTATTGATAGTACACCATAAAGATAAAAACAGGAGTAATAATAGGATAGAGAATTTGGTATGGCTTTGTTGCAACTGCCATTTTCTAAAACATCACCACAAAACAAAAACTAAATAAATTTCATGGCGGTCATAGTGTAACGGTTAACACGAGAGGTTGTGGTCCTCTAGATTCGGGTTCAATTCCCGATGATCGCCCCAAGAAAAGAACATTATTCCTTAATAATGTTCTTTTCAATTCAGAAGATGGTTTTAATATCGCAAACTATCCGACTCCAGAAAAATAATACCAATACAAAGGTATTATTTTTGTTTGTGGTATAATCATTTTATGGCATCTTTTAAAGAATATTTAGGGGAAAAAGTAGAAGTGATAATGGACAGACCACTTGGAACCAAACATCCAAAATGGGGTTTTGTATATGAGGTAAATTATGGGTATATTCCTAACACAAAAGCACCTGATGGGGAGGAAATAGATGCATATGTTTTGGGAGTAGACGAACCGTTAAAGAAGTTCAAAGGTAAAGTGATAGCAATTATTCATCGTTTAGATGATGACGATGATAAACTTATTGTTTCAGAAGGTAAAGACTTTACAGATAAAGAGATATTAGAAAAAACTGCATTTCAGGAAAAGTTTTTTAAGCCAGCTATTGTAAGATAATTTACTCTGACATCGCAAACTATCCGACTCCAAGATGATAAATAATACCTTTTTGCAGGTGTTATTTTTGTTTATGATATAATTTATTTAGAATTTAACATCCTAGAATGAGCGAAGAATTCTCTCTTCCGGCAAAACTGTCAAAATGGTGAAGTTTCGCGGCAGATGGTATCTGGACGGCGACCTGCCGACCTGCCTTGCCGGCGTTTACCTCTAATGTGAATCTCAATCCCGGCATCGCTTGCAAGTGGCCCGAAACACCGTAAAAGAATCTCGTGAGAGGCTTTTGTATGCTAAAATATTTTTATGGATAAAACAAAGAGGCATAAACAAATAACTGTTTTCTCGGGCGCGGTTTTGCATAACGGCAAGATTCTGATGTAATTGCATATTAGATTAAAATGCTAGTGATTTATATTGCAGGATGCTATAATTGGCATATAAAGGAGGTTTGGAAATGAAAAAACTATCATTAATTTTAACTGCTGTTTTTATCCTGTCGATTTCATCGGGAGCGGCAATGGCGGCAACCGGCAGTGCTTTGCCAAGCCCCGGCATAACTCCGGACAGCCCGTTTTATTTCCTTGAAGAGTGGGGCGACGCTATCAGTATGTTCTTTGCATTCTCAAAAGATGCCAAAGCCCAAAAAGCATTGAGCATTGCCGAGGTGAAGCTTGCCGAAGCCCAGAAAATGGCGGAAAAAGGCGACCAAAGTGCAGCCACGGTTGCCGAAAAGGATTATGAGAAATATATGGATGAATCGGCGCAATATGCCGGTCAGGTGAAAGCGGCCGATAAAACAAATGCGCTGCAGCAGATTCAGGATGCCACCGCCAGGCATGAGGCCACGATGCAAAAAGTACTCAGTCAGGTCCCGGATCAAGCAAAAGCTTCTATACAAAAAGCGATTGACGAGAGCGCCAAGGGCCACGAAAATGCCACGGAAGCCATAAACGCCGAGAAGGAAAATGAAGGCGCGGCTGCTTCTGAGCCGAAGGAAAAAGCTGAGAAGCCTGAAAAACCCGAGAAGCCTGAGACAGGGAACGAAAGCGGACGATAGACGAATTCTCAAAATTTATAATGACAGGGCATTACCTTCATGATAATGCCCTTTTTAGATTGAAAATACTTGTGATAAGCACTATCATTATTTAAACAACATAATTTAAGAAAATTCTGGCAGCTAGTCGGGGTCCGCGGAGGGGTGGTATGAACATAATCGAAACAAAAAAGCTGACCAAATATTACGGCAAATATCGCGGGATTATCGATGTGGATTTGCAAGTCGAGAAAGGTGAGATTTACGGCTTCATCGGACCGAACGGCGCCGGCAAGTCGACGACAATCCGCACACTTTTAGGATTAATCAAGCCGACCGGCGGCAGCGCTGCCATTTTCGGCAAGGACATCACGAAGGTCGGGCCGGAAATCAAAGAGGAAATCGGCTATCTGCCCTCTGAGGTTTTCTATTACGATGATATGAGGGTCATTGATCTTTTAAAATACTCTGCCAGTTTTTACAAAAAAGATAAGAAGCAAATCGAGAAAAGGATTCAGGAGCTATCCGGCCTTTTGGACCTTGATTTAAAAAAGAAAATTGACGATTTGTCTTATGGGAATAAAAAGAAAGTCGGGATAGTCCAAGGGCTGCTCCACGAACCGAAACTGATAATTCTCGACGAACCGACCGGAGGGCTGGACCCTTTGATTCAGCAGAAATTCTTCAATTTACTGAGAGAAGAAAACGCGCGCGGCGCAACAATTCTCTTTTCCTCCCACATCTTGAGCGAAGTCCAGAAAATGTGCAGCCGAGTCGCCATTATCAAAGAAGGTAAAATTATAAAAATCGAGAAAATCAGCGATCTGATAGAGAACAACACCAAGAGATTTGCCCTGGAGACAGTCAAGAAAGCGGACAAAAAAGATTTTCAGATCAAAGGCGTGGATGATCTTGTGATTACCGACCACTCAGTCACTTTTCTTTATCGGGGGAAGATCAATGATATTACGAGAGAAATCGCCAAGCTGGATCTGACAAATATTTCCATTGAAGAACCGGATCTGGAAGAAATATTCCTGCATTATTATCAAAGATAGCTTGCAAGGGCCAGGCCCTTGCAACGGAGATAAGATGAACATATTTTGGCGGGAAATAAAAGCTTATCGGAAGTCGACCATCATCTGGATGCTGGCGCTGTCTGCTATTACCATTTTATTTTTACTTTTGTATCCGGCTTTTACCAAAGACGTCGAGTCGACCCGGAAGCTTTTGTCCGGCATTCCGGCGGCTTACCGAAATGCTCTCGGCATCTCGCTTGAAAACTTCTTCACCATTTTCGGCTTCTACGCCTATCTTTTCACGTTTGTGCTTCTGGCCGGCGCTGTCCAGGCGATGAATCTCGGGGTCGGCATTATCTCCAAGGAAGATGCCGGCAAGACCTCTGATTTCCTCCTCTCAAAGCCAGTGACTAGAACGAAAGTGATGGCGAGCAAACTCTCGGCAGCGCTTGCGATACTCATCATTACCAACATTTTCTTCACGGTTGCATCTCTTATTGCCGCAAAGGCCGTTTCTACCGGCAGTTTCTCCCTCAAAAAATTTCTTTTGATCTCGCTGGTCTTATTTTTAGTGCAGCTTTTTTTCTGGGCGCTCGGCGCGGCGCTTTCAGTCATCATCCCCAAAATCAAGTCGGTCATCGCCGTCACTTTGCCGGCCGTCTTTGCCTTTTTCATCATTTCAACCATCGGCGCTGTTATCGGAAATGACAATGTCCGCTACATCACGCCGTTTAAATTCTACGATTTTGCCTACATTATCGCCCACAACACTTATGAATGGAAATTTATGATCATTGAGGCAATCTTCATTATCATCGCCATCACAGCAAGCTTCATAATTTATATTAAAAAGGACGTCCGGGCGGCATCATGAATATATTTTTGAGAGAATTGAAATCGCACTGGAAGGGAATCCTTTTTTGGTCGCTTGGCATGGTGGGGCTCGTCGGCTCCGGCATGGCGAAGTTCGACGCCTACCAGTCAACCGGCCAGAGCATAAATCAGATTATGAACGCTTTTCCGAAATCGGTGCAAATAATCCTCGGTATAAGCGGCTTCGACCTGACCACGGCCAGCGGTTTTTACGGCCTGCTTTTCCTCTACATCGCGCTAATGGCAACCATCCACGCAGTTTTGATCGGGTCGGACATGATCGCCAAAGAAGAACGGGATAAAACTTCAGAATTTCTTTTCACCAAGCCGATTTCGCGTGCCAGAGCGGTGACGGGCAAGCTCTTGGCGGGAATCGCGATTCTGGCAATATTCAACTTCGTTACCGCTATATCCTCGATTTACTCCGTGAAATATTTTAACCGTGGCGCCTCGGCAACCCACGATATCTTGCTTTTAATGGTGGCCATGGCATTCCTCCAGCTAATCTTTTTCTCCGTCGGCGCGGCCGTTGCTGCGATAAATAAAAGGCAGAAAACGAGCGCCTCGATCGCCACCGCCGTCCTTCTCTTGACCTTCATCCTTTCCTTTTTAATTAGTTTAAATGATAAACTGGATGCGCTCAAATACCTCTCGCCGTTTAAATATTTCGAAGCCCAAGACATCATGGCGCATGGCCACCTCGACCCGGCCTATATGGCCTTATCCGGCATAATCATCGCCGCCCTCATCGCCGGAACATACTATTTCTACTCGAAAAGGGATTTGAACGTTTAAAAGATATAAAAAGCATAGTGGACAAAATTCGCCGTATCTTCGGCACGACATAAAACTTCGATCGTCATTTCTGCAGAGGGTCTGACCCTCTGCAGATTCAATGAGTTTTTTGGTGCGACACTTGTGTCGGCAGAGGGCATCCTTTGCAGAGGGTGCCACCCTCTGTAGGCAATTGCTAATTTGTGTGGCCACTAATCATTAAGGTGTTGAATAGCGTAATCTGCCTCTGCTTGCGTGAACTTTTCGCCGCTATCGGATGTTAATTGGTCGTGTATGGCAGCTGGTGACAAGTGCATGGTATTTTGGTAATCCTTTGCCTTGGCTAATGCATTTGCGTTCCAATCGGCTTTTACATTGTCAATTGCATACTGTGCGGCAGCTGCCGAAAACTGACCGCCGTATTCTGATACCAACTGGTCATAAACACCCTTCTTGGACATATTCATTGTGTTGGCATACGAATCAGCTTGGTTGAGAGCGGACTTATATTCGGCAGGGACGTTGGCGTCTGCCTTTGCTTTAGTGTCTGCTGCTGCTTTTTCGGCACTTGCTTTAGCGTTAGCATCTGCCTCTGCCTTGGCTTTTGCATCCGCTTCTGCTTTGTTTTTTGCAATCTCTGCTGCTGATAATTTTTTAACCACCTGGTTTGCTTGGGTTGTCTTACCCGCATTTGTAGCGACAACCACAATTTCGTTTGACCCATCTTTCAGTAAAACTGTATAAGTAAATTCACCAGCTGAATCAACAGAAACATCAGTGCCATTTACTTTAACTTTTGATGAACTTGGGGTAACTGTGCCCTCAACCTTATAATCGGCAGATGATACTTCTTCGGCTGATGTTGAATGCTTGAGTGAAATTGTTGGTGCAGCTAAGGAAGCACTAATCATGGCCCAAACAAATAAGATAGCAGGGATAGCGGTTAAAATCCATTTAGTTCTATTGCTCCAAGTCGGGTATTTCCATACACCATAAATCCCGACAGGGAAGAAGAAGACCAACCACAAGATTACATAAACAGGGTTTTGATACCACTTCTTCTTAACTTCAGCCGTTGTAGGCTTTTCGTTAGTTGTCATTTTCTACTCCTTTCTCAATTCTCATAATTATTTTAAATAGAATACCAAAGTTATAGATCATAATATCTCTTGCCCAATATTATCTTATTTCCTTTAATATAGCATAAAAGTTTTCAAAAAACAACAAGCTGTTTATGGTGTAAGTAGCTCCTTTCCCTACATACTGTTAGAGCATGAAGTCAAAAGAACCAAAATTTTTAAGGGATTTCGGAAAAAGAATCGCCGATGTAAGGAGAAAAAAAGGAATTACACAAGAAAAACTGGCTTTTGCTGTCGGGGTTTCTCCAACTTATATTGGATTCATTGAAAATGGCAAACGAAACCCAACCATTATGAATATTTATAAAATTTCAAAAGTTTTAAATATCAGCTTAAAAGAACTATTTTCAGTGTTTTCCTAATTTCTCTTAGGTCTGCCAAACAAACATCATGAGCCTTTCAGTGCGATTGCTGAATTTGGACTAGATTCCCGCCTCCCAACTTCGCCAAGGCTTCGCAGGACAAGCCGCGAGCATGACAAAAAGGTGCAGAGGGTCAGGTGCAGAGGGTCAGTCCCTCTGCAGGTAAGAGCCAGCTCGTTTAATTGTGTTATAATTTTTCCATGAAACAGATCGAGAAGATTATCAAAGCATCTATCAAATATAGCGACAGCAAAGGTGATCAAAAAGATTTCTATAACTTGGTCGCATATGCCGCTAAAACGCCGAAAATCGCTGATCAGCCGCCATTTTTAGAAATAGGAACTCGCAGAGGCGGCTCAGCTCTGGCTTTGCTTAAGGTAATTGAAGCGCTATACCCAGATACCGTTTTAGTAACCGTGGATCCGTATGGTAATAAGCCATATGATAGCAAGCCCTGGAAATATGGGGATGACTTTTATGTGGAAATGAAAAATCTTCTGGCGTCTTATGAAAATCATATTCACTATCATATGACCTCTGAAGATTTTCTAGATATTTTAGATCAGGTGCATTATTGGTCCCAGAGGAAGGAGCATGATTTTTCCAGGTTTAGCTTTATTTTCCTGGATGGGAGCCATCTGCCCGAAAATATCCTTTTTGAATTTGAAAATCTATTGCCTCTTTTAATCAAAGGCGGCTATTTAGTGATTGATAATACCGATTTCTATGAAAAAAAGATTCAAAAGCACTTCAGTTCCGCTAAAAACCCTCATCTCGAGGTAACGAATACAAAGAATCAAACTATAATAAAAAAATGGTGTAAGCCTACCAAACAAACGGAATGAGTTTTTTGGTGCGCTTCTGATATTCGGCGTACTCTTTCGGAAAGTGCTTCGCCATTAGCGCTTCTTCTTTTTTTATCCTCTGGATGAAGGATATGATGACAAGGACGGCGGCGATGGCGATAAGGGTCGAGTCCGCGATCGTCAGAGTGCCGGCGCCCATCAGTAACATGCCGAGGTAGATCGGGTGGCGGATGTAGGCGTAAAGTCCGGTGGTAACAAGTTCGTGGGCCTTTTGGAACGAAACCCTGCCGCTCCAGTTTTTGCCGAGCGAATATCTGGCCGAGAGCGCCGTGGCCAGGCCGATGGCCAGGATGGCAATGCCGACATCCTGAATTATGATAGGAAGCGTGATGATATTTTGAAATAAGAAGCCGAGATACACGCCAAAGAAACGCTTGAGTAAAATTAGAAAAATGATAATGCCGATCAGGATGCCTCTGGCTCCGCCGACACTGTCGGTTGAGATCATTTCCTCCTTGGGCTTTGTCGAAAAAGCGGTCACTGCCCAAAAGGCGAGGAAAATTAACCAGCAAACTAAAACAATGTTTTGCATTTATCCATTATAGATTTTCAGCGCACAAATCAACAGGAGAAAATCATTTCCTTACAGAGGGTCAGTCCCTCTGCAGGCAAGCTAGAATTACTTTTTTGATTAATTAAAAAAAACTTTCCCCGCCCGCTCCGTCGGCGGGGTAGTTTACTTGTAACAAAACTCTTGACAAGGGATATGCGTATAATTATACTTATAGGAATAATATTAATGATGGTTCCGTAATTCATCCGGAATTATCCAAAAGAAAGGAGTAAGTCGTGGCAAATAAAACGATTTATGTGAAAGGAAGCGATGAAAACGTCTACAAAGAGGCGCAAAAAATAGCCGGAGAAGCTTTGTCTTCTGTGGTTTCGAGGGCTCTACGCGAGTTCGTCGACAGGTCTAAGGCACTGAAGGGGGAGATGCGTGAGATCGCTGTCAATGTCGGTCCAAAGGACAAAATGCGGGAACAAAGGTTTGTCGGCAATCAGATCGGCAAGTGGAAAGGATTCTCTCGCGACAAAGAGTTCTGGCAGACGGCCAAAATCTATGAAACGCAGAAAGGCAATGTGGTTATCCTCTTGACCACCGTTTGCAAGGCAAACTTTGCGGCGAACCCAGGTGGGCTCAAGAAGAACCCGGAGGCGCTAAAAGACACAAGCACCGAGCTTCTGACCGCCAAAAAGCCAAAGGAGCTAAAAGACAAGATTTCCGACGATCTTCTGAAAAAGTGCGAAGACGCGCTCAAAAAAGAAGAAAAAAAGATCGAATATCTGGATATCTAGGCTATTTGCGTAAATAGAAAGATAAAAATTGCGCCGAGAATGGTCATAAGGACGGTATTGAAAGAAAACTTTTTGCTGTGCGCCTCCGGCAGAATGTCCTCAAGGCCGATGTAGAGCAAAAATCCGGCAAAAAATCCGAGATAAATTAGTAAATAATTTTCGGGCAGGCGGAAGAAAAGGGTAGATAAAGCGCCGAAAATTGGCGCGACCGCGTCGCCAAGAATATAGCCGAGAGTATTTTTGAGATTATTTTTATTAATAAGCATGAGAGAACCGGTGTTTAGGCCATCGCAAAAGTCATGGCCGATGACGGCAACGGCGACCAGGATACCGATGGCCGGTGAAATTTGAAATCCGAGACCGATACCGACACCGTCGAAAAATGAGTGGCCGATTAAAGCCAGCGATGAGAGCTTCCCGACAGAAGGATGGTGATGAGACGGATAGTTTTCTTCTTGGCCGTGATGGATTAACAATGTTTTTTCCAAAATGTGGAATATTAAAAAACCGATGACAAGGGCAATCATGGGAAAGCGCGGGCTCATCCCGGTCTTTTGAACCAGATCAAAAATTTCGGGCAGAATGTCGAAAGCGACGAGGCCCAGAATAACCCCGGCCGTAAAGCCAAGCACCAGATGCAGTTTATGTTTGTATTTAATGCTTGTCAGTCCTCCGGCAAGAGTCGAGAAAAAAGTTATAATGGTAAAGATTATTGCCATAGGTAAAGTATAGCTTATTTATAATGGTTGCAAAATAAAATTATGTTAAATAAAATGTTAAATAAAATTATTGACGCCAAATCCTAACTTCGTTAAAATGCTATCATACATTTCATATAAGTATGATAGACTAGTGCGAAATTATATTGGAGAAATGCAAAGATTAAGAAAGGGGCAAATATGCTTAAAAGAAGGTTTTACGGTTCGACTACAATGGGTGAGCGCGGACAAGTGGTGGTGCCGGCTGAGGCCCGGGAGATTTTGAACCTGGAAAAGGGCGACAAGATGCTGGTTTTTGGCATTAAAGATAAGGGAATTTTCCTGACAAAACTCTCGAGTTTCAAGCAATTTTCCAAAGAGCTTGAGAAAAGGCACAAGGAAATATCAGAGATTATCAAGGAAAGCTAGGCAACAAGTTGCAGTATGCGGTATTTTGTATGCAGTATTCAGTTGGTAAGTTTATCAGTTTCCGTCAAAGACGGACAGGCGTAAGTTACTAAGGTAAGATCAGTATTAAAAGAGTGGATTCTGGACTCTGTCTGCTAGCGGGTCGGGCACGGAACAACAAAGAGGTATTATGGCAAAAGAAAACATCATCGAGGTTAAAGATCTGACCAAAAAATTTAAAAACTTTACAGCGGTTGATTCTATTTCTCTCAATGTGAAACGGGGGGAGATTTTTGGTTTCCTGGGGCCAAACGGCGCCGGTAAATCGACTACTATCCGCATGCTAACTACGCTTCTTACTCCCACTTCCGGGTCTGCTGTTATTGAGAATTTTGATATCAAGAAAAATCAGGATGCGATCAGGCGGCATATAGGGCTTGTCGCCGAGAAAATCATTCTCTACAATCATTTATCGGCTATGGAAAATCTAGAGTTTTTTGGCAGGCTAAATCACTTGCCCAAAAAGGTTATACACGAGAGGGCGGAAGGCTGGATCAAGCGGCTTGGTATGGAAGACTGGAAGGACGCTCAGGCCAACACATACTCGACCGGCATGAAACAAAGAATTAATATCGTTCGCGCGCTTTTAACTGAGCCCGACATTTTATTTCTTGATGAACCGACGCTTGGCCTTGATCCTCAAACGACTTTTATGATCAGGACATTCATCCAGGATCTAAACAAAAAGGGCATCACTATCATTTTAACTACTCATGATATGATCGAGGCGGAGGCGCTGTCCGATCGCGTGGCGATCATTGACCATGGCAAGATTCAGGCGATGGATACCGTCAACAATTTAAAGAAAAAAGTTAAAGGTAAAGGCAGTCCGACTCTTGAGGACGTATTCCTGCAGGTTACAGGCCTGGATATACGAGATAAGTTAGGTAAAGCAAAAAAACAGTCGGGTCCACCCTGGCAGGGCGGCGACGGAAAGAGAGTAAGGTAAAACATGCAGCACGTATTTAGCGATTTATGGCAAATAACGAAAAAAGATCTTTTGGAATTTGCCAGAGATAGAATTCGCCTGATAACTTTCGTCATTATGCCGATATTTATGATGGTTCTGACCGGCTTCATCTTCCCCTCTCAGGCATCCATAAAAGACGTACCCATTGGCGTGGTCAACCAAAACGGGGCTACCGGAGACCGGCTGCTCGGAGTGGTTAAAAATCTGGAAATCACAAGCGGAAACAAGGCTTTTCAGATCAAAGATTACAAGAGTATCGCCGCTATCAAAGATGGCATAAAGAAGCAGGAAATAAATGGTGGCATCTATATTCCGGCTGATTTTTCAAGCAATATCCAGGCGAGCAAGCAGGCGCAGGTTACAATAATCGAGGATCAGGCAAATCCGCAAATTTCAGACATTACCACCCAGACGCTTACAAATGTTGTTCGGGGTTTCGGGCAGCAGATAGGTAAGCAAAAAGTAAGTATTTTAGTATCAAAAGCCGGAGCCAAAGGCCTGGACGCGGGAGCTTTGGTCTTACCGATTCAAACGCGCCTTGAGGGAATTCTGCCCGGCAGCACGAACTACTTTGAGTTTGTCGCTCCCGGCATCATGGCTATGGTCGTGATGACCGCCGTGCTTACGGGGCTTGCAGCCTCTGTATCCAGAGAAAAGGAACAGGGCACACTGGACGGCATTCTGATAGCGCCTATCAGCCGACTTGCCATTATTTTGGGTAAAGCGGCCTCTCAGTCTATTCGCGGCTTAGCCCAGGGAGCAATAGTTCTCCTGATTGCGATATTTCTTTTCGGCGTAACGATAAACGGCAGCCTGCTGCTCGTGGCGCTTCTTTTGCTGCTTGGCATTTTCTCCTTCGTGGGGCTTGGTATTTTGGTTTCATCCGTCGCCGCGGAGCAGGAAACAGCTACTCAGCTTCTCTTTATGTTCCAGTTTCCGATGCTGTTTTTATCCGGCGCCTTCTTTCCCATCCAGCAAATGCCGAAGATAATGCAGGATATAGCGCATATTTTGCCCCTGACCTACGCTATCGACGCCCTAAGACAGGTTATCATTCTTGGCGCCGGCCTATCGCAAGTGGCCAATGAACTTCTCGTGCTTATCGCTTTTGGCGCCGTGACTCTGGTTATCACCGTCCCCCTTTTCAAGAAGATGATTGCCAGATAATAAAAAGATACAAGCTACAAGAAGCAAGGGACAATAATAATCAAATTCTAAAATCCGACTTCATATTGTTTCATAACTGAAGATTGAGGTTTTTTGTTTCTTGCGGCGGTTTATAGCATTAAATCTGAGGCTCTGCAATGGTTGGTTCATTTGCCATTTTCTTTTGTTCAAATCTCTTCCAGAAGTAGCCAACGCCGCGGAAGGAAACATAGGCATAAGCGAAGCCGGCTAGAACATCGATGAAATAATGGTTGCCGGTATAGAGAACGGCAAAAACGACTATCGCGACATAGATTAAGAACAAATGGCCCTTTTTGCCGAAAATTTTGACCATAAACAGATATACCAGAAAAGGATAAGCTACATGAAGCGATGGCATGGCGGCGACGGGATTCGGATCAAAGAAATTATAGACGCTGGGAAGGTTGGCGCTATGGGCAAAGGTTTGGAAAGTATCGCCGAAGACGTTGTGGATTTGCGGTATTATGCCTTGGTCTGACGCCATCCAGGGCGGCATCGCCGGGAAAAACAAAAATGTTATAAAGGCAAGATACGAAAGCACCAAAAGAGTGACGACGAACTTGTGGTACTCGTCCTTTTTGTAAAGCCAAAGGAAAAAGCCGAAAACTAGCGGCAGAATGAAGTGCATCATATAGAAAATCGTCGCAATGTAATCGTAAAAGTGCAGGTTTCCGGGCGTGTAAAGATGGTTTTGCAGGCTGACAGCCGGTATATGGCCGAACATAAACCTGTCCGCATCGATCATGGGGAAAATGTGAGCCTTAATTCCCAGCATCGGCGCAAGCCCCCTTAAAAATTCATAGCTTAGAAAAAGAAGGACAAACGGCGTCCAGTCTTTCAGAAATAATATCGGCTGCGCCACAAGGAGCGCCAGGACAAAGCCGACGATGATAAACTGGTCCGGTGAAAGCCACATATTGTGAACCAGCATGAAGCTGATCACCAATACGAAGTAAGCGACAATAAAAAGAACAAGGCCTTTGCCCTTCAGCCTTTGCTGCTTAAAATCGTTTATTTTTCTGGCGAATTTCCTTGCTTTTTCCATCTTTGTTAAACTTATTATACCTTACTGAGAGGAGCCTGAGAACCAAAAGATAGTATATTTGAGACTGTTGAAAAAGTCTCTCGAAACGTCATTCTGGCGACGATTAGGAGACTAGAACCTAACGGTTCAAGCACAAATTTTGATTCTGGACAAGCCAGAATGACACCCTAAAAATGATTTTCAACAGTCTCTATATTTGTCTATCTGCCTGCTCTTTTGATTCCCAGAATGTTCAAGGTTTCCTATAAAAAATTATAAGAATGGTGCGGGGGGGTACGAACAAATTTGAATATCTACATTCGCAAGACTCGTTGACTCAGTTTTAAACTGCGAAGTTTCAGCCTCAGAATAATTCTAAATTGTAATTTCAGAAAATAGTATAATGATAATCTCTGGATTAATTGGTAATTTAGATCTACCCCCGTCACTTAGTCGATGTACCTTAGGAGGAGGAATGAGTTATTTTTTGTTAGTGTCTATGGTCATTGTTTCCACTTTGGCTATCGCGCTCCCCACGTGGGTGATCCCCAGAAAGAACAAAGCAAAAAGGGATGAACAACGTGGCTGGACCAGGAGGAAGAAGCCGCTTTGGCGGCGAATAAGGCACCGTTATAAGAAACGCAGAAATAACATCACGGTTTTCTTTAGGCGCCTCCGAAGAAGAATGAGGAAAAAGAAACAGAAGGAGTGGTACTCCTAAAAGACGGGCACTGAGATTGGCGTGGCAGCACCGCCACAAAAGGGCAGCCCTATGAGGCTGCCCTTTTTTTTTATGTCTTCTAAGCCGATTCTCAGCTTGGTTTTTTATTATTTTTGCGCAATTCTTTGTCATTTCCGACCTGTCCGTCCGTAGCTTCTGCGAGGGCGGGTCGACTTATGCGGAGTAGCGAGTGGGGGAATCCCTTTCTCTCGAATATTGATTAATAGATTCCTCGGCTCGTAGCTTGTCCTGAGCGTAGCCGAACGGGCTCGGGATGACAGGGAGGAAAAATTATTAAAGCAAGGGAGAATTTATTATGGCGGCTGAAGAAACTAAGAATGCAGAACTGGAAAATGAAAATGTGAAAGAAGAGGGTGAAAAGACGCAAGGGGCGCAATGTGCGCATAAACATAAGGCGCTAGCCATCATCATCGCCGCCCTAGCAGTGTTGTTTATTCTCGGCGCGGGCGCTTTTGCCGCGCTGCACTTAAAAAACGGGCGGCTTGTAAAACGTGGATTGTATGGCCGAGGCGGATACGGCATGGTGGGCAGAAACTACCGAGGCGGCATGATGGGTGGTCGAGGTTTTCGCGGCCGCAAATGGAACGGCAGCGGAGCCGTCAGTTCAAACAGTATTTCCGGCAAAGTTACGGCTGTAAACGGCCAGACATTTGCGGTTGACGCAAGCGGTACCTCAAAAAATGTCCAGATAGCAAGCGCTACCAGATTTCCGTTGGACTCTGCGACCAGTGTCAAAGTCGGCGACACGGTCGTCGTCCGGGGCCAGCAGGACTCAAGCGGGACAATCCAGGCAAAAACTATTCTGGTGAATCCTCAAACAACTCAAATGTAGATACGGACTAGTCAAATTTTCAATTTATAATTTTCATTGAATGAACATTGGAGCATTGGTACATTGAAAATTCATTGGAAATTGCCTGCCTGCCGGCGAGGCAGGGGTATTGAAAATTGGAAATTATGCTGCCGTCAGTGTTAAAGAAAAGTACTGTCGGTTGCCACCCGAGGCTATATTAAGCTAAAATTTGGATATGAGAATATTGGTCGTCGAAGATGACGAGAAGATTGCAAATGCGATAAAAAAAGGTCTCGAGCAGGAATCGTACGCCGTGGACGCCGAGTATGACGGTCGTGACGGCATGGACTCGGCCCTCGGGCTTACCTATGATCTAATTATTCTTGACCGGATGTTGCCGGGCATGGACGGGCTTGAAATCTGCCGGGAGATGCGCAAGGAAGGTAAGAAAACGCCCGTTTTGATGCTGACCGCCAAGGACAAAATAACCGACCGGGTGGAGGGCTTAAACTGCGGCGCCGACGATTACCTCATCAAACCTTTTGCCTTTGACGAGCTGGTGGCGCGGGTCAAGGCTTTGCTTCGCCGGCCGGAAACCGAGATCGGCACAGTCTTGAAAGTTGAAGATTTGACGCTTAATACCATTACCAAGAAAGTTGAGCGAAACGGAAGGGAAATTAGCTTAACCCCCAAAGAATACTCGCTGCTTGAGTACTTTATGCGAAATCCCGGCCGCATTCTCACCAAAAACCAGATTATCCAGCATGTCTGGGACTTTGACGCCGACATCCTGCCGAACACTGTCGAGGTTTATGTCGGCTATTTGCGAAACAAGATTGACGCGCCCTGCAAGGGCCAGGCCCTTGTCAAGACGGTTCGCGGATTTGGCTATAAAATTGCTACCCATCCTGTCATTCCCGCGGAGGCGGGAATCCAGCCAAGGCAGGATTCTCATGATATGAAAGAAGATGAAAAGATTATCAAAAAGGGAGGAAACGGTGGAGTTTAAGTCGGCCATATGGAAACTGACGGGATTTTACGTGCTGATCGCTATGGCCATCAGCATTATTTTCAGCGTGGTGCTCTACCAGTTTTCATCTCGCGAGCTCGACACCGCTCTCACCCGCCAAAATCGCAGATTTCAGACTATGCCGATGATAGGGTTTCAGCTAAATTCAAGCCGGCTTCGGCAATTCGAAAATACTCGCCTCGAGCAGCTCGAGACGAGCAGTAACAATTTAAAGCTGGATCTGCTTTTTTTCAATTGCCTAATTCTTTTTCTTTCCGGAGGAGCCAGTTATTTTCTGGCCAAAAGGACTCTCCATCCGATTGCTAAAATGATGGACATGCAGAATCGCTTCACGGCTGATGCTTCCCACGAATTGCGCACGCCGCTAACGGCTATGAAAGCAGAAATCGAGGTTTTTCTGCGCGATAAAAATCTGAAATTAGATGATGCGAAAAAACTGCTCGGGTCAAATCTCGAGGAAATCTCCAAGCTTGAAACCATGTCAAATGACCTGCTCTCATTGGCTCAATACGGAAATGCCAAAGAAATCCCGAAAACGAAAGTGGATCTAAAGAAAGCGGCTGAGGAAGCTTACGGAAAAGTCGAGGCGCTGGCAAAAAGAAAAGGCATTACATTCGAGTTTAATTTGCAAGATACTGAGGTGCTTGGCGACAAACAAAGCCTAGTTCATCTTGCTGTGATTTTGATGGACAACGCCATTAAATATTCTCCAAAGAACACGAAGGCAGCGGTCACGCTGAAGAACGATCATGGGCACGCAGTTTTGGAAGTGAAGGATCAGGGAGCGGGCATTAAAGAGTCGGATCTGCCGCAAATCTTCAACCGATTTTTCCGCGCCGATATTTCAAGGTCGAAAGAAGGCACCGGCCTCGGCCTTTCAATCGCCAAAAAGATCACCGAATCCCACTCCGGCACGATCCATGTGGAGAGTGATTCTTCAGGTTCAGTCTTTACTATAAAATTGCCAATTGTAAAGTAATCATAGTTTAATACGAAAAGCAATATATTGCATCCGCTTTCACCATCAAACTGCCTCTTGCGAAATAAAGCCTGTCTACTTGTTTTGCTATCCTCTGACATGTAGAATAGAAATATATAGGAGGGATATTTTTGGAAAAGGTCAGTAACATGCAAACAAAATTGTTTAAATTTCCCAGTATAGGCGATCAGATTCATGCAACAATGGTTGATTGGTCCATTAAGGAAAATGAAAGACTTGGAGAAGATAGTGTTGAATACATTAAATCTCCTATTAATTATACTGGCAATAAATTCAGAATTCTTAACCAGATAGACAAGTATTTCCCGAGAGATGTGGATGTTTTTGTAGACCTTTTTTGTGGTGGTGCAACAGTTGGCTTTAACGTTAATGCGAAGAAGATTATCCTCGTAGATAATAATATTTTTGTCATTGCATTATTAAAACATCTAGCGAGCTCTGACTATCTTACATTAAAAAGGCGCCTCGAACTTTTAATTGCTGAATATAATCTTTCCTATTCAGCCAAACATGGTTATGGCTATTATCGTGAGCAAGGTTATGTCAGCGGAAACAATGGCTTGAAGGAGTTTAATCATGATGGTTTCTATAATTTAAGAGCAACGTTTAATAGACAGAAGGATAAATTGACGGGGCACTCTTTGGATATGCTGTATATGCTTATGGTTTATGGTTTCAATAATGATATACGTTTTAATAGAAACGATGAGTTTAATCTACCTGTTGGAAAAACAGATCTCAACAAAAATAATTTGCAGAAGTTAGAACAGTATATTGTGAGAGCAAAGAAAATTGACTATGAGTTTGTCTGTGGTGATTTCAGGGATAAAAAAATCAAGAAGGTATTACTGAAAGCTGATTTCGTTTATGCGGACCCACCGTATATGATTACTAATGCAGTTTATAATGAATCGAATAAATGGGGGAATCAGACCGAAAGGGAGCTTCTATCCTTGCTTCAGGAACTTGATAATCATAAAGTACGGTTTGCTCTATCCAACGTTATAAGCAAGGAGGGGATAATCAATGAACCCCTAGAGGCATGGGTTAAGCTTGGTAATATTAAGTGTGAATCTATTAACTATCATTATAGAAGCTCTAGTTATAACAAAAAAAACAGATGGGCAAATGAGAAAGAGGTATTAATCACAAATGGTCACAAAAGAACGTTTGAAAATCCAGAACAGGCGATATATTGGAAACAAAAAGAAGGTTTTGCCCCATCTATATAAAGCAATTCTAGAAAATCAACCTCAAGACAAAAAAAACATAGTTTTGGCAGATCTTTTTGCCGGTACAGGTGTTGTTTCTGAGTTTTTCCTTGAAAAGGGATATGACCTTATTATTAATGATAACCTATATTCTAATTTTGCTTGTTATCAAGCTTGGTTGAGTAATGAAGATTTCAGACAAGAAATAATAGACAAATATGTGGATGAGTTTAATAAAATAGACTCAACTAAATTAGAAAATAATTATTTTTCAGAAATTTATGGTGGCAAATACTATTCAAATAATGATGCTAAAAAAATTGGATATATTCGTGAGGAAGTAGAGAGGACTAAACCGAAAATTCAAAGTAGGGAGTATTATTCTTTGCTAGCCAGTCTTTTGTATGCAGCAGATAAAGCAGCTAATACGGTTGGTCACTTTGAACATTTCCTGTCATCGGTTCCCAGAGATAATATAGTAGAATTAAGGAGTCCTTTATTAAAGCAGTATAAAAGCAAGATTACAACTTATGAAGAGGACACAAATAAGTTAGCTAAGAAGATTGAATGCGATATCGCCTACATTGATCCCCCCTATAATGCGCGCCAGTATGTGAACTTCTACCATGTCTTAGAAAATCTCGCACGTTGGAACAAACCAACAGAGTTTGAGGGTAGCTCCATGAAGTTTAAGCGGGATGAACTTAAGAGCGTTTATTCGAGAGTGGGGGCCTTGGCCGCAATGGAGGATCTTATAAATAGTCTCGATGCAAACTTAATTGTTGTTTCCTATAACAATACATACAAAGCTCAAAGCACAGCCTCTAACAATAGAATCCCGGAAGAGTCTTTGGAGCAGCTACTAGAGCAACACGGCAGAGTTAAGAAGTATGAGATACCATATAAATTCTTTAATGCTGGCAAAACTAATTTTGCCGATCATAAAGAAATAATCTATACTTGTAAAAAAGTGAGATAAAAATGAATTTGCTGGAATATTACATTGAGAAGAATAAAGATAAGCAGTGGTATGACAACTTTGTAAGTGTTGCCAAGGATAAACATGGAAAACTATTTACATATACGAATACAAATTATCGGACTACTCTCTCTTTTATAAAAAACTTTCAAACGTTTCTCGCCATAGAGAATAAACCACGAGAGAAATGGCAGAAATCTGCTCACGGACAAGAAACTCACAAACAACACACTGTGAATATGGTAGAATCTCGCCTATTCACAAAGCATGAGGGATACTTTGAAAGAAGTTCGAAAGGACTTGCATATACGCAGTTTATCGACAAGGAATTTCCTACAAATGAAAAATGGCTGATCAACTTTGTTTTTCTAAGCGACTCTTATTTTGATAAAAGGATAAACTACCCGCTTGTAAGGTCTCAGGAATTTCTTACCAAGATGGCAGCAATATTAGGCGCAAGTGCAATACAAGACATGGTAGAAAATTTTGTCCTTATGGGTGGCTTAAAATGTACAATGGAAGACATCATGCATACCGACTTCTTCTATATACATTCATTGTATGATGATTATGAATTTCTGAGCATGTATAAAATAGCTAGTGATTCTGACAAGAGGGCGCTACAAGATTATGTAGTCGATAATTATGTGAACGAGAAATATTCATGCTGTATATCAGAAAAATATAGACCGAGCGGCAGGTATAATCAAAAGATGATTCAAGATGATGCTAAGGTAGTTCTATTTTCCAATAAGCTGGCGTTACTTAGAGATGCTGATTTTCAAAACATGTTTAGTAGACTCATTGACTATTATTCCGGTCTGATTGAGTGTGATCCAAGTATCATTAGAGGCTTTATATTTAATAATAGCGATGTTTTCGAGGCAATATACATTAACATCTCTGGCATAGAAGAGTTGGAAGATTATCGCGAGGAGCAAGTTATTGAAGTCAGCCCGACTATTATAAAGGACATTCCTAAGCTAAAGGTTGATGATACAAATTACAAAGGTAAGCAAAGAATTATTAAGGAATATATCGCGCTCAAAAGTATAGCAAAGGAGGCAGAGCAGTACAAATGCGCTCTCGAAAAGATACACCAATGTTCATACTTTACAAGTAAGAAAACTAACAAAAACTATTTGGAAATACACCATTTAATTCCTAGGGAATTTCGCAACGACTTTGATTCTTCCATTGAGGTGCTAGCAAACTATATACCGCTTTGCCCAAGGTGCCACAGGCTTGTTCATAACGCAACCGACAGAGAAAGAACTCCGGCAATTCATTATTTGTCTGATGCGCGATCAAAAAGACTTGAGCATTCTGGTGTACCGGTAGAACTTGAGGAAATATATAGGTATTATAAATTGGATGCCTGAGTTCGTTTACCCTATTTCTGCCTTTAAAAAGATGATAGCTCTAAGCAAACTCTCAGCTTTATTTTTTTAAATAGGTAAAACTAAGATTTATTTTTAAGAATCAGATAAGATTCTGGGCCCTTCTGCGCTAAAGCGGAGTTTATCCGAGCTCTGGTGGAGAACGGGCAGGCAAGCCAGAATGACGAGCCTAGCGAAAGGCAAGGAAATTATATGGGAATCGTTAGCCGCGGGGTTCGAAATGCTTTCAGGAATGTCATCCGGACCGGATCTATCGTTTTTATTTTGGCCATCTCGATATCGATGGCGCTCGTCATGCTCTTGGCGCTAAAGACCGTGCAGTCAAAGATTGACTCCGTGAAGTCGTCTGTCGGCAATACCATCACAGTGGCTCCTGCCGGAGTGCAGGGATTTAATGGCGGTGGCGACCTTCTGACCGCGACCGATCTGTCGGCGGTTGGCGCGCTTCCTCATGTTTCGAAAATGACCGAGGCTTTGAGCGATCGGCTGACGCCAGGAACAGATACAAACCTACAAGCTTCGCTGACGCCGGGATCTTTCGGCAACAGGCAGCAAAAACGCTCGGGCTTTGGAGTGGAAGGCGGCGGCGGCAGAGCCTTGAGAACCTTCACCATGCCGATCATGGTAACGGGAGTAAATGACTTGTCGGTGGCGCAAGCGCTAAACATTAATAATTTGAAAATTACCTCCGGCGCCGCATTTGACGCGACAAAAGATACAAACTCCGCGCTTGTGGGGACCGACCTGGCGGCGAAAAATAATTTGAAAGCCGGCTCGGCGTTCCGGGGTTATGGCACAAACATTACGGTGGCGGGGATTTACGACAGCGGAAACCGATTTCTAAACAGTTCCTTTGTAATGCCGATCTCGACCTTGCAGCGGCTCTCAAATCAGGCCGGACAAGTATCAAAGGCGATTGTACAGGTTGACTCGATTGATAATCTAACATCGGCCAAAGACGCCATCACTACAAAGCTTGGGTCAAAAGCTGACATCACAACTAGCCAGGAAAAAACGGATCAAGTGGTGCAGCCGCTTGAGAATATTAAAACCATCTCGTTCTACAGTTTGATCGGTTCACTTATTGCCGGATCGGTAATCATATTCCTAACGATGCTGATGATCGTGCGCGAAAGGCGAAAGGAAATTGGCGTTTTGAAAGCCATCGGGGCATCAAATATCAAAATTACCTTGCAGTTTGTCGCCGAGTCGTTGTCGCTGACGGCGATGGCCGGAGTGCTCGGCGTGGCCTGCGGGTTCGTGATTGCCAATCCGATATTGAGCGCGCTCGTTACAAGCAGTGCGTCAAGTCAAGGACAGCAAGGCGGCGGCGCCACGTACCAGACGGTACATGGCGGAGGAATGATGATCCGGTTTGCCGGAGTAGGTAACACGCTTCGCGATATTCATGCGGTGGTCGGATATGACATCCTGCTTTACGGCGCGCTTGCGGTAATCGTTATTGCCGTCGTCGGCAGCGCCATACCGGCATTCTTAATTTCTAAAGTGCGGCCGGCGGAAGTGATGAGAAATGACTAGGGTGGGTTATTGGGTTTATCGGTTTGTGGGTTAGTAGGTAAATTACTTTCTGTCATTCCCGCACTGAATTAAATTCAGCATAAACTCCGGCGGGAATCCAGAGAAAGATGGATTCCCGGGTCAAGCTCGAGGATGACAAACAAGGGAAATAAAGGGATTCCTCTGTTTGCCACTAGCGTGGTGGCAGTCGGAATGACAATACAGAGAATAATTCATTGAAATTTCAAATATCAAATGCGGATTCTGGACAAGCCAGAATGACGAGAAAGGAAATACATTATGCTAAAAGTTGAGAATCTAAAAAAAGAATTTAAGTCGGGCGATAACGTTGTGAAGGCGGTGAATAATATTTCCCTGTCTGTTCCGACCGGCGCCTTTAGCGTCATTGTCGGCAAAAGCGGCAGCGGAAAGAGCACTCTGCTTTCACTCCTTGGCGCTCTTGATAAGGCAAGTTCCGGAAGCATTGAGGTAGATAAAAAAGACATTACAGGTCTTGGCGACAGTCAGTTGATAAAGTATCGAAGGAATAAGATCGGTTTTGTTTTTCAGAATTACAACCTAGTACCAAATCTGACCGCGCTTGAGAATGTCATGCTGCCGATGGAGTTTGCGGGCGCGCCGACAGCTAAGCGCAAGGATAGAGCGGAGAAATTGCTTCTTGAAGTTGGGCTAACCGAGGAAAAA
>JAJYQQ010000060.1 GCA_021794535.1 bacterium
CCCTTGAGGAGCGGCTGAGATCAAGGTTTGAGTGGGGGCTGCTTGTCGATATCCAACCACCCGAGATTGAAACCAGGATAGCGATTTTGCAAAAAAAGGCGCTTCTCCGCGGCTACGAACTTCCTCTTGAAATTTATGATTACATCGCCAGAAATATCCAGCATAACGTCAGGGAGCTTGAGGGGGCGCTAAACAGAATTATTGCTTACTCCGAGTTAAACAACAAAAAGCCCGACATGGCGCTGGCTCAAAACATCCTGGGCAATCTGCTGTCTAATCCCAAAAGAAAGGCTTTGACCGGAAGAAAAATTATGGAAAAGGTTGCCGACTTCTTCGATGTTCCCATAAATGACCTTCTGAGCAAAAAAAGAGATAAGGAGATTGTTTTGCCGCGGCAGATTGCAATGTACCTGATGAGAGAAGAACTAAGCCTTTCATATCCTAAAATATCAAGAGAGGCCGGCAAAAATGACCATACCACGGCTATGCATGCCTGTACAAAGATTGAGAAAGAAATGGATAAGGACGAGCCCCTTCGGCACAACATTAACCTTATAAAAGAAAGGCTTTACATTGGTTAGACGTATGTGGAAAAAGGGCGTTTTCTTGTGGATTAAAGGTGAAAAGGGTGTAAAAATATAGCCGGTTTTAAACAGGGGGCATTTTTCTGTCAACAGCCTCCTGAAAACTTACACAGAAACCACAGCCAGCCATGAACAGATAAAAACACAGAAAAAATATTAATTTTAAGTTTGTTTTAAGAGTTTTAAACAGTTTAAACAGCCCCTATAAAAACTAATACTATAATTAATAAATAAAACTTTTATAATTTAAGGAGAGGAGCAAATGAAAATCACAATTCTAAAAGAGAATCTATCAAAAGGCCTAAATATCATAAGCCGGGTGGTTTCAACCAGGGGAAGCCTTGAGGTGTTAGGAAATGTTTTATTAAAGACGAAAAAAGGCCAGCTTTCATTGTCTGCAACCAACTTGGAAGTTGGCATAAATTATATTGTTGGAGCAAAGGTCGAAAGCGAAGGAGCGATAACGGTTCCCGCCAGGCTCTTTACCGAGTTTGTAAATTCTCTTCCCGGGGAGAAAATCACACTTGAGCTAAAAGGAGACACACTACTGACAAAAGCGGGCAATTATAACTCTGAAATCAAGGGCATATCGGCCGACGAATTTCCATTAATACCCGAGATTAAAACAAATAAAACATTTTCAGTAAAGGCGGGAAAATTGAAAGAAGCCATAAACCTGGTAAGTTTTGCCGCCGCGCTTGATGACTCAAGGCCTGTTTTGGCTGGAGTTTATTTGAAGATTGATGGCTCAAAAATAACACTTGCGGCCACAGACAGTTATCGGCTGGCGGAGAAAGTCATGGCCCTTGATACAAAAAATGCCCAAAAAGCAGAATTTATAATCCCCGCCCGGACAATGATGGAACTGGCGAGAATATTGGGCGAGCTGGACTCGGATTCTCTGGTAAGCGTCTATTCATCTGAAAACCAGGTGCTTTTTGAGGCGGATGGGCTTGATTTTATTTCAAGGCTGATTGAAGGACAATTTCCAAACTATAAGCAGATTATTCCGGAAGGAGCTGAAACTACGGCGAAGATCAAAAGAGATGAGCTTACAAACGCGGTAAAAGTAGCCAGCCTTTTTGCCCGGGAAAATGCAAATAGCCTAAAAGTGGCGGTTAAGGCAAAAGGAAGAGTGGAAATAGACTCCCAGGCAAGCCAGGTCGGAAACACAAAAACAGAAATATTAACTGAAGTCCAGGGCAAGGATAGCGAGGCCTCCTTTAACGGGAAATATATTTTAGACGCCTTGGGCGCTATGAAAGAGAACGAAGTTACTCTTCAAATAAATGGTAAGCTAACAGCCGGGGTTATAAAGGGCGCAAAAGATAAAGGCTACATCTACATAATTATGCCACTGCGCAACTAGAGATTAGGGCGGCTTGTAGGGGTTCATGGTTGCTGTTTGATAGTAGTCCCGATTAATTATGACAAGTAACCATGAGCAACCATAGATCACAATGCAAATTAACTCTTTAAAACTACAAAACTTTCGTTCCTACGAAAAACTGGATCTTCAGCTTGGCCAAAATACTATTATCATTGGCCAAAATGCTCAAGGGAAGACCAATCTGCTTGAAGCGATATATCTTTGCGGGGTGGGAAAATCCTACAGAGCCAAGGAAAAGGACTTGGTGCTTTGGGGTGAGGACTTCTTTCGGATAGAGGCAGAGACTAAAGACGAAAAACAAAAAATAGAGTTTATTTATGAAAAAAATGTCGGCAAAGGGCGCAAAACGGTAAAGATAAACGGAGCCAAAAGAGCGTCTTCTGCCCTTATGGACACCCTTAAGTGCATTTTTTTCAGCCCCGAAGAGATAGATATGTTTTTCAACTTTCCATCCCACAGGCGCCGCCATTTTAATATTTTTATCGCTCAGCAAAACCCAGATTATCAGCGCCAGCTAATTAGGTATGGTAAGGTTTTAGAGCAGAGGAATTCATTGCTTCGACTCATCCGGGAAGGCAGAGCAAAGGAAGAAGAACTGGAAATATGGGATGGAAAACTAGCCGAACACGGAGCGGAAATTATAACAAAAAGACAGGAAATAACCACTGAACTAAACAAAAGCCTGGCGGCGGATTATAAGAACATTGCCAAAGGCGCAGACTCCTTGTCTCTATCCTATCAACCCGCGACTAAGGAGAACCTAAGCGATGATGTCTGGGCGATCTTTTTGAAGTCTTTGGTTTCCTCGAGGAAAATGGACATTGCTTCCGGGATTACAAATGTTGGTCCTCACAGAGATGATTTTAAATTCATGTTTGCAGGGAGGTCGCTCGGCGAGTTTGCTTCGCGCGGGGAGTTTCGGTCTGCGATTCTGGCGCTCAAACTCTCAGAAGCAGGCATTTTGAAAGACAAAACAGGCGCGGCCCCGGTTCTCCTGCTAGACGATGTTTTTAGCGAACTGGACGCGGCAAGAAGAAAGCTTTTGGCGCAGAATTTTGCCGGCCAGCAGACAATAGTGACTACCACAGACCTCGACCATATAGACAAAAGCCTTGCCAAAGAAGCTTTGGTTTATGAGGTTAAGGAAAGTAAGGCAAAAACCATCTTAAGGGGCAAAAACAAGAATACGCAATAATTGACAAGGGGCGCACGCTCCAATATAATGGACGAAAGTCCATTAAAATGGAGGAAGTAAATTGAAGCTTTTCCAAACAAATTATCAAAAAATTTTAGTTTATCTTGCCACAAATCCGGGCAGTAAGCTTGTAGAGTCGGAAATTCAAAAAGCGACAGGCGTTAGTAAGTCGGGCACGAATTATGCAGTGAAAGCGCTTGTCCAAGATGGCCTCGTAAGGCGTGATAAGAAAGGCAAAACATCTCTTTATTATTCAGATCCTGCAAAGCCGATAATTCGCCAGGTTAAGGTTATGTTAACTTTGTTGAAAATCGCGCCGATTGTATCTGAACTTGAAAAGATAAGCGAAAAAATTGTTCTTTTTGGTAGTAGCGCAAATGGTACGGATATTGAAACTAGCGACATTGACCTTTTTATTCTGACAAATGCTCCAGAGAAGGCACTTAAAAGAACCGGCAGGATAAAATCCTTAAACTTGCAGGTTGTGGCAATGAAGCCAATTGGCTATATCAGTCTTGAAAAGAAGGATCCGGTTTTCTACGACGAAATTTCAAGAGGGATAACTCTTTGGGAGAAAAAAAGTGAGTGAAGAGTTTCAGGAATGCCTTAAAAAAAGAAAAATAACCAAGTTTGAAAGAGCCAAGAAACTGGTTAAAAAAGAAATAGGCTCAAGTGAATCTGATTTATGTTCAGCGAAAGAGAGCTTCGAAAAAGAGAACTATAAGTGGGCCATTATTCAATCTTACTATTCAATGTTTCATTCTGCCAGAGGCCTGATTTATCTGCGAGGCTATCGGGAAAGAAGCCACTGGTGTTTAATTATGGCCATAAGGCACCTCTTTGTCTCAAGGGGGCATTTAAGCTATAAACTGGTGGAGGCGCTGCAACTAGGGAAAACGCTCAGAGAAAATGCGGATTATTACGGCGACTTCTCAAAAGACGCAGCTGCACAGATGATCGAAAATGCCGAAGAATTTCTAAAAACCGCAAAGGAGATTACGGCTCTATGATCAGGCAAAGTTCCAACTTTCGAACTCCCGGCAATCTCTCAGGCATTCTTGAAAAAAGATTAAATCAGCTGGGCATAAAAAAGCAGGTTGACGCGGCGATGATTTGCGAGGAATTTGATAAGGCTGTTTATGAAGTTTTTGGCGGACTCGGGCAAAAAAATGTAAGGGCGATTTCCTACAAAGATAATTGCCTAAAAATCGGGGTTACGTCAAGCGCCTGGGCAAACGAGATCAACTTAAGGCAGCTTGAGCTGAAAAATGATCAAAATGTAAGGGTTGTTTATAAAACAGGCAAGGGCTTTTAAACGGTGCAACTAAAAAAATCTTTACAAATTGTAAATCCAATTGACAATTTGTAAAAGGTTGGGTAAAATATTTGCATGATTAAGCGCGAAGCTGAAAAAACATTAAAAGAACTGGCCAGGGGGTTTCCGGCCGTAGCCATTACGGGACCGAGGCAGTCCGGCAAAACTACGTTGGCCAAGTTTGTCTTTGGCGGCAAGCCATATGTTTCCCTGGAGGATCCAGACAAAAGGGAGTTTGCCGAGCGCGATCCCCGCGGGTTTTTAGCTGCTTATCCCAATGGAGCTGTTTTAGATGAGGTGCAGCGCGTTCCCTCTCTTTTTTCTTACATTCAAGGCATTGTGGATGAGAAAAAGCAAATGGGATTCTTTATTCTCACCGGTTCTGAGCAGTTTGACCTGTCGTCTAAAATTAGCCAGTCTTTAGCAGGCAGAGTCGGTTTTCTCCATCTTTTGCCCTTTTCTTTAAAAGAGCTCCAAGTTGCGGGATTCAAGTTCGGAACTTTTGATTCCTTGTTATTTAAGGGGTTTTACCCGCCGCTTTATGATAGAGATCTTGCTCCGTCAATGTGGTACGCCAACTACGTTTCTACATATGTGGAACGGGATGTTAGGAGAATGCTTGAAATAAAGGACTTAAGCGCCTTTCAGCGTTTTATTAGAATGCTAGCCGCCAGAACGGGGCAGCTACTAAATCTATCCGGTTTGGCAAATGATTGTGGAATAACCCACAATACAGCCAAAGCATGGCTTTCGGTTCTGGAGGCAAGCTATATAGCTTTTCTGCTCAAACCCCATCATAACAATTTCGGGAAAAGGCTCACTAAGGCCCCTAAAATATACTTTTATGACATTGGTTTGGCATCATGGCTTTTGGGTGTAACCGATCCTGGCCAAATGTCTATCCATCCAATGCGAGGGCCCTTATTTGAGAGTTTTGTCATAAGCGAGATTATGAAAAGCGCTTTCAACAAGGGCATAAATCCCAATCTATTTTTCTGGCGGGACAACATAGGAAACGAAATCGATGTTCTAATAGAAAAAGCGAATACTATTACACCGCTGGAGATAAAGTCCGGACAAACAATTACAAAGGATTATTTTTTGTATCTTAAGAAATGGGTTCAGCTTGCCGGAGATACTGCCGGCCAGCCGTATGTTGTATACGGAGGCGCTGATAGGGAAAAAAGAGAAGGAGTGGAAATTTTGCCTTGGGAGGGTATGGACAAGCTAATGTAGCTTCTCTACTTCGCCCGGGTCCAGAAATCAACCCAAAGCGCTAGAGCCAAAGAATGATCAAGGCTGTTTATGAAGTTTTTGGCGGACTCGGGCAAAAAAAGGTAAGGGCGATTTCCTACAAAGATAATTGCTTAAAAATC
>JAJYQQ010000058.1 GCA_021794535.1 bacterium
GTCGAGTGAAGAATTTGAAAACAACTTCCGGAATCGGCTTGTTGTTGTTTTCAAACCAAGCGAGATGCAATCCGACATCTTTTAAAAATCGTTAGCCGGCACTTTTTGCTCAACTTTTTTGTGTAAAAAAGTTGAAAGAATAAATTATAAAAAATTAAAACTAGATTCCCGATCAGGTCGGGAATGACAGGGGGATGGATTCTGGACAAGCCAGAATGACGAGAAGACTGGATTCCGGGTCGGAGCCCGGAATGACAGAAACGTGCATAAATGACAAGGGGAAGATTCTGGACCCTCCTCCGCTAAAGCTACGGAGCGGGCAGGCAAGCCAGAATGACAAAGATTATTTTTCCTGTATCTCAATGGTTTGAATAATGACCTTTTCTTTCGGCTTCGAATCTTCTCCGCCAGCGCTTTTCTCAACCGGCGTCGCAGCTATTTTCTGCACCGTGTCCATACCGCTTACCACATTTCCGAATATCACATAATTCTTCGGCAGCTTTCCGCCGGAGTAGTCGCCCGTCATTATGAAAAATTGAGAACCGTTCGTGTCTTTCCCTGAGTTTGCCATAGCGAGAGTTCCCGGCAAATAATCTTTGGTAATTGGCTCATCTGCGAACTTATAGCCGGCATCACCCGTGCCATCACCCTTCGGATCTCCGCCCTGGATCATAAAATCTTTGATAATTCGGTGAAATGTCAGTCCGTCATAAAAGCCGCTTTGAGCGAGAAAAACAAAGCTGTTCACTGTTTTCGGCGTGTCTTTTGCGTCCAGCTCGACCGTAAAGTCACCGTCGCTCGTCTTGAAGTTTGCAGCATATTTCTTGCTCGGATCTATCACCATGTCCGGATATTTATCATAATGTTTCACACTCGGCTCCTTTTTTATTTCACTCAATTTGCTCGTTGTATTGATTTTGTTAGCGGTAATTTTCTTCGCCGAAAACTTTTTATAACCATAAACCCCGACAAGCCCCAACATAACCACCACAAGCCCCACAGAAAAAATTTTCAAAAACTTTTTTCGCCTTTCTTTCTTCCGCTTTTCCCTTTTTATCTGCTCAAGCTTTCGCTCTAATTTGATTTTCTGGTTCTTGCCCATACCTTATGTCATTCCCGCACTGAATCTAATTCAGCATAAACTCCGACGGGAATCCAGTCCTTTTTTTAAATCCTAAACAAATTATAATCTTAAAATCTCAAAACTCCAAGAAAACCCCTGAAAACAAAACGCCTTGAAAAAACTAGAAGCAGGAATGTCCTTGTTTGCACCGAGGGTCGGCATCCCTCATGCGGCTATCGGCTCGAAAAGAAAGTCTGGGAGCAAACGAACCTTTAAAAATAATTTTGTTTGAGAGAAGCGAGTTAATTTTTTTAAAGATGAGAAAGCGAACCAGACGACACTTTGAGAGACCGCCTAAGCCGCGATTTTTACTCCACTTTTTCTAAAAAAGTGGATATTAATAAGAGACTGGATTCCAGATCAAGTCCGGAATGACAAGAGTTGGCGGGAATGACAGAAAAAAGATCAAACAACCGTTTTAAACTTTCTCCACTCCTCATTCCCCGTCGCTTTTTCAAACATATGCGCCACATTCAATATTTTCGATTCTTCAAAATGTGGACCGATTATCTGGATTCCGACCGGTAATTTATCAGAGCCTGCCCTGAGCGAAGTCGAATGGGAAAATCCTGCCGGAATAGATATTGCAGGAAGTCCAGCCAAACTCACCGGAGCTGTATAAACATCTGCCAGGTACATAGAAACAGGATCAGCTTTTTCGCCAATCTTGAATGCCGGCGTCGGCGCAACCGGCGACAATATTACGTCAACCTTTTCAAACGCTTTTACAAAATCATTATGAATCAATCTGCGCACCTTTGCTGCCTTTAAATAATAGGCATCGTAATAGCCAGACGACAAAACGTAGGTTCCGAGCATTATTCGTCTTTTTGCCTCATCGCCAAATCCCTCGTCTCTCGTTTTGAAATATGAATCAATCAAATCCTTTGACTCTTTTGTACTATATCCATACTTTACCCCGTCATATCTCCCCAAGTTTGAGGAAACTTCGGCCGTCTGAATGATGTAATAAGTAGCCACTCCATACTGCGTATGCGGCAAGGAGATCCCAACAACTTCCGCGCCTAATTTTTCAAAGGTTTCTAAAGATTGCTTAAAGACATCTCCAACCTCGTCAAACAATCCTAAGCCAAAATATTCCTTCGGCACACCGATTTTCACACCCTTTAAGCTCTTATTCAAATCTTTTGTATAATCTATCTCTGTCATTCCGACCGACTCTCCGAAGGACTTCTGAGCGAACACGGAAGGATCCCCTTCTCCTCCGTCATTCCCCATTTCTTTGTCATTCCCGCCCTCCTTCTTAAAGCCATGGGCGGATAAACTCCGGCGGGAATCCAGCTCTTTTTGAATTTTTAATTTTGAATTTTTAATTTTGAACGTAGTGGGGTCTTTTTCATCTTCCCCCGCTATCACATTCAAAACAATCGCCGCATCCTCCACCGTTTTTGTTATCGGTCCGGGGCAGTCAAGCGATGACGCCATGGCAATAAGTCCATACCTTGAAACGCGACCATAAGTCGGCTTCAGTCCCACAACCCCGCAAAATGATGCCGGCTGGCGAATAGACCCGCCGGTGTCGGTTCCGATGGAGTAAGGCACTTCCCCCGCCGCCACGGCAGCCGCCGACCCGCCTGATGAACCGCCGGAAACCCGGGTTAAATCCCACGGATTTGGTGTAACTCCATAGTCAGAGTTTTCCGTCGAAGCTCCATGCGCCCAAGCATCACAGTTGTTCTTGCCGACTATGATCGCGCCGGCGTCCTTTAATTTTTTAACAACTGTCGCATCATATGGCGGCACAAAATTATCTAGCATCTTGGCACTTGCCGTCGTCCTTAAATTCCTCGTGCACAAAACATCCTTTATTCCAACCGGAATCCCTTGCAGAAGACTGTCTTCTGCACTACCTTCCGTCATTCTGGCTTGACCAGAATCTATATCCTCAGCCGTAACAGTCGTCACAAAGGCATGCAATTTCGGCTCAACTTCCTTGATTCTATTCAAACAAGCAGACAAAACTTCTCTCTTGTCCTCTTTTTGTAATTCTTTAATTGTTTTGTTAATCAATTCCATTTTCTCTCTGTTTTACAAGGGTCCGACCCTACAAGGGTCGGACCCTTGTAAAATCCATACTCAATCAAATATCGACTGTACCTTAATAAACCCGTCTTCTTTTTCCGGCGCACATTCCAGAAGTTCTGCCGGCGCGCCTTCAATCTTTTCAATCTTATCCTCCCGCATGACATTCTTCGCTTTAATCCCCTGCGCCATCGGTCCCACACCATCCGTGTCAACTTCGTTCAATTTTTCAACATAGCCCAAAATATCACCCAAATCCTTCTGGTATTTGGTAATCTCGGCATCAGTCAAACCAACCCTCGCCAGCTTCGCCAGATATTCAACTTCTTCTTTTGATATTTTCTCTGCCATAACTCACCAATTATACCTTATTAACCATCTTTAAGAAATCTTCTCCACTTAATATTTTTATGCCTAACCGTTCAGCTTTGTCGGCCTTTGAGCCGGGGTTGTCGCCGACTACGACGAAGTCAGTGGATTTAGAGACAGAGCCAGAGGCATTTCCGCCGTTTATTCTAATTAGCTCTTCTGCTTCATCACGGGTAATTGTATTTAGAGATCCGGTCAGAACAAATGTTTTGCCTTCCAGCTTGTTTCTAACCGGTTCATAAACTATCTCGACCCCATTTGCTTTTAATTTTTTAAGGAATTCGAGATTCTTTTTATTTCTAAACCATTTATAAATGCTTTCCGAGGCGACATCGCCTATGCCGTCAATCGCCTGTAAATCTTCAAGTGAAGCGCTCTGAATGTCTTCTAGTTTCCTGAACTTTCTGGTTATGTCTGATGCTGTTATCGCCCCGACATGGCGGATGCCGAGTCCGTAGAGAAATCTCCTGAATGACACTTTTTTGTGTTCATTAATTGATTCAACAAGATTCTTTGCCGAGGTTTCGGCAAATCGCTCAAGCGGCATCAGATCGCCCTCGGTCAAGGCAAAGAGATCGGCCGCATCTTCTATCAATCCTTCTTCGATTAACTGCGTAACAATCTTCTCACCGAGTCCCTCGATATTAAAGGCGCCTTTCGAAACAAAGTGCCCTATCTTTTGGAGTTCTATGGCAAAGCATTTTTCAGATGCGCATCTTGCCACCGCCTCGCCCTCCGGCCTTACGATCGGCCCGCCGCATATCGGACATTTATCCGGCATTTTGAAAATTTTTTCTTTACCGGTTCGAAGATTTGGAAGCGGTCCGATAACTTCGGGAATTATGTCGCCCGCTTTTTGGATTATAACCGTGTCGCCGATGCGAATGTCTTTGCGTTTAATCTCATCCTCATTATGAAGCGTGGCCCTCGACACGGTTGTGCCGGCGACCTTTATGGGTGTGAGAACCGCGATCGGCGTTATGGCGCCCGTCCGGCCGACATTCACGCGAATATCTTCGAGAACCGTTGTCACTTGTTCGGCCGAGAATTTATAGGCAACCACTCCGCGAGGCGCTTTTCCGACTATGCCAAGCCTGCGGACTAAATCTTCGGAGTTAATGTTTATAACCGCCCCGTCAGTCTGATACGGCAGCTTTTTTCTCTTGTCTTCCCACTCTTCGAGAAATTTCTCTATTTCTTTCAAATTTTTGCAATGGCGGGAGTTCGGTTCGACTTTAAACCCAAGTTTTTTCGCCATCTCGTGCTCTTCTTCGTGAGTTTTAATTCCTTCCTCAAATATCGCCCATGCCATGAATTTCAGTTTTCGGGCCGATACGATTTTCGGATCCAGCTGGCGCAGAGTCCCGGCGGCCAAATTCCTCGGATTTGCATACGTTACCTTTCCCGCCTTTCCCTGAGCGGCATTTACCTTCTCGAATTGCCCGTGATCCATGTAAACCTCGCCGCGCACCTCGATGTCGACAGGCTTAGTCAGTTTCAGCGGGATGCTCTCAATTGTTCGGATATTTTGGGTTACGTCTTCGCCGGTCGTCCCGTCGCCTCGAGTCGCCGCCGTCTTTAAAAATCCCTTCTCATAGGTCAAATAAACAGAAAGTCCATCCAGCTTTAACTCCACATAATAATCAAGTTTTTCGGTTGTCTTCACGCTTGGTCTTTGGATTCCCGCCGGATGTTTACCCGACCTTTGGCGGGCGGGAATGACAGGAGAGGGAGGAACAAGTTTTTGAATTCTTTTTTCCCAATCCTCAAGCTCCCCAAAATCAAAAATGTCATTTAGCGATAAGCCGGGGCGCGCATGGCGGACCTTTTGAAACTTTGAAAGCGGCTTTCCAGCCACCCGCTGGGTTGGCGAGTCGGAAGTAACAAGCTCCGGATACATTTGTTCGAGCTGACTCAGCTCATGCATCAAAGACGTTTTCACGCTTTCCGATACAATTTCCTTATCCAAAACATGATAGGCATATCTAATCCTATCAATTTCTTTTCTTAGTTTTTCGGCTCTCTTCTTCGCCTCATTCAAAGAAATCTTTTCCATAAAGCAATTATACCAGAGTTGGCTTGCCAAATCATCGTTATTCTCCGTGAATCCGAAACTCTCTGTTTGTCATCCCGAGCGACTTAACTTGCAGGACAAGTCGAGGGATCCCTTAAAAGTTTTAGATTGGATATAAAATAAGGGATTCCTCCACTCGCTACTAGCGTAGAGTCGGTCGGAATGACAATGGTGGTGGTGCCACGATGAGTTTTAATATCAATAAAGAGGCCTTGACCTCTTTATTTTGAATTTTTAAT
>JAJYQQ010000020.1 GCA_021794535.1 bacterium
TGGACCATACCACTGAAATGCTAAACTACGTGCCCGCTATATGCAAAACCCATCCAAAGATAAATAAAGATATGCTTGTAACCGGCGTCATATTTCATGATATCGGAAAAATTTATGACTATGAAGTAACGACAACGATTACTCTAACCCCAAAACTAAGGCTTCTCGGGCACGTCTTTATGGGAGCGGAGAAGGTTAAAAAATATGGAGAGCAGACAGGAATGGATGAGGAGCTGCTCGATGAAGTAATCCACCTGATTCTTTCTCATCATGGTAAGATGGAGTTTGGCAGCCCTGTCCTACCAAAGACTCCGGAAGCTATTGCACTCCATATGATGGACGACATATCCGCAAAACTAAATACCGCTTTTTCAGCACTTGAGTCAATGGAAGAAAATAATTTGTTTACCGGATATCACAGAATTTTTGGATCTGAATTGTATAGATCGCCGTATGCTGATAATCTATATAATGAGGATATACCTTTTTGAAATTACTAATTACTAATTTCAAATTTCCAATAAAAATCCAAAGTCACAATTTTCAATCAATTCACAATGAGCCAATGTCTAAAAAATTGATATTTGAAAATTCAATGAAAACTGGAAAAAGAAAATTAAAAATTATTTCGGAGACTTAGATGCTTTGTACGCATTGCAAAAAAGAAGAAGAAACAGTTACTATTGGCGGCAAGACTTATTGCGCCAATTGTTCGACTCTTTTGAGTGAGAACAAAGTAGCGGCAAAGGCACCAAAACATAAGATCCCAAAAATGGTTTTTGATGAAAATGAGATCCGGACAGCCGAACCCAAAAATGAGCATGGTCCGGACAATGCGGCAAAGGATTTGCTCGAACTCACAAAACTGCCGGAAAGCAATCTCGACGAGCTTGAAGGCAGCGCCATCCTGCTTGATATTTTAAAGGATAACGCGAAAGAAAACCTGGACAAGAAAACCTTTGAAGAAGACAAAAAAATATTGGCGGCGAGCGGAGATGTCCTGGAAAAGTTGAAGGTGGAAAACGGGGTAAAGCAGGGAAACGAAGGCCAGCCCGCGCAAAAAAGCGAACCTATGGGCATACAAGCAGAAACGCGTATAGCGCCGGCTGCCCCGCCATTAAGGCAATCGCCGGAACCAAAGAGGGCAGGCAACACTCAGGCCATGAATGATATCCGGCCGGCAATTACAAAAAGAAGCGACAGGCCTGGCAAGAAAGAAAAAAGGCCGCTCGAGAAAGCAGAAGAAATGGTCAAAAAAGATTTTATAAATCTTGAGGCGCCGCTTATCACCCAGGAGGGATATACCAAAGAGTACGACCTGATGATTATATCGTTTGTGGTAACAGCGATAGTGCTGGTTGTCCTGGCCCTCTTTTTGGCGCTCAGATAGCGCTAGCGCAAAATTCAAGAAATGTTGCGGCAAACAAAGCGATCAAATATCTGAAATAATTAAAACGAGGCTTCTTATGACAGACGATCGGTGGCAAGATCTAAAGGACAGCATTAAGGAAAAATTCGGCATCCTGGAGGAGGGAAGCGAGCCCGACATTATGGCTGATGACGTAGGCAATGAAATAAAGGGAGTGAGAGAATTTGTGGTTTTTAACGGCCCGGGGGGCAAGATGAAAGTCGAGCGCACTAAAAGGCCGATGATTATCGAGAAAAAACAGCATTACCATAAAACACAAGCCGGGAAAGCGCTTACAGAATATGTAGTCTCGGACACGGAAACCACCCAAAAAACCGAGGTATTCACCTGGGATGATTTAGCGGGCGAATGGAAAGAGATAGACACTCGGGGCGACTCGATCAGCTTCTAAGTATGAAGAATAATATCCTGAAACCTCTGGCAATCTTTTTGGGGGGATTATTGGTTTTGAGTATTCTAATAATTATCGCTGAAAAAATAACTCTTCCATTGCCTTTCTTAAAAAACGACAAAATCCAGGCCCAAAATACAAAAATATCCCCCACGATCAAGGCTGCTAACGGTAAAATAGTTATTTCCTATGCCGATCTTGATCTTTTCTTTAAGGACTGCTGCGATACGGTTTTGAAAAATGTTAAATCGAAACAAAATGGAGAGGATGTTCAAATTACGGGGCAGGCCAGTTTCCCTTTTTCGGCAAATTTCCGGGGCGATATCCGGCCGATTGCAGAAAAAGGTAAACTACATTTTCGGGTCGACAAGCTAACTCTTGGCAAAGTAGCAATGCCCCAAATGCTTGCAGATAAAATATTGGATTTGGCCCAAAAATATACTGATAAAAAAATAAACAACAAATATCAGGTAAAAGATGCTAAAATAACTGGGGAGGGGCTGGAGATAACGACTGATTGACGGGGGCAGTCCCTAGATTGTCATTCTGAACTTGATTCAGAATCCAGTAGTAATTTAATATAGACCGGATCCCTCCAAGGGCGGGCAGGCAAGTCCGGAATGACAACAAGAGTTATCTGTAGATTCGTTTAAAATAAGTAATTAGTAGGAAAGGAGCATAAGCGACAATGAAGAATCCAAATCAACGTGTAGCAATTTTTATAGACGTACAAAACCTATATTATTCCGCAAGAGCCTTGTATGAAAAGAAGGTGAACTTCGGCGAGATACTGAAAATCGGAACATCGGATCGCCAACTGATACGCGCCATCGCATACACAATCCGCGCAGAATCGCCGGAAGAACAAACATTTTTTGATGCGCTTGAAAAGCTTGGTTTTGAGGTCAAATCAAAGGACTTGCAAACATTTGCCGGCGGGCACAAGAAGGGAGATTGGGATGTAGGAATTGCCGTCGACATATTGAAGATGGCACCCAAGCTTGACGCAGTCGTCCTTTGCTCGGGCGACGGCGACTTTGCGGAACTGTTGCACCATGCAAAGGCTGAAGGTTGCCGCGCCGAGGTTATATCTTTTGGCAGAAGCACTTCACAGAAATTGATCGATGAAGCAGACGACTTTACAGACCTTGACCAGATAAAGCAAAAAGTATTACTAAATAAAAGATAATGCCACACCAATTACAAATAATACTAATCTATGAATTAGTTTGTGATGCCGAGAAATCAAGGGGGCATATTGGTAGATTAGTAAGATTGGTACATTAGAACGGAAAAATGATTAAGACCCGTTTTGCTCCAAGCCCAACAGGAAAACCTCACGTCGGAAACATACGGACAGCTATATTTAATTACCTACACACAAAATCAAAAGACGGCAAATTTATCCTCCGCATCGAAGACACTGATCGCGAAAGGTTTATTCCCGGTGCCGTAAGCTATATTGAGGAGTCTCTAAGGTGGCTGGGGTTAGCTTGGGATAATGAAGAAAAAATACATCAGTCCAAACGGCTCAAGATTTATCAAAAATACGCAGACCGCCTTTTAGAGGAAGGCAAGGCATACAAATGTTTCTGTTCGAAGGAAAGGTTAACAAACCTCCGCCAAGAACAGGAAAAGCAAAAACTTCCTCCGGGTTATGATGCTTGCTGCCGAAAACTAACAGTGGGAGATATCCAAAAACTAGAGAAAGAAGGCAAAATCCCTGTTGTCAGATTTAAGGTTCCTGAAAATCCGAAAGAAGTGGTCTGGGATGATACTATTCACGGAAAGGTTTCTATCCGCACCGACATTCAGGAGGACTTCATTATTATGAAGTCTGACGGATATCCGACTTACCACTTCGCAAACATAATAGACGATCACTTGATGGAGATTTCTACTGTAATTAGAGGCGAGGAATGGATACCTTCCACACCAAAACATATTCTGCTTTACATGTCTTTTGGCTGGCAGCCACCGAAGTTTGCCCATATGCCTCTCATCGTAGGACCGGACAGAAAAAAGCTCTCAAAAAGGCACGGCGACACAGCGATAATGGATTACAAAGAAAACGGCTATCTGGCAGACGCAATAGTAAATTTTCTCGCGCTTCTTGGTTGGAATGACGGAACCACACAAGAACTCTTTGCCCGAGAAGAATTGATTAAAAAATTTGACTTAAAACGGGTGGGGAAGTCGCCGGCAGTTTTTGACATAGAAAGGCTGAACTGGATAAACGGCGAGAAAATCAGGGCGATGAGCATCGAGGACCTAATGAAAGAAGTTGAAAATTTCAACGCGGAATTTCTGAAAGGAAAAGATGCAAAATTAGCTGAGCGGGCACTCACCGTCATGCAAACCCGGATGGTAACACTCAAAGATTTCACGGAAAATTCTAACTTTTTCTTTGAAGGAGTTAAATATGACCCAAAGCTGTTGATATTCGGCAAAAGCACACGGGAAAATACGCTAAAAGGCCTGAAAAGCGTTTTGAAAGCGCTTTCTTCCTCTTCTGTCATTCCTGACTCTTCTCTTGTCATTCCCGCGGAGGCGGGAATCCAGTCCTACAACAAAATTCTTGTATCGGTTGTGGAAGCCGAGAATCTCTCAAATGGAGACATCTTCTGGCCGGTGCGAGTCGCGCTTAGCGGGCAAGAAAGGAGCCCATCCCCAAATGAGATCATGTGGGCACTCGGCAAAGCAGCATCTGAAAAAAGGATCGAGGCGGCAATTAAATCTTTGGAGGGGTGATGGTGGAAACCAAAGCTTTGGAAAGAAGTAAGGCGCTTGATCTTCATTTGCTGGCCAGATACATTTCTATAATTACCACTCCTGCGATCGTTGGAAGCCTTATGCTCTTTGACACACTACACAGATTTAGCCCGTCAACCGAAATTTTCCTGGAAACCCTGGCCATTGTTTTCTTTTTTTCAATATTCCTACCGGTTTTCTTTACGCTTTATTTGTTGAAAAAAGAAAGGATTGGCAACTTTCACATCCAGGAACGCAGAGAAAGAACGGTGCCATTTTCGTTTGCCCTTGTTTCAAGCACCGGCTCGCTACTTGCCATAAAATACCTGGGCGCAAGTCCGGAAATGACAAAAATGCTGCTCATCTTTTACCTTATGTCTCTTGGGTTTGTGGCTATCACTTCCTGGAGGTATAAAATCAGCGGCCACATGTTCATTTTCTGTTCTTCAATTTTTTTGTTAATTTCATTTGTGGATATGAGGTACGTGTATCTCCTGCCGCTTGCCGTACCGATAGCCTGGTCTAGGGTGTATTTAAGGGAACACACAAGAGGAGAAATCCTTGGCGCCATCGGATATTCCATCATCTCATTCTTTACCTTTATGCTGCTTATAAATAACTAGGTTCCATATCATCAGAATTGAAAAATTAGCCTTAAAATGGTAAAATGTTCTAGTCAATCGGCTAACGATCGGGAGTAGCCAAGTGGTAAGGCAACGGGTTTTGGTCCCGTGATCGCAGGTTCGAATCCTGCCTCCCGAACCAATTAAATATTTGGGTAAATATATGAATAATAAGAATCAACCTAAAGAGAAACTGACATCTGTCCTGGCGGGAGTAGCAGGAGAGTATTTTGTCGCCGCAGAGCTTACTGCTCGAGGCTATATAGCTTCTATTACCTTAAGAAACACCAAAGGAGTAGATATTCTTTGTTCTAATGCAGATGCCTCTATGTCCGTTGCAATTCAAGTCAAAACTAATAGCAAGTCAAGTCGTGACTGGCTTCTTAATGAGAAATCTGAAAATTACTATGCCGACAACTTATTCTATGTTTTTGTGAATTTAAATAATAATCAAAAAACGCCAGATTACTTCATAGTCCCAAGCAAAACCGTAGCCGATTATATTAAAAAAAGCCATCAATCTTGGCTCACCAGTCCTGGGCGTGCAGGACAAATACACAAAGACACTAAAATGCGCAGATTTTCCGATGTTAGCGAAAA
>JAJYQQ010000042.1 GCA_021794535.1 bacterium
TTAGATTATCTAATGCGGGAGTTTTACGGGGGCATTTTACAAGGACAGTCCTTATCCAAAAAGGGTTCAACCCTCGCGAGGGTTGAACCCTTTTTGAAAAGCCGCCCGAATTGGCGAAACAAAAAATCCGGACAATACCGCCGGATTTTTAAAAAGTTAGCGGTGAATAAATTATTTATTCTGAAAAAATGATGCGTCTATCTGATAATAACCCTCCCTAGATAGTGCAAGGGCCAGGCCCTTGCACTACTCCAAAACCAAATTTCCTAAGATTTCCGCGGAATCATTCGGGAACAGGCCTTGTGAGAGACAACGGGATTCTTCGCTTACTCAAAATGATGAGAAGCAGAAAATAAAACAATTTTCTTTTTTACCACTTCTTTTACATCAGCAATTACTTGCGGCAGATATTTATAAGGCACTATTTCGGCATTTACTCCTCTTAAGTTTCTCTCAAGCGATTCCTTGTATGCCTTTCTAAGCTCGGTATTAACATTTATCTTACAGATTCCTGCGCCAATCGCTGCCTTGATCTGATCATCCGGTATTCCCGACCCCCCGTGAAGTGAAAGCGGTACGCCGGAACCATCGGCAATCTTTCGAATTCTTTCTATGTCCAGGTGCGGCGCATCTTTGTACATACCGTGAATATTGCCATATGACCCGGCGAAGATGTCTACTCCTGTTTCTTTGATATAATCGATCGCTTCCTGCGGTTCCGTAAGCACAATCCCGTCTTTTGGCAGTTCGTTTGCATGAACTTCGGAGCTTCCGCCCACATGGCCAAATTCCCCCTCGACCGACACGCCTCTGGAATGGGCAAATTTAACAACTTCCCGGGTTAGCGCAACATTATCTTTTCTTTCCATTTTTGAACAATCAATGTGCACAGAGGAGTAGCCGGACTGAATGGCATATTTAACTGATTCCAGACTTTTGCCATGATCCAGGTTAATCGCTACATCTATCGCCAGCTCATCGGCTAAATCGCGCACTGTATCCGCAAAAATCTGATAGCCCTCAAAGTTTGCCTCCCCTTCCGAAGTTTCTATGATTACCGGTGTTTTCAGCTCCTCTGCCGCCTGAAGGATCGCCTTTGTCACTTCCAAAGTGGAAGCATTGAAAGCGCCAATGGCATGGCCTTCTTTTTTCGCCTGTTTTAAAAGATCGCTTGCTGGAACTATCATTTGTTATTTCCTAATCGTCAATTAATTTCTAAATCCTAATTACAAATTTCTAACAAAATTTCAAATATCAAACTTTTTTCTTTGATTTATTTATTATGGCTGAAAAGATTAGATTCAACTCAACGGCCTCTTTCCAAAGATCTCTTGCCCTATCTTTTGTTTCGGGGTGAGATTTCGCTATCATTCTAAGCCAATATTTTGATTCTTTGGATTCTTTTTTGCAAATAGATAGCTTGTGTTCAAAGTCTTTCTTACTCTCCGCACAATCTGCTTCACAATAATTAGCTCCTATACTTGTTGCAGCTCTAATCAATTGAGAGATTATCGGCCTATTTATAGTTGACTCCTTAACAGACTTACTAAAATCAATTACATCCTCACTAAACTGCGCAGTTCTCTCCTTAAGATCAAACTTTTGTTTTTGTTTACAATTTGTCATTTCATAATTTAGATTTTTATTTGGAATTAGAAATTCGGATTTAGAAATTAAAGAACTTTGATTATTTATCAAAGTTTTTTACTATTGCCGCAAACTCCTGATGATGAAGACTCGCGCCCCCTACCAGTAACCCGTCAATATTCTTGGATTTTTTAAATGATTTTGCGCTTGAGCCGGTTACGCTCCCTCCGTAAAGGATTCTGACCGATTCTGAAACTTTTTCGCCGTATAATGATTTGACTAATCCCCTGATGTGCCCCGCCATTTTCTCGGCTTCCGCCTCGCTGCAAACTTGTCCGGTACCGATAGCCCAAACCGGCTCGTAGGCCACCAGACTCTCGGTGATTTCTTCGCCGGTTAAGTGCTTGCAAGATGCTTCAAGTTGCGACAAGACGACAACTTTTGAAAGCTTATCCTCTCTCTCGTGCAATGTTTCACCGACGCAAATAACCGGTTTCATATCGTGGCGCACTACGATTTCCGCCTTTTTGGCGACTATTTTATCCGATTCGCCAAATATGTTTCTTCTTTCTGAATGGCCGACGATAATGTAGTCCACAAATCCCTTTAGTGACAGGACCGAAACTTCTCCGGTGTATGCGCCCTTTTCTTCCTCGGCAACATTTTGGGCGCCGACTAAAATTTGAGAATTTTTAAGCTCCTCCGAAGCGGAATAAATGTCCACGAAAGTCGGGCATACCACAACCTCTGATTTAATATTCGCAGGCATCTCCTTCTTTAATTTTTGGATTAGAATCGTACTCTCAGGCACCGTTAAGTTCATCTTCCAATTTCCGATAACTATTTTTTTGCGATATTTCATGCTTCCCTCTCATCTTTCATATGTGCCACTTCGACATGGCTTTCTAAATTAATTTTAATCCTCATTACCTACCGGTCCATTTACCCACTAACCTACTTCAGTGCCTCGACTCCGGGCATCTTATTCCCCGCCAAAAATTCCATCATTGCTCCTCCGGCGGTTGAGACATATGTGAAGTCTTCTTTGATGTTTAGCTCTTTTAAAGCCGCCAAGGTATCGCCCCCGCCCACAACCGCCACTGCATGGCTTTCCTGGATTAAGCTTGCCACTCCTCTTGTGCCTGCCTGGAAGGATTTGTATTCGAAGATACCGAGCGGTCCGTTCCAAACTATGGTGCCGGCAAACTTGATCGGCTGCGCATATTTTGAAATTGTCTTGGGTCCTATGTCAGCTATTATATCATCTGCCTCGATTTGTTCTATGTCTTTTTCCTTTTCCTTTGTGTCTTTTGAGATATTTCTCGCCACCATCACGTCCTGCGGCAAGAGTACTTCGCAACCGCTATCAAAGGCGTCTCTTAAGGCCTGTTCCGCATCAGATACATATTCTTCCTCGTAAAATGACCTTCCAACTTCATAACCTTCAGCCATCAAAAAAGTGTTAGCCAATCCCCCGCCGAGTAGTATAATGTCGGCTTTTTGGGAAATGCCCCTCAAAGCTTCTACTTTGGTTTCCGTTTTCTTCCCGCCAGCAATGAAAACAAATGGTTTTTTTGGCTCGTTTAAAATGTCGGATAGCATTTCGTACTCTTTGGCAAAATGAAGACCGGCATACGATGGCAAATAATCGGTAATGGCAACCATCGAAGCATGAGCGTGATGGGCATTTGAAAAGGCTTCTTGCACAAATATATTACCCAAGCCGGCAAGTTTCTCGGCAAAAGCCCTGTCGTTTAATTCTTCATAGGGAGAAAAACGCAGGTTCTCAAGCATCATTATTTGCCCCGGCTTCAGCGCGCTTGCCTTTTCTCTAGCCTTAGCCCCTACGGTTTCTGTCAGAAATTCCACTTTCTTGCCCAGTAACTTCTCGAGTTTTTTGGCTACTGGAGCAAGGCTTAAGGCGGAAACTTTCTTGCCTCCGGGCCTGCCCAAATGGGAAATGATAATTACCGAACCGCCCTTTTCTAGAATGTAACTGATAGTCGATAAAACTTCGTTTATCCTGGCATCGTCTGTAACTTTCCCTTTCTCAATCGGAACATTAAAATCAACCCGCAAAACAACGTGTTTATTTCTTAAGTTGGCATTCTTTATACTTTTCACTTTCCCTCATTGTCATTCCCGCGGAGGCGGGAATCTAGTCCTATTAATTTGTCTGGATTCCCGCCTCCGCGGGAATGACACAGCGGCCGAATATCCAATTTACCCATAAACCTACTCACCAATCAACCTGCATAAATCCGCCAACCTATTCGAATATCCCCACTCATTATCATACCAGCTGATTATCTTGAAAAGATTGCCGCCGATATTTTTTGTCAGAAGGCTATCATAAATGGAAGAGTGCGGATTTCCCTTGTAATCCATGGATACAAGCGGTTCATCGGAAAACTGCAGGATTCCTTTCATTTTGCCTTCAGATGCTTCTTTCATTTTCGCGTTAATCTGGCCTATGGTAGTTTCTTTTTCCAGCTCGACCACCAAATCGTTAACCGACACAACGGGCGTCGGTACCCTTAAGGACATGCCGTCAAGTATTCCGTCAACCTCCGGAATTACTTCTTTGAGCGCTTTAGCGGCGCCGGTTGACGTGGGGATAATGTTTAATGCGGCCGCCCTTGCCCTTCTCAAATCTTTATGGGGCAGGTCCAGGATCCTCTGGTCGGTTGTATACGAATGAACCGTTGTCATCAGTCCTCTTTTCACGCCGAAGTTTTCAAGCAAAACTTTGACAATCGGCGCAAGGCAGTTGGTCGTGCAGGAAGCGTTTGAAATGATATGATGCTTATCCTTGTCGTATTTCTCCTCATTTACACCCAGAACAATGGTGATATCATGATTTGTCGCCGGCGCCGAGATTAAAACTTTCTTTGCCCCGGCGTTTAAATGCGCTTTCGCTTTCTCGCCGTCGGTAAAAAATCCGGTGCTTTCTATCACCGCGTCAACGTCGAGTTCCTTCCACGGCAAATCGGCCGGGTCCTTTTCCGCAAGTATTTTAATTTCCTTGCCATTTACAGCAATCGAGTTCTCTCTCTCTTCAATCTTGTCCTTGCAGACTCCATAGTTTGAGTCGTATTTCAAAAGATGGGCCAGAGTTTTCGTATCGGTTAAGTCATTTATGGCAACTACTTCCACCTCGGGATATTTAGCAGTCAAGGCCTTAAATACCTGTCTCCCTATCCGCCCAAAGCCATTTATTGCAACTTTCATATGCCTCCTTTTCTACAAATTACTAATCTCAAACGAATCTATGAATATTACAAATTTGTACTAATTAGTATAATTCGTAGATTCGTTTAGAATGCGTCATTGGTAGATGCCCTTAATTATATGTCTTTATCCCGCCGGCAGCCGTCACGTCCGCTCTGTTTATCGTAAACTCCTTTGAAACAGCCGTGTACTGCCCATTTGCTATCTTCAAAATTCGCAGAGTTTTTGAATTTTCGCCGGCAGCCAAACTGCCGTCATCCAGACCGCCCACACCGCTATAACCAGCATTTTCCTTTTCAACCTGCCAAGCCCCCGATATCAGCTGCTGGATCGTGTAGGAGCCGCCGCCCTCCGGGTAAAAAGTAATGGATATGGAGCTATCAGACGGGGAAAGCTGAGCTGTTACGGTCGTGTTAAGCGCGGCCAGGTTGGTGGAACCGTTTGTCGGCGCCGCTTGACTCAGCGGAGCCTTGGTGGTTGTTGTGGAAGAAGCCGGCATCTCCCCTTTTTGCGTTACCGGAGGGACGCTTTGGGTAGTAGTGGTTGAGGTGCTGTTTGAGTTTTGGCTCTTCTGGCTGCTCGTTGCCGACAAGTACAAAACAGTGCCGCCAAACCCGACAACCAGGGCGCCGGCAATCATTAAAGCTATCTTATGTCCCAATATCTTTTTCATAATTTAATTATAGCACAATTTTTAAAATTCCAACCAACTAGAAACAGATTTTAATAAATTTCGTATTCTGGTCTGTGGCTATCGACTCGAGAATTATCTTCTTAACATAAACAAGGACACACCTTGCAAAATGCGAAGGTAAGGAATGTCCTTGTTTGCACAGAAGGTCGGCATCTCTTTCCCGGCGTGGTTTTTAAAAGAAGAGGATAAGTCGAGTGAAGAATTTGAAAACAACTTCCGGAATCGGCTTGTTGTTGTTTTCAA
>JAJYQQ010000008.1 GCA_021794535.1 bacterium
TAAAAGAAGAGGATAAATCGAGCGAAGAATTTGAAAACAACTTCCGGAATCGGCTTGTTGTTGTTTTCAAACCGAGCGAGATGAAATCCGACATCTTTTAAAAATCGTTAGCCGGCACTTTTTGCTCAACTTTTTTGTGTAAAAAAGTTGATAAATAAATTATAAAAAATTAAAACTAGATTCTGAACCCTCCTCCACTAAAGCTACGGAGCGGGCAGGCAAGCCAGAATGACGAGGAGACTGGATTCCGGGTCTGAGCCCGGAATGACGGGGCAAAAAAAAGATTCTGGGCACTCCTTCGTTCTCAAGCTCCGAAACGGGCAGGCAAGCCAAAATGACGCAATTTTCATTTCTAAAGAAGAGATTTTAGTTTCTCGCCTAAAACTTCTTTCGGCTGGACGCCCACAAAAGTTTCCTCGGCTTTGCCATTTTTGAAAATTATCACCGTGGGTATGCTCATCACTCCATATTGTCCGGCGGTTTGGGGGGCCTCATCCACATTTAGCTTGCCAATCTTTGCCTTTCCCTCAAAATCTTTGGCAATTTCTGAAATGATTGGCCCCAGCATCTGGCAGGGTCCGCACCAGGCAGCCCAAAAATCCACAAGAACCACACCCCTATCTTTTAAAACTTCTGTCTCGAAATTTTGGTCGGTTAATATAACTTCGCTCATTTTGCTCTAATCCTCCGAATAGCCACCCGTAAGGCGGCTTCCTTATTAATTTAATTGTTAAAAATCCAAAGACAAAATATATTATATTCCCTTTTAGACTATGCTTTCAAGTGTACAAATAACATTATTTATTAAAAAGCAGATAAAAGTTTTTCATTATTTCCCCAAGGGTCAGAAATCTTGCCTGGCTGTTTGACCACCAGTCCGCCTTTCGCCACTCTTTGTCCATCGCCGAGTGGTTGATAATCTTGAAATCTTTGCCCAGTTCCTTCCTAAAGGCATCATAAGCTCTGCGCTGATGATATGGCGAGGTTACCAGGATAATGCTGTTGATGGAGTTTGCTTTCACGATTTTTGCCACATTGGCGGCATTTTCTTCCGTATCTACAGATGTTTCATCGATCAAAATATCTGACGGCCTTACGCCTTCTTTAATCGCGATGTTTCGCATCGCGGCAGCATTTGATACGCTTCCTTCGGCGGCCGCGCCGGAAAATATAATTTCGCGCGAATAATTTTCTTTGTAAAGATTTACACCCTCGCTGATTCTCTCATCCGTTTCCCCTCCGGAAATGACAACAATGGCACCAGCATGCTCAAGCTTGCTCTGGGGCGAAAGATAGATGGCAATCCCGAATAAAGCAACAGCTACCAAGACAGCCGCTATGATTACAAATTTTAATAATTTCTTTATCAATTTTTTCATCTAGAACCTGTTTAAAATCTCATGTCGAGCTTGAAATCTCATAATTTCGAGCGAAAAGCGTGAAAACCGAGGAAGAATATTTGTATATTATAACAAGATTTGAACGTTTTGCAGCCGAAATTATGAGATTTCAACCGACAAGCTATCTTTTTTTATCTTAATCCTTTGCGGTGAGATTTTAAACAGGTTCTTAGTCCGTAAATTCCTGAGCAAACATTTTACCATAAACCCCGCCGTCTATCACGCCAATGCCAACCTTGCCAAAGTCGGCCGTCAAAATATTTGCTCTGTGCCCGGGACTGTTCATTAAACCGTTATGAGCAATGTCAACATTCGGCGCCAGAGCCAGGTTTTCACCGGCTACGAGAAAGTTGATGCCGGCATCATGCATTCTGTCAAAGGGAGATTTGCCGCTTTTGTCTGTATGGGAAAAGTATCCTTTCTCAAACATATCCTTGCAGTGCGCTCTTGCCAGATCCTGCAGTTTCTGATCCATTACAAGCTTGTTTAAGCCCCGGGAAGTTCTCTCCTGATTCACCATATCCAACATTCTGTTTTCACTGACAGTGTCGACAGATACTTTATCCGTCTTGAAGCCGAGATCGGTCGTTTCATCGCCTTCCGGCTTCACCGTAAGGAATGTGAGCGTATCATTTATGGCCCCGCCAAACTGTTTTTCGAGATAATTGTCGACTGCAGCAGAATGATTTACGAGGCTGCCGCCAATTTTAGAACTTGATATATCATCCCTGGCTTTTGTCGGAATGGGCAGAACCATGAGTAAAATGAGCAGTATCGCCGCCGTCACCACCCCTCGGACCAGCGCCGGCGCCCCTCCGCCAAAGCGATTATACTTTGATTCCTTGATGTTTTCCGGAATTCTTTTGTAAGCAAAGGTTGAAATGAAAAAGTAGATTACCCGAAACACAAACCAAGCCAAAAAAAACCCCACAACCCCAGCAAATGATAGCGGCAGGTTGAACCGGGTACTGATAAAATGAGCCAGCTGGGAGTAAAACTTTATCGCAAAAAAGAAAGACAGAATCAATCCGGTTAAGTCGATAAACTGCTTCAAGAAACCCTGAAAATAGCCCACGACCAGGAAATAAATAATGAAAGCGATAATGACTAAATCAACCCAATTCATGATATATAGATTAACATAAAATCAATAAATTTTTAATTTTATTTTTGCAGGATTTTGATAATCTCTTCGTATTCTTCTTTCGTAATCTCACCTTTTGCATATCGTTCTTTGGCAATTCGCATCTCTCGGTCCCGGCCGCCCAGTCCCTTTTCGCCACCCTCCCTGGCTATAACTGCGTAGACGATCCACACGAGCAGTAAAATAAATAGGACGGGCAGAAGAAACATAAAAAACATCCCCAAAATCCCAAATCCTCCCTGAAAACCATAAACTCCGCAAAACGGCATAGTCGCCTCCAAATTATATGTAAATTGTAGGAATTTCATCGATCCAAAGCATTAGCCAAAAATACAAATTCCCCTCTGCCTGCCCCGCACTTTGAAATAGTGCGTGGGTCATTCCCACGAAGGCAACGTCGTACGCTGCACACTTTCGATTTTCCATCAGTTTCAGGGCCACGTTTGACGTGGCGAGAACCCCGAAATTTCTAATTGAGCATTAATCATTGATTGGGAATTGAAGGGACTTGTGGTTGCTAGTCGGGGCTAATGATGGCTTTTGTTGAACAATCAGCAACCATAAATCCCAATAAACCCCTACTTAGCCCCGGATAAACAAGGACGTTCCTTGCTCTTTGTTTTTGCAAGGTGCGTCCTTGTCACAGATTCTTAGATTTGTAGTTTTCGATTGCATCCTTTAGCGCGTTTGCGGCAAGGTTTGAACAGTGCATTTTGATCGGCGGAAGTCCGCCAAGCGCTTCGGCGACCTGTGCATTTGAGATTTTTTCCGCTTCCTCAAGCGTTTTTCCTTTAACCATTTCTGTAATCATCGAAGACGTTGCCACCGCCGCACCGCAGCCAAAGGTTTGGAATTTAATATCCTCGATGTAGTCTTCGGTCTTCGGTCTTCGGTCTTCGGTCTGCCGATGACCGATGGCCGATGGCCGATGGCCAACCTTAATATACATTTTCATAATGTCGCCGCAGGTCGGATTCCCTTTCTCGCCGACACCGCTGGCATCCTCAATCTCCCCGACATTTCTCGGGTTCATAAAGTGATCCATCACTTTTTTCGAATACATATCTGCCATATTTAGTTTCCTTTCTTTGTCATTCCGACCTCTTCGTTCCCTCAGAGCAAGCTACTTTTCCGCAAACTTGGTAGTATCTAAAGTTTACCCTGAATTTATGAAGGGGAGGAATCCCTTAGCTTTTAATTTTCAATTCACAATTTCCAATTTCCAATCAATTTCCAAATTCAAATTTCTGAAACTTGTCATTCCGGGCTTGACCCGGAATCCAGTCCGCCATCCAGTCTTTGGCTTTAACTCTCGAGCCTTGTCATTCCCGTGGCTTGTCCTGCGAAGCCTTGGCGAAGTTGGGAGGCGGGAACCCAGTCAAATTAGAATAAGTTACCCCAACTTTATTAATTTACTCACCTTCACTACTATCGCCCCTTTGGCTGATAGTCCTTCGTTTTCCGGCATTTTTTCAACGCATTCTTTCCATTTTCCTTCCGTCTGATAATCCGCTTTGCCGATCAGCTTATAGCCCTCCCAATCGCTATTCCAGACTGCCAGGCAAACATTTGGATTGACCTCCAAGTTTTCCTTGGTCTGCCTCATATAATTATCTGTGATAACCACTTCATCATCCGAAACTACCTTTACATAGGCAACACCAATCACATTTGGCTTATTATCAGGCATCACTGTCCCAAAAGCTACGGCATTTTCCTCAATAATTTTCTTTGCGTTTTCATCTATCTTCATGCTCATCCTTTTATTTCTTCACCTTTTTTACCAGTTCACTTGAAGACTGGACTTTTCCTCCGGTGCCTACGTTAAAAACCATTTCGATGCCATGCTCTACACAAACTTTGAATTCCGGAATATCATCCTCATTCTTCCTGTCGCCGCCGTTTGCAAAAATATGCGGTTTTAGCTCGGACAATGTCTTGCACACGGTCTGATCCTCATCAATGCACTCAACCACTTCCGTGACACCGATGATGTTTTCGAGAATTTCTTTGCGCTCTTCAAATGTCATGAAGGCAAAACCCTTCTTTTCCTCTAGGAATCTATCGGAATTCAAGATCACCACAAGCTCGTCTCCCAGTTTTGCTGCCTCTCGGATCATCCTCACATGTCCGATATGAACCGGATCAAATCCCCCGCTGACTGCTACTACCTTCTTCTTCATTTCTCTCCTTTTAAAAAACTATCACAATATTTATTGAATGCATCATAGATTTGATAATTTACCCTGAGATCTTTTTCATAATTTATTCCGCTTAGGTATTTTTTATTGTTCTCTGTCGGGATTAAATCATAACATTCAAAAGCAATATTCGTCGGATTCCTCCCGTCCCATTCCGATATGGAAAACCCCGCCCCTTCAAGTTCAGGGTTCCACGTACAATCAACTTGAATCCAATCTTTCTCTTCTGGAGGAATCACCTCGAGAAATAAGTGAGACGACTCGTCATCATGCGGTAAATCCTTGATTTCTGTAGGAATATCTAGCTCGCTCCACTGGAAAAGCCCGATTCTCTCCCTAGCTTTATAGCCTAATTTCTTTAATTCCTCTGCCAATACCCTATTTTTTGTCTCACACTGCATGTTTTCTTCAGATTCATCCAGTGCAATATGATAAGGGATATTTCTTATCTCATAAAACTTCTGAACTGCTTTTGAAAAAACGTCTTTAGACATTTTTTGTGGCTCCTTGTGCAAATTTCATTTTATCGGACTCATCCTTCTTAATTTTTCAACAATTCCTAGTAAATGTTTCATCAACTCGTCGATGTCGTCACGCGAATTCATCTTGCCTAAGCTGAATCGGATAGAACCATGCGCCAAAAGGTCATCATACCCCATCGCGGTCAAAACGTGCGATGATGCCAGACTGCCCGATGTGCAAGCCGACCCGCTGGATGCGGCGATGCCAAGTAAATCCAGATTGATGAGGATAGATTCGCCTTCAATTTTCTGAAAGATAAATCCGGCGATATGCGGCAGCCGTTCATCGCCAGATTTTGGGCCGGTCAGGATAACTTCTGGTATTTCATCCATAATTCTCTTGATAAGATAATCTCGTAACTCGGCGATCTGTATTGAGTATTCAGTACTATGTATTGAGGTTTGCTTCATAGCTTCTGCCATACCGACAATGTATGGCACATTTTCCGTCCCG
>JAJYQQ010000052.1 GCA_021794535.1 bacterium
AGACGTGCATTCGTAAACATTAGTAAATTTGTAGATTCGTTTGAGATTTGTAATTGGTAGAAGAATGCTGGGCAAGTCCGGAATGACAAAAAAAGTGGGCATAATAAAGATTAGATACAATGACCAGCAAATTGACTTAGATGAATATTTTTTAGGGCAAAAATGTTTTGAAAACATTCTTTATTCTATCGATTGCTACCCCGACCTGTTTACTTCCTCCTTTGCTTTCAGATTCTTCAAACTGGTAAAGCATAAGTCCGACAGCCGTTGAATAACGGGGATCGTAAACCTTGTCGACAATCCCCTTTAGATTATGTGGTTTGCCTATCACGCACGGCAGTTTCAGAATGGACTTGGCGACTGAATCAATGTCCTCAAGTTTTGCTCCTCCGCCGGTCAAAATAGCGCCTCCGGGCAACTGGCCGTCTCTGTTAATTTTCCTAAGCTCTCCCTTAACCAGACTGAAAAGTTCCCCAAGCCTTGCCTCGATGATCTCCGCCACATGCTTTCGGGGAATGACGCCTTCTTCATTGATGTCTATTTCAGACAGATCAACCTTTTCTTTCTCCGCCACCGACTTTGCCAGAGACGTTCCGTATTTGAGCTTTACCTTCTCCGCCACATCGATGGATGTTCTAAGCCCTATGGCGATATCGTTTGTGATGTGCATCGCCCCGATAGGCAGCACGCTTACGTAGAGCGGCTTTTCTTCCTCATATACAATAATGCCCGTTGTGCTTGCCCCGATATCGACTATCACGCAGCCAAGTTCCTTTTCTCTTTTTGAGGCTACCGCCTTTGAAGCTGCCAACGGTCCGGCGATAATATCATCAATAGCAACGCCTGCCTGCGAAACGCTTTTTTTGAGATTCTTTACGGCGGGTTGAGCTACAGTCACTATTTGGACCTCGCCTTCCAGCCTTACGCCGGTCATGCCCACGGGATCCTTGACGCCTTCCTGTCCGTCAACGCTATAAATTCTAGGGATTATATGCAGAATCTCTTTGTTTGTTGGAATCTGTATAGCCTGCGCCGCTTCATCAACCCTGAAGGTGTCCTCAAGTGTCACTTCCTGGTTTGCCTTGCCTACCGCCACCACGCCCTTTGAATTAAATGAGCTGATATGGCTTCCGTTTATATTTATCGTGGCGCTGTCAAGCTGTATTCCCGCCATTCTTTCGGCTATTTCCATACTTTCCGAGATACCGCTGACAGTTTCCTCTATTTCATTTACCAAGCCTTTTCTTACACCGGTAGAAAACGATGTCCCCAGTCCGATGACATCCAAAACGCCTTCTTCATCAACTCTACCCACCACGCTGGTAATCTTGAAACTTCCTATATCGAGACCGACAAATATTTCTTCTTTAGCTGCCATACCGCCTTCTGGTTAAAAATAAATTTACTTATAAAATTATATAGATTTTGTCTAGCCTTTGCAAATGAATATGCGCCAAAAGTATTCAGATTAATGAATGAACTGCCCGCAGTAAGCGGCGAGGGCTTAAACCCAAGAAAAAGAATAAATTTTATATTTATGCAATTTTCCTGCTATCGCAATTTTTTGGCATAATCTGCTTTTCTCCGGCATTATTTTTGAGGCAATTGTTTTTATGGCGGCTATCGGCTCAGGGATTCTTTACTTAATCCTCGTTTATCCTTTCGTTGCCACAAACAAGGACACGCCTTGCAAAATGCGAAAGAAAGGAATGTCCTTGTCTATTCAAAACCTACTGAGAATCGGCATCCCTAATCCGGAATGATTTTTTCAAAGGAAATCTAAAAGTGAACGAACCTTTAAAAATAATTTTGTTTGAGCTTGCGAGTTAATTTTTTTAAAGTTGAGAAAGCTTTTTATGTGACACTTTGAAAAGAATCGTTAGCCGGCACTTTTTGCTCAACTTTTTTGTGTAAAAAAGTTGAAAGAAATAAATTATAAAAAATTAAAACTAGATTCTGGACAAGCCAGAATGACTAGAAGACTGGATTCCGGATCAAGTCCGGAATGACAGAGAAAGAGATTCCTTTACTCGCTGCTTGAGTAGGGTCGACCTGCCTGCCGCCGAGGCAGGTCGGCATGACAAAGAATTTGATTCTGGACAAGCCGGAATGACGAAGGGGCAGGGTTTCGTAATGACAAGATAAAGCTAATTTGTCAGAATTTCATATCCATTTTTGGTAACCGCGATCGTGTGCTCAAAGTGGGATGACATACCACCGTCAACCGTTCTGTAAGTCCATCCATCGGCATCCAGCTTGATATCATGCTTTTTCTCCGCAAGCATCGGCTCGATAGCCAGGGTCATTCCCTCCTTTAAAATCAGTCCGGTTCCCTTCTTGCCAAAGTTTGTTATGGTCGGCGCCTCGTGAATCTCTCTTCCTATGCCATGCCCGGCCAGGCTCCTGATAACCGAGAATCCTTTCGACTCGATATATTTTTGTATTTCATAAGAAACATCACCCAGACGCGCGCCAGCTTTTACCTTTTTCACACCCTTAAAGAATGACTTCTCAGCCGCTTCAATTAGTTTTTGCTTGGTTTTGCCAATTTCTCCAATACCAAAGGTTATGGCTGCATCAGTGTTGAATCCCTTATGCAAGACTCCGAAGTCAAGTGAGAGGAGATCGCCTTTCTTTAAAATCTTTTTGGAGGAAGGAATGCCGTGAACGATTTCATCATTTATCGAGGTGCAGATGTTTGCCTCATATCCCTGATAACCGTAGAATGCAGGTTTCACTCTATGCTTTAGGCATAACCTCCCGACATATTTATCGATGTCTTTTGTGCTCATGCCGGGACCTGCATAATTTCTAGCATCACTTAAAATAAGGGCAAGAATATGCCCGCCTTCTCTCATTATTTCGATTTCCCCTTTGGTTTTTATGAGGTCCATTAAACTTTCGCCAATTCTTTATAATAAGCCTTGATCGCGCCAAGTATCCTCTCGGTTACCTCATCCATTGAGCCCATTCCGTCGATGCGGATTAGCTCTCCCCTAGCTTCAAAATAATCGAGCGTTGGTTGCGTATCATTAATAAATATCCTGATTCTTTGCATAATTCCCGCTTCGTCTCTGTCATCTTCCCTGCGTTCAAGTTCGCCTCCGCACTTGCATTTTCCCGGACCAATGGCTATGAAGCCGCATTTCGGGCAAACAAACCTTGTGCTGATTCTCTTTAAAGCCTCTTCTTCTGAAATGTCGATAGAGACCGCTTTGGCTTGGAAATCATACTTATCTGCTAATTTTTTATAGATTTCAAGCTGGCTAGCCGATCTCGGGAAACCATCGAAGAGAATTCCTTCATTTTCACCAAGTGAATCGATTTTCTCTTCTATTGCCTTTTGAACGTCTTCATCGGGCACAAGTTTCCCGCTTTTTTGAATGTCTCGAATCCTTGTGTCGACTTTGGCCTTTTCCCTTAGTAAATTTCCAACTGTAATATCGGTAAAGCTATACTTTTCCTTAATCCTTTCGCCCTGCGTGCCTTTTCCGGAACCCTGTATGCCAAACAACAAAATAACATCTCTCATTTTAAACTCTCAAACACTTTAATTTCTTTTTCATTCATTATAGCACGGTCGCTTTCGTTTTCGTGGTCAAATCCCAAGAGATGCAGAACGCCGTGAATAATCGTCTTCAAAATAGCATCATACAAAGTCTCGTCCTTTTCCTTTAACTCCTCAATTTGCGCAACAGACAATAGGATGTCTCCTTCGTCATCATAATCAAAACTCAGAACATCCGTCGGAGCATCCTTGTGCCTATACTCTTTATTTTTGGCTTGAATTTCCGCATCGCTCACAAAGGCAATATTAACCGAGTAGTTTTGAATTGTTAATTTTGAATTGTTAATTTCAAGAAAAACGGCCTCAACCGCATCCTTTATTTTCTGCTTTGTGGGGCCGCTTTCTTTGTAATTTCCAACAATATTTATTTCCGTCATCTTTTTGTCATTCTGGCTTGCTTGCCCGTTCTCCGCCAGAGGTCGGATAAACTCCGCTTTAGCGGAGGAGGGTCCAGAATCCCTATTTATTGATTCTGGAGTCGCTTACTCCCCAGAATGACGTCTTTATTTATCCATTTCCTCTTGAACTATTTTTCGCACCATTTGTCCGTCAGCTTTCTGTCCAACCGCACCCATAACCATACCCATAATTTTCCCGAAATTTAAATCTCCACCGGCTTCATCGATTTTTCCCTTCACAATCTTTCTGATGTCTTCTTCAGACATTTGCTCGGGTAAGTAGGCCTGGATAATGCCGAGTTCGGCCTCTTCTTTTTTGACCAAGTCGTCTCTTCCGGCTTTCTGAAATTGGTCGATGGAGTCTTTTCTCTGCTTCGCCTGTGAACTTAGGACTTTCAAGGCCTCATCATCTGTCAGCGTTTTTTTTGCCGCTATCTCGGCATTTTTTAAAGCAGTTTTTACCATCCTTAAAACAGACAGCTCCAGTTCTTTCTGCCCCTTGAGTGCCTGTTTCAGGTCATTGTCAATCTGATCTTGTAATCCCACTGGGTTTCAGCTCCATCAAATATTTATTCCAACTACAGAATTCAAACCTCTCAAATATGTCAGCGTTCTCTCGATTTTCAATGCTCAAGTCTTAATTTCCAATTTCCAATGAATGTTTCAGTTAATTAATTTACAAATTTCAGAATTGGTTGATTGTTAGAAATTGGTCATTGAAAATTTGGGGCATAGCCCTTTTACAGTCCCTTGTATAGCTGCTGCTTGATCTTATAATCTTTTCGAGCTTTTTTGCGAATTGCGATCTCTCTTTGCTCTCTTTTTGACAGCGCCTTTGCATGATATTGCTTTTTCCTCGCCGTTGTCAGCGTACCGCTTTGCAGGACTTTTCTGTTAAATCTTCGCATAAGATTTTCGAAAGTCTCTTTGTCTTTTCTGATAACAGTCTGCAAATTTATTCACCTCCTTCAAAGTGTTTTTTCTTTATTGAGAACCAATAGTATCACATATTTTAGCTTGAAGCAAGGCAATTATTATTCTTTTCGCACCGATGCCTCAATAAACGCAGCTTTATATTTATGCCCGATGGTTTGCTTTTTTAGTGAAATCTCGTTTATCTCCAAAATCCGAAAATCCTTTAGGATCTCTTGCATATATTCTTCCGTAAAAAAATGTCTCAGATGCCCATCAAAATAAGTATTTTCTTCGATCTTTTCGCCTTTACCAAAAAGCGGATCCTTGGTTGACTTGCATTTTACAAACAAATAACCGCTGCTTTTCAGCATTCTATAGATTTTTGACATAATAATTTTAAGTTCTTTGTCTGTAAAATAATGCAAAATCAGATGGCCATAAACAACGTCAAAAGAGTTATCGGGAAATTCAATATTACCCACATCGCGGCAAAAACATTTAATGTTTTTCTTATTCTCTTTTTTGAGCATCGATATGGCGCTCTCTGAGATATCAACAGCCGTAACATTTAAGCCCTTGCCGGCAAAATATAAGGAATCCCTGCCATTTCCAGAGCCAATATCCAAAATTTTTTTGAGGTTCTCTTTCTGCATTGTGGGATAAGTTTTCTCTGCAAAATCACTTGCCGGCCACCATACATCGTTCCACTTTCTCTTCCAGTCATTATCCCAATATTTCTTGGCATCTCGACCCTTATATGTTGCCATTAGAT
>JAJYQQ010000049.1 GCA_021794535.1 bacterium
TTGAGTCAGGCTTGTCCATCTCCTCATGGAACCATGTGTGCATTAAAGCACGGATAGATGTATGGAGAAAAATCTTTTTATGATGTAATATTAACATAACACGAGCATATTTTCATAGATGTATACTGGAATTGGTATTTGAATTATTTGTATAATCTTTGTATGCCCTGCAAGAATTCACGAAAAACCTATAAAGAAAACGGGATTTACCATGTTTATAATCGCGGCGTTGAGCAGCGCGATATTTTCATTGACAACCAAGATTACAAGGCCTTCCTTTATTATCTCAAAGAATACCTTTTGTCCCCGGATGACCCCGCGAAAGTAAATAATCATTACAAGGGCCGGACCCTTGTAAGACGAAGCTTTAATAATAGGATAGAACTCTTGGCATATTGCCTGATGCCCAATCACTTTCATTTACTGCTTAAGCAAATCGGTGAAACCGATATGACAGAATTCATGAAATGTCTAGGTACGAGTTATAGCATGTATTTCAATGATAAATATAAAAGGGTGGGCAGTTTATTCCAAGGGAGGTATAAGGCTGCTTTGGTTAATAGTGACGATTACCTTCTCCATCTTTCACGCTATATTCACCTGAATCCTCACTGCAAGGGCCAGGCCCTTGCAGTGTATGACTGGTCGAGTTACCAGGATTATTTGGAGCTTAGGGGAACTAAGTGGGTGAAGCCGGAGTTTATCTTGGGTATTTTTAATGACAATGCGGGCAATGAGATGATAGGCAAAAGCGCATACAAGGATTTCGTGGAAGACTATGCATATGATTCCGCGGAAATCTTAGGAAATTTGGTTTTGGAGTAGTGCAAGGGTTTGTCTTTTGTAAGGGGCTGGGGGATGAAATAAGGGATATTTTTTCAGAATAAATAATTTATTCATCACTGACTCTTCAAAAATCCGGCGGCAATGTCCGGATTTTTGCAAGGACAGTCCTTGTCTCTCACAAGGTCTGTCCTTGCAAAACTGAATCCTTACAAGGGTCCGTCCCTTGCAGAAGACCTTGTAAAACTTCTTGACTCGGTATTGGCTTAACTATTATGATTGTTATGCAAACAAATACCCGCGCGCTTAAATCCTTAAGTACGGGGCGGGTAAAAAATACCTTGGGGTGATATGCAAGTTACATTAAGCAAAAGTTTACTTACTAAGATTATTATCGCAGCTGTTCTTCTGGTAGCAGGCAGCGGAGTTTTTGTCTATGAACTAACCCTGCACCAAGTTGACCAAAAGTATAAGGCCCAGCAATCTTCAGGCGGAAGCATTCCTATCTCAACCTCCGGCCTCTCCAAGGATTTTGTCTCCTTAAACGGCGGCAATCCCCAGTCCGGAAACATTAATCTAAACGGCGATATTTCCGGAAACAATGTCCAGGGCCAAACCATTACCTCAAGCGTGCAGGACGGAACCTCTCCCCTAAACGTTAATTCTTCAACTCTAGTCAAGAATCTTAACGCCGACATGGTGGACGGCAAGCATGCCGATGAACTCTCCAAACCAACTGTCAATAACATTACCAACACCACAACCGGCGAGACTATACAGCCGGGAACAAATGCAGATTATTACCGGGGAGACAAGTCATGGCAGACGCTCGACAAGTCAGCCGTCGGCCTTTCAAGTGTCGAGAACACAGCGCTTTCAACCTGGACGGGTTCGGGAGATGTTGCAATTCTCGGCACTGTCACTTCGGGTACTTGGAACGCGGGCTCGATCAATGCCGCGGGTTCTATTACCGGCGCAGCTCTCCAGGGCACATCACTAAACCTGGGTTCCGGAACCATTGCCAGCGGAACTATAAACGGTCAAACCATTTCCTCAAGCGCGAACTTTACGGGAACAATCACGGCTGCCGGCACTATAAACGGAGCCACCATTTCCGGCGGCGCATTATCTGGCGGGAATGTCTCGGGCGGTACGGTTCAGGGCGGCACGCTATCGTCAACCGCCGTTAACGGAGTAACCACGGCAAATATACTGGTAAACACCGGTTCTTACACTGACCCCTCATGGCTTTCATCTCTTGCAGGTTCCAAGATTACCGGAGATATCTCGGGAAATGCCGCCGGACTTGCAGGAACGCCGAATATCACAGTCGGAACTATCAGCTCCGGAAACATTACCTCTTCCGGAACACTCGATATTACTGGAACGGGCAACTCGGTAGTAGGCGGGAATATCTCAGTCAATCCCGACTACGGCTCAGAGCTTGTGACCAACGGAAACTTTAACGGAAATGCCAACAACTGGCTTGTTTCCTGTACCAGTTCAACCTGTACTACACCCGATACTCCAAACTCTGTTCCGGCATCGGGCTGGTCATACGGCTCAAACAGTGTTTCTCACGCATCCGGAACCAACAATACGGATGCTTTGTATCAGGATATTTCAAATACAACAGGTGAGACTTATGGACCGAATCTAGTTAAAGATGGGAATTTTACGGTCGATCCGAGCACAAACGGATGGTCATTGTCCGCTGGGTGGTCATGGAGTGGCGGTAAAATTGTCCATGGTCCCGGCAGCACACATGCAGATGCCGTTAGCCAGGATCTTTCTCAAAACGGAACCATAACTCCGGGGGCATTATATAAAGTCCAGCTTACAACGTCTGGTATGGGTGCCGGCACATCTCTTAATTTATCTCTCGGGACGAATCAGAATCCTGTCGACAACCCAATAATTACAGGTAATGGGACTCACGTAGTTTATGTTACGGATGGGGCGCTATATCCTGATTATCTATTTATCAGCGCATCTTCTCTAAGCGCGGTTATGTCGCTTGACGATATATCCGTTGCCCAGGTAACGGGCGCAGCTCAAGGAGAACTTTTTTCCCAGTCTTATCGGCTCAACTTTACAGTTTCGGGCATGACTGGCGGGTCGTTTGTTCCAAAGTTAGGCGAAGCCGCGGCGTCACCCATTGTCGCAAATGGCACTTATACTCAGTATCTAAACGCCAAGCCAAATGCCAACATTGTTTCCTTTGTGCCGACGAATGATGCTACATTTACCATTGCCAATATTTCGGCTACCAAGGTTCAAAACGGCACCATTACTGCCCAGGATATTATTACCAAAGGAGGGCCGAAGGTCGATGTCAGGGCATTCGGGGCGAAGGGAGATGGCGTTACTGACGACACGGCGGCTATTCAGGCGGCCGAAGACAGCCTGCCCGACCAGGGCGGCATTCTCTATTTTCCGCCGGGCACATTCTTAGGACATGTAGTGGTGAAATCCAACATTCACATTGAAGGCAGCGGTACAAACTCAACAATATTAAAACTTCCAAATGGCGCAAATACTGATGTTATCCAAAGTAAAGACTTTGCATCATTGACAGGAACTTCGGACTTTACCAACGCAAACGGCATTACCCTTGAGAACATTACCCTTGATGGGAATTCATCCAATAATTTATCTGGTTATGGCATTAGAAAAGATGGTGGTTTTTGGACCGTTCGAAGTGTTGATGTGCAGGACTGCGCTTCGGGCGGAGTATACTCAGAGCTTCGCTTGCAACCGAGTAATACCGTACCGGGAACGTACTCAGGCAATGAAACATGGGATTCTGTAAATATAGATAATAATGAAGGCGTTGCCGTCACCTGGAACGGTCCGGGCGATACAGAGTGGGATAACACGATGATTTTCGAAAATGCCGGCGATGGTATAGATCTTAACGCAGGTTCTGGAATATTTCAGCTTTCCCAGTCACATTTATGGCAGAATCATGGAGCTAATACTATGAGCCTTTTGGGACAAAGTATGGATGTTTCCAATACGCAGGTAGAAGGAAGTATTCTAGTTGGTGCTGGTGGAAGCATCAATGCGGTAAATGATCAAATTATAAATGGTGCTACGGGTATCACCGTTAATACTGGAGGTAGTCCGGCGTATAATGCCGCAAAAATTACCGGATGCACATTTTCCAGCATTTCCGGAACAGATTTGTATCTTACAGGCAGCGCCAATACAGTTACCGGCAACGTTTTTAACGGAGGGGCTACAAACGTTGATATCCATTCGGGACAGAATAATGTTATTTCAAATAACCAATATCTTCTTGCCACTACTGCGATATCGGTTGGCAATAGTTCCAATACGGCCAACAATAACGTGATCTCGGGCCGGTTTGGCGGGAACACTACAGCCATACAGTGGGGAAACTCGGGTAATACCGGAAATGATATTTCGGGAGTGATTGTGACAACATCTGGCCAAACAGCTATTTCCGGTACTCCATCTGCGAGCAATAAAATTAATGTCTTATCAACGGGCACGGGCACAAACTATTCACTTGCTAATTTGCCGAACCAGCTTCAGGTGGAATCGACGCAAACCTCGGGCAATGTTGTAACGATTGCCGCGCCTGTCGGGGTGGCATTGACTGGAAATCTTGTCGGCCAAAGGATCGACCTCGGGACTAATTACACGGCAAACGGCCAATCATCAACCGGCCAATGGATTACCACGCCTTCCGCGACAAACACAGGTTCTGGCACAGAGTACTATAACGGCATATATATTAACGGTAGTTCAATTGTCCAAAATACCTCAGCCGGAACAGACATATGGACGGGCGTTGGCATATCTAAGCCGAATATTACTCAGGCCACGGGCTCTGTGACTTCAGTCGGGGTAGAGATATATGCGGGCACTGTTACCTCGGGCAACAATTATGGGATCATCGTTGATCCGAATGCTGGCAATGTCGGTATAGGAACGACGGCGCCGGCAAGCCTGTTCACCGTTAACGCGCCGATAACAAACGATGCTTCCACCGTAACAGCCATGATCACATCAGCTGCAGATGCGAACAAAGGTTTAGTTATCCAAAGGCATAGCGCGACGCAGTCGGCTAGCCTGCTTGAAATACAGGGCTCGACTGGTGCAGCCAATATCTTATTTAAGGTAGATGCTTCAGGCAACTTAACGGCGCAAAGCGCGACATTTACCGGCACGCTTACTGTTAACGGTTCGATAACCACCGCGTTTGCGGCAAAATCTGCCAGTTATACCGTTACATCAACCGATAGCGTCTTAACCGGCAATGCCACCACCAGCCCGGTAACGTTTACTTTGCCGACCGCGTCGGGCATTGCCGGCAGGGAATATACATTCAAAAAAATAGACAGTTCTGCAAACGCGGTAACTATTGCCACAAGCAGTTCGCAAACCATTGATGGGTTAGCGACTTATTCTCTGGCTTCCCAATGGAAATATGTGAGGGTTATCAGCGACGGATCGAACTGGATAGTTGTCGGCAATAACTAAAACCTGGAAACCACGATGGACTTGTCTATAATCCAGTAGCCATTTTTGGAGTTGGTTGAGGCGGAGATGTCGCCGCCTTTTTTCGTATAAGTAATTTGTTCAAGAACAACAGCGGAAACTTGAATTGTTGCTGATGAAGGCTCGGCATGGGAAATAAGCGGGGTTAAAAATATCAACCCCGTTAAAAATATCAAGAATAAAAAAGAAGGGAGTTTCACATCCGGTCTCCATAGCTCAATCACCCTTCTTTAAAAATAAAGGTTTCCCAAGTCCTGCTTTGGGACTGATATTGTAACAGCAAAAGAGAGCCCTTGGAATACTATTCTCTGTTGAAAAGCTGGGGAAAAGGTTTACGGGTTAAGGAATTTTCAGTTTTCAATTTTCAGTTTTCAATGAGCTTGCAATGATTCAATTTTCAAAGGTCATTTGTCATTCCGTACTCCGATACGGGATCTATGTAAATTAATTCTGGATTCTGGACCCTCCTCCGCTGAAGTGGAGTTTATCCGACCTTTGGCGGAGAACGGGCAGGCAAGCCAGAATGACGATCAGCTTGTTAATTGATTATTGGTTCTTGAAAATTTAAACCCTGCAAGACGAAAACTCATGCCCTTTTAATTCTTGGGAAAACGTATAAGGTCTGACCTTTAAAAGGTCAGACCTTGTAAACGCATTGAAATAATTTTCAATTTTCAATTCGCAATTTTCAATGATTTAATTTTTAAATGTTTTTATCATTGTGCATTGGCTCATTGATTGGAAATTGGTTATTAGTAATTGAGAATTCAAAGTATTAAAGTATTCAGGTGTAAATTGGATCAGACTTAATCCTTGTGTTAGGCAGCGAATTTAAGCTACAATGGAACTATAAGAGGGTGTTTGGGTGGTGAAGAAAGTAGATACAATCTTCCGTAGGGCGCCTCGTTTTGCCGTGCAAGAAGCGAGGATGGTGGTTTATAATGTCAAATTTCAGCAAAGAGCAGGTTTGGGGCTTGGCACCATATCCCTTTTGATCCTCCTGATTTTCTCGTCGCTCTTTGGATCTTCATTCTTAAACGTTAAAACAGCTGAAGCGGCAAACACTTGTACCTGGACAGGGGCCGTAAACGCAAACTGGTCAAATGCCGGCAACTGGTCCGGCTGCGGCGGGGTAGCGCCTCAAGCGGCCGATACGGTTTCCTTTACTTCAGGAAGCGTCGCTTCGACGGTAGACACGGTCTATACGGTTGCCGCCGTGACGGTAAACGGCTATACGGGCACCATTATCTTGGGCGCCAGCTTGACCGTGAATGGTAATCTCACGGCTTCTTCAGGCGCCATAGATTGTGGAGCATCGCCAAATTATACGCTTACCGTCGGAGGAACAGGCGTTGCAACCCTTTCTTCAGGCGCCACCATTGACAACGCGACGATAGTTGCTTACGATCTCCGCACCAATGGAGCTACCTTTAACGGAACCACTTCTTTAACTAAAAACGGCGCCTCAGTTGATAGCTGGTGTTCCGGCGGCAATACCTTTAACGGCGCAACTACGATTACCAACGGTTCCGGATCGGGATATTGGGTTGTAAACAGCGCCGGCACTGATACCTATAATAGCGATGTTACCTTTGTTAATAATAGTTCTTTAAACTCTATTTGGACCGCCCAAACCAATAGCAATACTATCTTTAAGGCAAATGTTACCTCAGTTATAAACGGATCAGCAAGACCGACTTGGCTTACATGGAATTCAGGGACAAGCACCGTAACCTTTTCTGGCGCCGGAACGCAGCAATTAAGCGGACCATGGTTTCCGGGGACAGCTATCTTAAACCACAACGGTACCGGAACATTGCAGTTAAATAGCGCCATAACCATTGTCACCAGCCTTAATAATAGCGCAGGTATACTAAATTTAAACGGCCAGGGCCTTACGGCCACCGGCGCCACTTTCTCAAATGCCGGAACCATTAAATTAATAGGCTCTGAGACTATCACCGGCCTGGTCCAGGATAGCGCTGAAGGCACCTGGCTGTATGTCGGAAATGGAAACGGACTGGCCGATACATATGATATTAAAAATTACACTTATTATAATCTCACCATCAACTCCGCCGACGGAGCGACGGATACCTTCAGGCTGCCCGCGGCTAATATAACCGTTAACGGAGCATTTGCCCTTACCGCCGGAACATTTACCACTCGGGATGCCGGCTCAGTCGATAGAAATCTAACGGTTGCGGGAAATCTGACCATCGCCGGAACTTTTACGGCAAACAGCTCCACCATAACTGTCGGTGGAAACTGGGACTCGTCCGGCGGAACATTTACCTATGGAACGAGCACGGTCGTCATGACCGGGGTGTCAAAGACTATTGTTACTGCCGCCTCCGGCCATTCATGGGATATTCATTTTTATAACCTGACCATAGGGGCGAGCGGACAAAGCCCGCAGGCGAGTGTTACGGCTCAGACAACTTCTCCCGTCTCGGGGTTTCAAATAGGCACCTCGGCCGGAGGAAGCCTGACGCTTTGGGGGACGTTTACTATCTCAAACAGTCCATTCAATACAGTATTTTTAAATACCGCCGCAACTTTAACAATAAACACCGGAGGCGTTCTGACCGGAGGAGGAACCTTTTGGAGATCCTTAAGCAACACTTCCGCTCCGATCGCAAACAGCGGGACGATTTCAACCGGCAACTTTATTTATGCGCCAACCTCTGCCACAACCACGGTTCAGATCACGGCGACGACTTATGGAAACATGCTCATTAGAGAAAATGGAGCGACAAGCATAGTGGTGGTTGGCACTGGAGCAGGTCAAACGCTAACGGCAAATAATCTGACCATCCAAAGCGCTACATCCGGAAGGACTACAACCCTGGACAATACGGTGAATAACGCCAATATTAACTGTACGAATTTAATCGTAGGCACATCCGGCAATACAAGTGTTTATTCCGCGTTTAAAGCGGGTTCGGGGACTATTTCAGTAAGCGGTAACACGACGATTTATGCCTCCGATGCCAGCGGGACTAATGAAATAGATGCCGGTGCGTCTACGTGGAATGTCGGCGGAAACTGGGACTCGTCCGGTGGGACCTTTAACTATGGCACCAGTACGGTGGACTTGACCGGAACAGGAAGTCTAAAGACGCCGGGAACCATCGAAACCCCTTACTTTTATAATTTAAGTGCAGCAGTAACGGGGAAAACTACCACATTGCTGTCTCATATTGGGGCAGCTCACGTACTCACTTTAGGCACAGGTACTTTTTTGGGACCGTCATATTCAGCAACCGTAACCGGTGCCGGAACTCCCTTTGTTAACAATGGGGCCACACTTAACCTGAGCTATTTCTTTTATGCTCCAGCATCTAGCGGAACACTAACAGTTAGTGGGGGGAATTATGGTGGGCTCGCATTGTATTTTGCGCCCCAAGTATCGGGTGCAACATATCAGTTAGGTGGGGCTCTGACTCTGAGTGGCTTGATATATTTTTATAATTCTTCTGCGATGACCTCAGTGTTTAACACACAAAACTATGGCATTACGGCCAATGGTCTCAGATTTGGCAGCTACAATTCCTTTACAGTGAATTTAGGCAGCTCAACAATAGATCTTGGGAGCTGGGGTTTGGACGTCATGGCTGGTGCACATACCCTAAATCTTGACTCGGCATCCATTACTACAGCCGGAACTAATTGGCAGTTGCTATATGGTACAGGTACAATTACCCAGAACCCCGGGACATCAACCGTCACCTTTGACGGGACAAGCGGTACCCAAACCCTAACCTCAAATAATCAGAGTTTCTATAATGTTATGCATACCGGCGCCGGAACTTTGCAGCTTGCAACCAATGGCCTATCTGTCGGAGGAACATTTACCAACTCCGCCGGCACCTTTGATGCCAATGCTCTTACAAATACTGTTACCGGCCTTACCACTGTCAGCGGAGGCACTTATCTTGCTTCCACAAATACCCAGACATTGACCGGAGGTTTGACGGTGGATGGAGGAACCTTTTCGGGCAGTACGGGGGGCGTTACGACGGGCACGGTTACTTTGTCATCAGGCACTCTCACCGCCCCTTCGGGTTCATTTAATGTTACTGGAAACTGGACGGTTTCGGGCGGAACATTTGTTCCCGGTACAGGGACGGTGACATTCTCGGCAACTGCCGGGACGCAAAACCTAAACAGCGGCGGATTAAGTTTTTATAATATTCGAGTTCCGGGAAATACCAGTTCTGCTACTTTATTGCTCACAAGCAATCTGCATTGCACCTATCAAATATGGGTATCTAGCGGCACCTTTGATGAAAATGGCTACAACGTAAATAGCGATGTAGATATGGGCTTAGATGGCGGCACTTGGTATGCCAGGACGGGGACAACGACAGCGGGCAATTTCTATGTTTATAGTTATTATTCAACGGCTAACTTTATAGCTGGTTCAGGAACGATTAGCGTTGGAGACTTAAGCCTCTACCAATATTTGGGTTCAGGTAAGGTCAATGGAACATTTATAGCTCCTTCCTCTACTCTTACAATTGGGGGAAACCTGATGGTTAGCGGAACATTTACAAACAATGGAGGTACGGTTGTATTTAGCACGTCGGCAACCGGCAAAACACTTTCCGGAACGATGACCGGTTCAAATGCCTTTGGAAATCTAACCTTTACCGGCGGAGGTTCATGGACATTTTCAAATCCAATAGATGTTGCCGGTACTCTGGCTGTGACCAGTGGCACTGTAAATACTGGCAACTATGCTTTGTCTGTGGCATTAGATTTTTCAATAGGAGACTCCACGCATACCGGCATCGTAAACGCCGGGACTTCCTCTATAATCTTGAGCGGTGGCAATGGGGGATTATGGGTTCAGTCTGCTTCATCTTCTCTAAATAGTACAGGCACTATTACCTGTTCGGCTTCTTCGGGTACGCAGTGGCTATATTCGATAACCGGGGCTATGTCCTTGGGCAGCATCTCACATACCGGAGGGAGTACGCTTCAGCCTTATAGCACGAGCTTGTCTCTGAGCGGAACGCTTACAAACTCTGCCGGCACCTTTGACGCCAATGGATCAGCCCACACGTTTACCGGCCTTGCCACCGTCAGCGGAGGGACATACTCCGCCTCGACCGCCACCCAGACATTCAACGGCGGCTTAACTATTTCCGGCGGAACATTTACGGGTTCAAGCGGGGCAGTCGGTGTAACGGGTAATCTAAATATTTCAAGCGGCACCTTTACCGCGCCGTCAGGCAATCTCACAGTAACCGGTAATTTCACTAACAACGGCACATTTACCCATAACTCCGGCACGGTTATTTTCAACGGCACTTCAACTCTTGCCGGCAATGCCGTGGCGCCCGCTTTTGCCGCGACATTTTATAACTTAACTGTAAATGCCGGCAAAACTGTGAATTTTACAAACGGCGAATATTTCAAAGTAATCGGAGCTTTCAATTTATCGGGCACATCCGGATCTCACGTGACGGTAAATTCATCCGACAATACAAACCAGTGGTATATAAATTACCAGCCGGGCAGCGCCTCGATTTCCTACGCCGACGTCTCAAACTCCGGCTGCGACAGCGTGAACTCTCCCGTTACCGCCAACTTAAACCTGGACGCCACGAGCGCCAATGTCACAAACGACGGCTACTGCTGGTTCGCGCCGTACCTCAGCTTTTCCATGAATTCAAACGCCGTTAATTTTAATAATTTAAATAATTCGAACAACTATACGGACACGCAGACGACGACATTCACCACCTCTACCAATGCCAAACACGGCTATGTCGTCCAGGGATTTATGTCGGATTTCTTAAGGGCACTTTCTGCGCCCACGCAAACTATTTCTGACTTTCCGGGCACCTGGAGCGCGCCGGCGCTTTGGGATAACACCTGCAATATTGGCGGCGCGAGCTACTGCGGATTTGGCTATACCTCAAGCGATACATCGGTGGCCGGCTCGGACCGTTTCGCCGGCGGGACGAAGTATGCCGCCTACTCGCAAACCGGACCCGGCGATATCCTGGCCGATCACGGCGATATTGCCAGCGAAGTGAAGAACGAGGCATTTACCATAACCCACAAAGTTTCTGTACCGGCTTCCCAGGCCGCAGCTACATACCAGGCAACATTGACAGTCATCGTTACGGCGACGTATTAGCCGGGGAATCTTTGAGATTGCATAAGATTTTGGACAGGCCCCTAAGCCCCGATGAAAATTTTTGTAAAAAATAGCCTTTCAACTTCGTCTGAAAACAGATATAATTGATAGGTGAATAACTAAACGAAAGGAGGGACTATGTCCGACGAAGAAGTAGTACAAGAACCTAATGAAGAAGAAACTGAAGATCAGGAAGTTGCAGCAGGTGATGATACCTCAAGCGACGAAGAAGAAGCTGCCGGAGATGACGAAGAAGCTGATGGCGAGGAAGAGGAAGCAGCCACGGAAGAATAATATATCTTCACTTTCAAAAATGACCCTACGGGGTCATTTTTTTAATTCCTTCTCTTGTCATTTCCGTACCTCCCTCGTCATTCCCGCGAAGGCGGGAATCTAGAAATAGGATATGGATTCCCGCCTTCGCGGGAATGACAAATCGTTAGGTGCGAAACTTGTGCTATTTAGGAAAATCATTTCAAGACGAGAAATATATGTTCAAATTTGGCCAAAATAAGATTCTAGCCCTATCCCCGAGGGGAACGCGATGATAAACACCACAGTTCAGGCTAGAATCAATTCCGACCTCATAATATCGGTATATTGTTCTCTTTTCAATGTATTTTTGGCTAAAATACCAACTTCTTTCGTGCTAAAATATCATTATGAAAATATATTTTGCCGGGGCAATAAGAGGTGGACGTGAAGACGCAAAAAAATATGGATTGATAATTTCCTGCTTACAAAAATATGGCAAGGTTTTAACCGAACACATAAGCCTTGAAAGCTTGACCGCAAAAGGTGATAAAGGTGAGACGGGGGATATTTATAACCGAGATTTAAGCTGGCTAAAGGAAAGCGATATTGTGGTGACTGATGTAACTGTTCCGAGCTTGGGAGTAGGTTATGAATTAGCCAAGGCAATTGAGTGGAACAAAAAGATTGTTTGTTTATTCCAAAAAACCAGCGGCAAGAGATTATCGGCAATGATAGATGGTTGTCCTGAAATTAAAGTTATCAATTATGGATCAATAACCGAGGTAGAAAGAGTTTTAAGTAAAATGCTGCCAAAATTAATTAAGGAGAATGAAAATGAACTTTAAAGAATATCAGGATAAATCAGTGGAGACGGTTGTCGACTTGGGCAAGAAGGACAATTTAATTCACTTTACCTTCGGCCTTGCCGGCGAGGTCGGTGAAGTAACGGAAAGGATAAAAAAGGTCCATAGGGACAATGATTTTGTATTTGACGGGGAAGACAAGAAATATCTTCAAAAAGAGTTAGGCGATGTTTTGTGGTATGTTTCCCAGCTGGCGACAGTGTTGGATTTATCGCTTGATGAGATAGCAACGGTGAATACCGAAAAACTTCAGTCGCGAAAAGCGCGCGGCAAGCTGCGCGGTAGCGGGGACGAAAGGTAATTTTCCGTAGCGCAGAGGGTGCCACCCTCTGCAAGGATCAGGGCTATAAAATGAGCAAGGTAACAAATTACGGTGATTGGAAAGTCTTGGAGATATGGAAGGCAGGTTTTAAATTGGAAAGCTCAAACAAACAATTGCAGAAAAAGGCTAAGGAAGATAAGATGGAGTAAATTAAACTTTTTAAAATGGCAAAACAAGAACTGCTAGATTATGTCAAGAAAGCCTCTGAACTGGGGAAAACTCGGGCCGAGATAGAACATTCCCTTCTGGCTGTAGGCTGGAGGGGAGATGATGTCGCTGAAGCGATAGGTATCTTAGAGGGCGCCAGCCAAAATGCTAAAAATAATGAGAAAAATAGGCGTTTAGGAGCAGCTCTCGGCAAGAATATTCTGTATTTCCTCCTTTTCTTTCTTTTTGGTATTGGTCTCGGAGGATTTATCTTTAGCCTGACCCTGAAGCCGGCGCCGGTAGAGGTCAGAAAAGAGGCAGCCGGGTTCGACGTTAAAAAAGTTAATGACGGAACGAGGATTTCTGACATTCTAACCATTCGGGCTGCGCTAGAAGAATTTTATAAAAAGACGAAAAGCTATCCGGCTTCTTTAGACCAGCTTGGGAATATCCCCCAAAATCCCAGCGGAGGAAACTATGCTTATACGCCGATAGGAAACCCGGCACAGGCATATATCCTAAACGCGCAGCTGGAGAGCTCCATTCAGAATCAGGACTTAAATATCAAAGACGGTTTTCTCACTCTAAAAAATCAGCAGGGACAGAAGTAGTGTTTGTTACGCAGAGTTGTAGAGGGGTGCATAGGGTGGTGCATAGGGTGCGTCCCTCTGCAAGGATCGGAGATTGTAAACAATGAGTAAGATAATAATTGTAGATGAAAATGACAATGAAATCGGGGTAAAGGAGCGATCCAGGATAACTCACGAGGACATATATCGAGTGTCGGGTTTGTGGCTGACAAATAGCAAGGGAGAAATTCTGCTAGCTCAAAGGTCATTCAAGAAGCACCCCGCTCACAGTCCCGGGAAATGGGGACCGGCAACCGCAGGGACTGTCGAAGAAGGCGAAACCTATGAGGAGAATATCATTAAGGAGATAGAGGAAGAGCTTGGACTTCGGAGGCTGAAGTTAAAGAAAGCTCATAAAAAATTTAGAGATAACGGTATAAGAAGATATTTTGTTCAGATTTTTACTTCAAGAATCGATAGGGCAGCCGAAGAGTTTATTGTTCAAAAAGATGAGGTCGAGCAAGTAAAGTGGTTTTCGCCGGAGGAGCTAAAAGAGAGATTTTGGAAAAATCCCGAAGGCTTTATTTCCACTATGGAAGAGACTTTGAAGGAAATGGGAGTGTTGAGTGAAGTTTAAAATTCTCCGCAGAGGGTGCGTCCCTCTGCAAGTAAGTTGTGGATAGGCGGGAATTATGAAAATAAAGAACCAAAAGGGCGAGAGGGCTTAGATACAAATATTGAAGGCGCAGATTTGGCAACGGCCAGGAAAATCGTCATTTTGGCGCATGGATTTGGCACCGATAAACACGAAAGAGGCGCCTTTGACGCCATTTCCGAGAAAATATTAGAGCAAATTCCGAATGCGACAGTTGTACGGTTTAGCTACACCGGTTTTGGTGAGAGCGAGGGCGACCAGAAAACCAAAACGCTTGAAACGATGGCGGAGGATTTAGCCGATGTGGCTGACTATGTGAATGCAAAAAATTCCGGGGCGGAAATAATCATCGGCGGATATTCTCTGGGAAACCATATAGTGTGCAAATATCTGGCCGAAAATTCATTTAGACAGGACAAGGTTATTTTGATGAATTTGCCGGAGTGCGCCTTCAAAGATAGGATGCAGAAATTTTTTGTGGATCGAGGATTGGTCGAGGTTCAGGACGATGGAGTCTGGGCGATGAAAAGAGCCGACGGGTCGATAAGCTATGTCGGGCCGGAATTTTGGGAGTCGGTTGGGCATACTGATCAACAGATTGCCAACTTAAGAAAAATTGTAGAAACATTTGACACTTATTTACTTCGAGCGACCGATGATCACGTGGTGGATTGGAAAGCATCAGAGGAAGAAATAAAAGATTTACCTTTTAAAGAAAAAATTTATCTGCGCGGCAACCACAACTACTCGAAACCGGAGGATATGGCGGCATTTACCGAGGCATTTGTGAAAATAATAGGAAGTTAGAGTGATTTTTTTGCTGAAGGGGTTGTCATTCCCGCGGAGGCGGGAATCTAGACTGACTGGATTCCCGCCTCCGCGGGAATGGCAGAGGTAAAGATCCAAATAGAGGTAACTGCGAGATTTGTGATTAGGATAATTCCCCTTGAATCTCTCTTGCCAAATTTTCAGGTATTTTATAGCGGAAAGTGTTTGTTCTTATGAATTTCTTTGTTTCGTCCGAGAAGAAGAAACCATCGGTCAAAAGTATTGGTCCAATTTCCATCGCCAGCTCTTCAAAAGCAGCCATAGCTTCTTTTTTGTTATATTTTTCGCCGATTATTTCCCCGGTTTTTGCATCTTCTTCGATGTCCTCACTGATCAATCTGGCTAAGGGGGAACCAGTAAGTGAGTGCCTAGGATAAGAAAGAAGGAAATCAGCAAAATTATCCAAATCCTTGATCCAATTGCCTTTGGGCAAATCAACCTCATTTGACTTAAATCCTAGGATTTGTTCTTCAACCTTCTTTATTTCGCCACGGCCTCTTTTCAACATCTCAATAATTCCCTTTGTGCCGACATTTTTATAAAGAGTTGCCGAAGCTCTCATGCCTTCTGTATAAACTTCAAACTTCGGCCTTCTAAGATTATATTTCATTCTCTTTTTTATTATGTCGTTAGCTACTAAATCCTTTGGAAGAACTAAAGATGATAGGTAATAACCGCCGAAGAACTCGCAAGTTCCTTCCTCAAGGTTTCTGGGGAAATGATTGCTGTCGGCTATGGCGGCACAAACATGGATGAGCTCATGGGCAAGAATTGTGACTGCGGTAAATGGCAAGAGGTTCTTTTTTATAAAATGAATTCCAATATTCACACCATGTTTGTTGTGGTCCGCTTCGTCATAGGGCATCGCCGTAAAATCAAATTTTTCATAGGGATGAGGGAAGTGGTCGACAAAGTAGATCGGCGGGAGTTCAAAGTCGAACCCGAGCTTTTTTAGTTCTTTTTTGAAGATTGGATAATATTTCTTTATCTCTTTTTCTGGATCTTCGAAATCAATTCTTTTCAAGGTTTTTAGCATTTCCTCTAAATCTCTGGCAAGCAAAATTTTCAAAGCTTCTTCTTGCCCGATCTTGCCGCTTACTTTTAGCTTGTTGATTATTTTTTCTATCGCATTTGCTATATCTTTTTTATTTGGCCCAACTTTTTCAAAAAGATCAGCTAGTAAATCATTAAACTCATTTAAGCAGCCAAAATTTGTTTTTGAAATGGCTGCAAGTGTCTTAAAAACTTCTTTTCCGGTCATCTTAACTCCTTTCTTTCCCTCTCATTTCTCTTTCGATATCTCTTTTTACGTCTTTTTGCTTGATTGTTTGGCGCTTGTCGTGCTTTTTCTTGCCTCGACCCAAGCCGATTTCAACCTTCACAAAGCCGCGCTTCAAATACACTTGAATCGGGATTAAGGTCAGGCCTTGCGTCTGAGATTTACCAATGAGCGACTTGATTTCGGACTTTTTTAGCAATAATTTTCTGGATCTGGTCGGTTCCTGCTCGACCTGAGCCGCTTGTTTGTACGGCGATATGTGAGCATTGGTTAGAAAGACTTCCTCGCCTCTCACGGTGGCGAAAGATTCCTTGAGTGAAATCTGCCCGGCCTTGACCGACTTTACTTCCGGACCGGTCAGAACGATGCCGGCTTCATAGGTTTCCAGTATTTCATAGTCAAATCGGGCTTTTTTGTTTGTAGCGATTACTTTCATATTCGACATATTCATATTATACTACAATGTAGGTCAGTAAACAGATAACAGAAAAACAATGTGAGCGGAAGAAGGTCTGACCTTGCTGTACTCGGCCAGGTCAGACCTTCCAAGCAGAAAGCATTTAGATCGCCAGCAAGGACACACCTTACAAAAGGCGAAAGCAAGGAATGTCCTTGAAGTCTTGCGGGTTCGACCCGCTTGGCGGGTCGAACCCGCAAGAAGTGAAAACCATGTATGACGAACTGAAGAAATTAATTAAGGATGCGGTAAAGAGCCAGCAAGATGACTGCGGCTGTAGCTTTGACATTCCCGAAGTAGAACTCGAACATCCAAAAGATGCAAGGTTCGGCGATTTGTCGACGAATATTGCGATGAAGATAGGCAAACAGCAGGGCAAAAATCCGTTTACGATTGCCGAGAATTTGGTGGGAAAGATGGATTCTGGACAAGCCAGAATGACGCAATTAGGAATTAAAAAAGTCGAGGCGGTGAAGCCGGGATTTATAAATTTCTATTTGAGTAAAGATTTCTTTCTTTCTGTCATTGGTGATATTGCAAAACAAAAGGAAGAGTATGGCAAAACCGATTCCGGCAAAAACCAGACAATCGTTCTTGATTATTCTCATCCAAACATTGCCAAACCGATCGGTGTTCACCACTTAATCACCACTTTGCTTGGCGAGTCCATAAAGCGGATTTATCAGTTTACGGGCTACAAGACCATCACTGACAACTTTCTCGGCGACTGGGGGACGCAGTTTGGCAAAACCATTTATGCATACAAAAACTGGGGAGACAGACAAGAAATCGAGACGGATCCAATAAACGAACTTTTGAAGCTGTATGTCAGATTCCATGAAGAAGCAGAGAAAGATCCAGACCTTGAAGAAAGGGCCAGGGAAGAGTTTAGGAAACTAGAAGAAGGCGACAAGGAGAACACTGAGCTTTGGAATTGGATGCGTGATGAAAGTTTGGAAGAGTTGGCCGAGGTGTACAAAAGGCTTGATGTCAGTTTCGACTATTATAACGGCGAGGCTTTTTACAATGACAAAACAGGCGAAGTTATAAGTATTTTAGACAAGAAGGGCATTTTAGAAACAGGCAAAGAAGGCGCAAAAATAGTTGATCTGGAGCAAGACGACCTTAGGACTGCCTTAATTCAAAAGGGGGACGGGGCGACGCTTTATCTGACGAGAGATTTGGCAGCGATAAAGTATAGAACAGAAAATTTCAAGCCTGTAAAAATATTGTATGTTGTCGAAAATGCCCAAGGATTGCATTTGGCTCAAGCATTTAAAATTGCTGAAAAGGCCGGATTCCAAAATGGCGCAGAGCTGGTTCACGTGAAGTTTGGGTCGATGAGATTTCCGGAAGGGAAGATGAGTACCAGAAAAGGTAAAGTCGTTTTTCTGTGGGATGTTTTGGAAAAAGCCAAGGATAAGGCGGGGAAAATTATTGAAGAAAAAAATCCGGAATTGGCAGACAAGGAAAAGGTCGCCGAAATGGTGGGAATCGGAGCAGTGAAATATGCCATATTGTCACACAATCGCTTAACAGACATCGCATTTACCTGGGACAAGATGCTCTCGCTTGACGGAAATAGCGCGCCCTACATCATGTACACTTATGCCAGAGCAAAATCAATTTTGAGAAAATCCGAGACGAAAAACACAAAATTTAGGATTCAGAAATTGGAAACGGAAGAAGAAGATATATTGCGCCGGCTTTATCAATTCTCGGAAGTGGTCGAAAAGGCGGGAGCAGAATATCAGCCAAATAACATTGCCACATTTATTTACGAACTCGCCCAGGATTTTAATACTTTTTATAATAAATTGCCGGTTTTGAAAGCCGATGGGGACGCAAAAGGATTTCGCTTGGCGCTGGTGGCGGCGGCGGCCCAAGTTATAAAAAATGGCATGCAACTTCTTGGCATTGATATGCCGGAGAAAATGTAAGTTAGTAAACTAGGAACTTAAGAAATCAAGAACTAGGCAAATCCAAACTTGTAAGGGCCTGGCCCTTGCAAGGATAAACCAAGGTTATGGCAACGGTCAAAGTATTAGTCGAAAGATATGCAAAACAGGTTGGCTATATTAGCGTAGCGGTTTGCGAGTTTAGCGTTTGAGAAAAAAGAATTCGCTAAGATTATAGTTCTGTACCGGATTTCACTTTACTAATGTAGTTTAGTAAAGTGATTGAGATTTCGGCCTTATGAGTTTAGCGTTATGCCTGCTTTTTTCAAAGTCTATACTCGAGCTCTATTTCGTCTCGGATTGGAATGCCGCCCTCGCCGATTAGTGGGATTTCCGGCTTGATAGTTTCCCGGGTTTTGGTTACGGCACCCGGATAAATTTTTTTCAGAACAAAACCTCTATTTTGGTAGAACCTCAAGGCATTTAGATTGTCGTTTGTTGTGATAAGCCAAATCCTTTTGCAGCCATGTGATCTGGCAGTCTCGAGAACTTTATTTAAGAGCAAACTTCCGATACCTTCTCCGGGTCGCAGGCTTTCGATGGATACTATTTCGCACTCTTTGCTCATTATCTCAAAGGTAACGAGTCCGACCCTTTCATTCTTGTCATATGCGACGAAGCCGGGAAGTTTATGGGGAAATTTCTTCCTTCCGGCATCATAAACAAACTTGGAGCCAAAGGTTTGTTTGGTAATCTTTTTAACCCAATCTTTGTCTGCTGTTCTGATTGGCTTAATTGAAACGCCTGGCATTATTTAATATTAAAGCTTAGGACTTGGCTTTTTGTGACGGCGTAAATCGTATTGCCGTCGATGTAGATATTTTTGAGATCGCTAAATTTATCCGAGGTGTATCTGCCAAGATAGCTGCCATCCTTGCCGATAATTACAATAGATTTGTCTGATGCCGAGCCGATCAGGATGTCTTTGGTTGCGGCATCGGTGTAAAGAAGGCTAGCCGTGCTAAGTGATACGGGTATGTTGCTTAGACTGAAGTCCTGCTTTGTGCCGGAGGTGTATTTCAAGATGCTGCCGCTATTTGCCAGCACATAAATATCGGAGTCGATTTTCATGGAAAGCGGGCTCGCCAGACTTGCATTATCGGCCAGGTAGGCATAACCCTTGCCATATCCGCCAGCGGTCTTTATGTGCTTATATATTTGGTTTTTATCGCCCGAGAGAATGTAGAGGCTTGTGCCATAGGAATCTATATCTACGCCTTTTTCCCAGCCGCCGGAAGCGGACTTCGCGGTAATGCTGTTGTCGCCGGTGTAGAATTCATAAACGCCGGGCTCGTCTGTCAATATTTCAATGGTTTTCAACTGGGAAATGGCTGTGGCGGCTACGACATTCCCGTTGACCTTGCCGTCAAGCTGGATAGCCGAAACCTTTCCGGAAGCCTTATTTATTTTTGCCATACTGCCGTCTTTGGCGATAGCGTAGAAATAGTTCCCTAGCGCATATATGCCGACTGGTTCGGAATTTAGCGTTCCCTTAAGGTCGGCGAATGTGGCCGCATTGGCGGGCATTGTTTGGGTTATGGATGCTATTTGACCATCGACCTTTTGAACTTCTTGCTTGCCATCACTTGCCAAATATTTGCCGTTTGCGACGCTTTCGGCGAGTTTTCTGGCGCCAGCTAACAAACTGACGGCCTTTTGCTTCTGAGTTTGCCCCGCGAGGGCATTGGCCTGGGCTATGTCCGAGTCAACCTCCCGCAGCTTTGCCTGGGCATCTTTCTTGTTTTTTGCGTCAACCCGCCCGCGGTAGGTTAAAAATGCCGACGGAATGAATATTAAAATCACAATGACGCCGATTATTAAATACTGATTTTTTTTCAGCTGCGGAAGCTTGGGCAGTTTCTTTTTTCTACTCTTAATGTTTGCGAGCTTCGTGGCGGAGCCATATAGCGCGCCCAAATTGTTCAAAATAGTATTCTTTGTTTTTGCCAGGCGGGCCTTGTTCGGCGATTCGTCGCTTTCCTTTATTCTAATTTCCGATTTATACGAGGGCTTTTTTAGGCTATCTTCTTCCTCTTCGGCCGGGGCCTCTTCCGTTTCCGGCATATCGGAGCCAAGGCTTTCCTCGGGCACCTCTTCGCGTTCAAATCCATCGATTTCTTCCTCGGTGTCCATTAGCACCGGATGCTTTGTCTTGCCTTTGCCGGCATGGTTTTTGTACATTTCTCCGGATTTTGCAGCCAGAAGCTTATAAGCGGCAATCACCTTTGGCGAGAGGGTGTTGGTGTAGAATTCCCCCAAAGCAAGCGATGCCAGCCTTAGATATTTAAATACTTTTTGCAGGATGCTGCCGGTCTGTTCGGCTAAAATTTCTTTCTTTGTCGTCCCTTGCAGCCAAACTTCGTCCGGTTCGTCGTCCAGAGTTTCGTTCGCCAAAGCTTCAGGGGAGAGAAAATCGATTAAAATTGCCGCATTTTGTCCGTATGATCCGCCAACCCCCTCTATTAAATCCGCCAAATGGTTTATGGCTACTTTTGACTGATACTTTGTGACAAATTCCGAGAGTTCCGCCGGAGAGCAGGAAACGAGGATGCCGGAAGAAAGGATGGCTATCTTGTCGCCTTCCGTAAGCTCGCCGCTTGTGATATTCACAAAAGTTCTAAGCGGATTGACGCTGTCGCCGGCTAAGTCGTCTGTGATATGGCTTTCTTTGCCGCTCCTGTAAAGGTAAGCCTCGGCTTTGCCAGCCTGGCTGATATGGATAGTGTCGTTGGCAAAAACAGCCAAAATGGCATTTAGTTTGCCCATCCAGGAGGTGTGGCCACTTGAGGTATAGTCGCCCAGTTCTTCATTTATCTTTGCCAGTGCATTTTCAAAACTTTCAAGCGGTTCCCGGTCTAGGTCCTGGTAGTATTCTCCGTGAAAGGTATCGATGATAAGCTCTATCAAATCCTCTAAATTTTTTGGGTTGCCGTTTAGGTCGATAACAGCGAAAAGAACCCCGTGGCGCCTCTCTTCCGGATCTTTGGGCTGATGCTCGTATGCAATGCAAACGTTGCTCGATGTTTTTAACTTTTGCGCTTCACTCGAAAGCTTGGCTGCCCGAAGGGCTAGTTTTTTACTCATCTCAAAAGATTTTTATGAGTAGAATATAGCATTATTTGAGAAAGAGTGCAAGGAAGAGTTGACGCAGATAGCCATTAATGTTATGGTTTTTAGACCTTGACAAAACGGAAAAGGAGCTGAGCAATGTCCAACGCCTATACGCAAATGCTTGAAAATAAAGATACCACTTTGGAGGATTTCATCATTCATGGTTTTATGAGGCAATACATCAATCCGGAAACGAAGTTACCCATACCCCAAAAAATCAAACCGAGCCGGCATAACTATGAGGCACTGATGAAGGCAAGAGAGAGATTTGCCGAGGTCTGGGAGTGGGATGATGAAGAAGCCGATGAGGAGGCAGAAAAGGATTATCGGAGAAACATGAAGTGGTACAAAGAGCAGTCGGCAAAAAGAAATGTTCTCAAAAAACGCAATGAAGAAATTCTTGACAAATTACAGGCATGGAAGACGTCGACTATGCGGATGGAAAATCTCAAGACATTCCTGGAAGGCTGCCTTAATAACTCCATCAGCGGTCCGGACTGCTATAAGATAGACAAGCCCGTACGCCAAACCGGGAAGGAATTCAAAGATAGCTGTATCAAAAAGGTGCGCCATGACATGGAGTTTCATGGCAGAGAGCACCAGGAAGCCATTGTATTTGCGCGTCTTGAGACAAAGTTGATAAACGAAATACGGGCAAGTATCCACGAATCAGAAGTTATTACGATGGCAAACAAGAAATAAGAGGAGCACCAACTATAATTGGCCCGCGGTAGAAGTATCGCGGGTCTTTCCCTTTGTCTACTGGATTCATTTTTGGCTCGTGGTATTATTAGTTCATGGAAGACTTGCTTGCAGGTTTAAATAAAGAGCAAAAGGAGGCGGTCACTCATGACGGAGGTCCGCTTTTAATTGTCGCCGGGGCAGGGACGGGAAAAACGACTGTGATTACGCGCCGGATCGCGTACTTAATTGCGAAAAAATTGGCGTTGCCGAGTGAAATTTTGGCACTGACTTTTACCGATAAGGCAGCCGCAGAAATGGAGGAACGAGTCGATGAGCTGGTACCGTATGGTTTTGTTGACACTTGGATTTCTACTTTCCACGCTTTCGGCGACCGCATTTTGCGCGACCATGCCCTCGACCTGGGTTTAACTACGGATTTTCGGGTTTTGTCCAAGCCGGAACAGATTATTTTCATGCAGGACAATCTGGCAGCATTCGATTTAAAGTATTTTTCGCCGCTCGGGAATCCTACCAAACACATTGACGCGCTTCTGGGGCATTTTTCAAAACTTAAAGATGAAATGATATCGCCGGCGGAATATTTGGAATATGCGGATAGGAAGCTAAAATCGGCAAAATCTGCCCCTCCGTCATCCCGAGCGCAAGTCGAGGGATCCCGTGGTGAAATTTCCAATTTCCAATTTCCAATTTCCAATCAAAATTCAAATTCTAAAATTCAAAAGGGACTGGATTCCTTGCCTCGCCGGCAGGCAGGCCGCCGGAGTTTATCCGCCCGAAGCTTTGTGAAGGAGGGCGGGAATGACAGAAACGGTGATATTGCCGAAGCCGAGAAAACACTGGAAATCGCAAGAACTTATGAAAGATATCAGGAGCTGATGGCGGAGGCGGGAAATCTGGACTTCGGCGACCAAATAAATATGGTGATAAATTTGTTTCAGGGCTCGCCGAAAGTTTTGGAAAAGTACCAAAATCAGTTCAAATACATTTTGGTCGACGAGTTTCAGGATACGAACTATGCTCAGAATGAACTGCTGAAGTTGTTGACCCACGCACCATTTCAAGGTGCGGGGCAAGCGGGAAATTCAGAAGAAAGGGATTCCTCCGCTCGTCACTCCACGAAGTCGGTCGGAATGACAGAGAGTAGGAGCGGAAAAGATTCCGGACTCTCCTTCGCTAAGAGCTACGGAACGGACAAGCAAGCCAGAATGACCCACGCACCGTTTCAGGGTGCGGGGCAGGCGGAGAGTGGCGGCGGGAATATTACTGTGGTTGGTGATGATGATCAATGCTTGCCCGGTCATGCCTTAGTACAGACTCCAAGCGGTACAAAAGAAATTCGCAATGTAAAGGTTGGAGATTTTGTACTGACGGGGATTGGCAAAGGGCATGTCGGGATTTCAAGGGTAGCTCAAACGTTTAAAAAGAAGAAAAAAGCGAGACTTATAACCTTCAAAACAAAATCAGGTAAAGAAGTTACTGTAACGTCAAATCATAAAATGTTCTGCTATCTTTCGAGTAAACCGCACGGGACATTAACTTATGTATATCTGATGGAAGACAAAAAACTGGGTTGGCGCATTGGCATTACCAATAATCTCAAACAAAGGCTGAAGTTCGAGAGGGGCGCCGACAGGATTGTTGGGATTAAGGCTTGCGAGACTTTGGATGAGGCACTGTATTTCGAGACAGTTTTTTCTCTTAAATATAATATACCGACCCTTTGTTTTAAAGACAGGAATGGCCTTAAAGGTAAGAAGATC
>JAJYQQ010000035.1 GCA_021794535.1 bacterium
TCCGATCTTGGTCTTGAAGGTCGTGAATGCTGAGAACCCGAACAACTGGCCGACGGTGTACTACTCGTCGCCTCAAATTGGATGAAGGAGGTGTAATCCGATGAAACTGCTAGAACGTTTGTTCGACCAGCTCGTCAGGGATGAGATATCGATACGAGTGAACCGCAGTCTTCTTACTTAAGCACTCGAAGAAGCTTCAGCCGATTCATTCTGGGAGCTACTCAGGAATGTACAATGCGTAGACCTGATGGAAAGCCCTGAAAGCTTGGCGCTTATGGCCGGGAAAATGATGACCCTTGGCATTAATCAGGATGGATCAAATGCTCCTGATGACCTTCAGGGGGTGGTAACGTTAGTCTATCAAACCCTCCAGCGTTATCAGAGCCACCAATACAGTGATCGCGACATCATCTCCAGGATTCTGAACGATCCTATTGGCCAAGCAGTTTGCGCCATGGGTGGTTCCCAGTCTATCGGTTAATACCTAAGGTCTGAAGCATCTAAGCTTCAAACTATAGTATAAGCAACAATTAGCATAGGCGCCGGAAACGGCGTCTTTTTTCTTTGGCTGAACTGGTATTTACCCCAAATCCCACCAAATCCCACACCAGGTGTGGGATTTAAAAAACAGCCGGCCAATACGGCGCAAATCAAAACCATAAACTAAACTAATGTAGTTTAGTTTATGGTATTTTGTTTTTCTATCAATAAAATTAGGCAGGTTACTTTACTAAACTAAATTAGTAAAGTAAATGCAGCCTAAGGTTATAAGAAAATTTTTTCCCGCTTACTTTGTTCGGCAAGTCAGTTTACTCTTGGCGGACCCTAATTTACCTATTTTTTGGTTGTTTTGGGCTTCGGTTCTGTTTTTGCCGGAGCTTTTTTGCGGGCGACAATCAGTTTCAACTTCCTTTTTGATATCTCGCATACTATGGGGGTCTTGCAGGCGATAGAGCCGTCAATGGCGACATCGAGAGGCTTTTGTGTATTTATGGCGATCCTTTTGGCCCTGAAAAGGGAAATGTCCGGCCGTTTTTGGGGTTTTAACTTCTCGGGATCCATGATATATTTCAAAGAATTTAAACCGGACATTTTGCCCGTGATTAAGATATCCAGAAGATTTGATTTGGTATCAACAGGTTGGTTCTCAGAAAATCTGGCGTTTGAAATCTGAATATTGAAAAAGTCAGTCTCGGCTATAAAGTCGTCATTAAAGTTCAATATTGCCTTTTGCGGCTTGAACTTTGATGACCAGGAGAAGGCATGCCGGTAATATTTAGTTTTATGTAAAAGGGAGTCTTCTTGCGGTCTTTGAGAGGTAATCTCTGCGCCAAAGCCGATATTAACGCTCGTTATAAAAAACTTTTTCCCCACTCTTCCGACATCCAGAATGTCTATCTTTCGGGCGGCCAGAATATTGCAGGCGGTTTGCCAATCCAAAATGCCAAGCGAATGCGCCAGGTCGTTTTGGCGGCCGATGGGTATGATGCCAACAGCGATGTCGCTTTTGCCGATGCCATTTATGACCTCATTTATAGTACCAGTCCCGCCGACAGCGACAATAGTTTTATAGCCCTTCCTGATGCCGAGCTGAGTGAGCTTGGTTACATCTCCTTCTCCGATACTTTTCACAAACTCGCCGGCGATGCCGAGCTCTTTGAGCCGAGCTTTCAGCCGATCCTGGATTTTGTTAATTCGCCCGCCTCCGGAAGCGGGATTTAAAATATAATAGTACATAATGTTAATTCAAAATGAAAAAGTCAAAATTCAAAATTGACTTTTATAAATTATTTCTTGCCGCTTTTTTCTTTTTCCGGATTTTCTTCCTCGATTTCCATGAGAGGCTCAATATCAATTTCCTTCTTTGTTTCAGGCATGGCGCATTTTCCCGTGAAGATCGCTCCCGGAGAAACAACCAAGACCCCAGCCTGGATGTCGCCGTAAACCTTGCCGGTTTCTGATATCTGAAGAGTGTCCTTAGCCTCGATATTTCCCTGGACCACTCCGGAAACGTAGACATCCTTTGCTTTGATGCTCGCCACAACGCTTGCGCTACCGCCGATCTGGACGCTTGCTTTGGTTCTAATGTCGCCAGAAACGCTCCCGTTAATATTGATGTCGCCGTCGCTTTTTAAGTTTCCCTTCAGTTTGACCGATGAACCGACAATAGTTTCCGCACTATGGTTATCAGCAGATGCAAAATCGTCTTTCTTTTCAAACATTTTAACTCCTTATTTATTGTTAACTGCTTTTTTTATTGCTTCTTTTTCTTCGTTGCTAAGGGTGTTTACGGAGTTGCCGCCTTCGACTGATTTGGCGTAAACTCTAGTGCCTTCCCTCGCATGCATACTTGTTAAAACAAAGCCATTATCTTCGTTGTTTAGGAGGGCGACAGAAAAACTTTGGTTCCCGCCAGTGTCGTTTTTACCGAAGGGATTGTATCTGATGAAGCCGATTTTTTGGAGGCTTTGTTGCATCTTTCGGCTTATCTTCACCATCTCAATCTCTAGTTTTTTTGCATAGTTTTCGACTTCTTTCGCATCTTTCAGGTAGGCATTCAGGATCTCGTAAACATCACCGTTTTTCTCAGTGTCGAAGAATTCGCCAAGGCGTTTGTACAGCTTGTTCTGGCGAAAAGTCAAAAAACCTAGCCACAAGGCAAGGACAAAGATAACTCCGGCGATGATAATCAAATTAATATCTATTCTAGGGTCTCCCGCTTCAAATGTATGAGTATTATACCTTGCAAAAAGCATTGCCACAAGACTTATCTTGTAAAGCGCCCTGCTATAAAATATAATTTTGATATGGCAAAAAAGAAAAAAGTTCCCAAGAAGAGAAATCTAAAATACGGGCAAGTTATTTCCAGTCGGACGAAGGCGGCCGGCAATATTCGGGGCGTATCGGAAAGCGCCGCAGATGAAGAGTCAGGTGTTCAGTTTAAAAAAGAGCTAAGAAAAAATTTGATGTTTTTGGCCGGTTTTTTTATAGTGCTATTTGTTATCTATTTTTTGGTTGCAAGAACTAGCCTGCTTGATCCCGTCTTGTCAATATTTGGCTTGAAGGGGCTCTACTAAAAAGATGCAGAAGAATCTCGGGCTGAATTTTCATTTTTCATTTTTCATTAAATTTTCAGTCCTCAATTTTCCTCTTTGTTTTCAGGGTTGAAACAATTTTTTAGAAAATCATTGTTAGTTCCTGAGTTTCTCGCCAAAGATCTTTTATTTCCTCTTTTCTTTCGGGTTGGCATTTGGCAACTATTCTTAACCAATGTTTGCTTTCTTGTGACTCCTTTTTGCAAATGAAAATCTTATTTCTAAAGTCCTTTTTTGAGCTTGCTCCGTTTGCTTCCATATAATTTGTGCCGATACTTGTACCCGAACGAATCAGTTGGCTGATAAGTGGTTTTGTTATCGTATTTTCAGATATAGATTTGCAGAAACTGATAATTTTTTCACCGAAAACAGCTGTTCGTTCCTCCAAAGTGTATTCGTTTTTGTTTGATAACTGTTGCATTGTAAATTCACTGAAAATTAATAAATGAAAATTGAAAATTATTTATAAATGGTTTCTTGGTTATTGTTATTCGATTAGCTCTTGGGCCGATACTGAAGGGCTTCGGCGATGTGGTTTGGCTTAATGTCTATGCTTGCTTCCAGATCGGCTATTGTCCTTGCCAGTTTTAGGACTTTTGAATATGAACGAGCGGATAAATAAAGCTTTTCGATAGCGGATTTTAGGAGTTCAGCTGATTCCTTGTCAAGGAGGCAGAATGTTTTCAGGTCACGTGAATCCATCTCCGAATTTGTGATTTTCTCACTTCCTTTAAACCGATTTAGCTGTAATTTCCTGGCTTTTTCGACTCTTTCTTTAATTTTCTCGGAACTTTCCGCTTTTTTGTCAGATAATAATTTTTCGTGTTCCACTCTTGGAACTTCGATATGCAAGTCAATTCTGTCCAGAATCGGTCCGGAAATTTTCTTTTGATATTTTAAAATTTGATAAGGTGAACAGGAGCAGTTTTTGACGGGATCGTTTAGAAATCCGCACGGGCAAGGGTTCTGGGCGGCGACAAATATGAATTTTGCCGGAAAGGTGAGAGAACCGTTGGCTCGGGAAATAGTAACCGTTCCGTCTTCGAGAGGTTGGCGCAGCATTTCGACAACAAACCTTGGAAATTCCGGCAGTTCATCGAGGAAAAGGACGCCTCGGTGGGCAAGGGATATTTCGCCCGGTTTCGGCCACTGTCCGCCGCCGACAAGGGCGATATTTGAGGCGGTGTGGTGCGGATTTCGAAACGGCCGATTTGTAATCAAGGCCTTATCTTTCGGCAATATTCCGGTTATCGAGTAGATCTTGGATATTTCGAGCGCCTCGTCAAATGTTAAAGCCGGCAAAATAGTGGTTAAAGTTTTTGCGAGCAGAGTTTTGCCGGATCCCGGAGGGCCGCTCATCAGGATATTGTGTCCGCCAGCTGCCGCTATTTCCAAAGCTCTTTTGGCGTGTTCCTGGCCCTTGACCTGAGCCATATCTAAGAATGTGTCCTCGGTTTCTGAAAAATCGATCTCAAAATCTTTTTCTTTAGCGATATCTTTCTCACCCCGGAAATGCAAAATCAGGTTTTTTAAGGTATCGGCCGGGATTATTTCCGTCCCCTTGACGATCACCGCTTCCTTGGCATTCATTTTTGGGACAAAAAGCTGCTTGTAATCTTTTTGTTTCGCCATTATTGAAACGGGAAGCACCCCATTTACCTTTCTTAGCTTTCCGCCGAGCGAAAGTTCGCCGATAACTACTGAGTTTTCACAATCAAAAATAATTTGTTCGGAAGCGAGCAAAATCCCGAGAGCGATCGGCAGATCAAAGGAAGGCCCCGCTTTCTTAATGTTCGCCGGCGCCAGATTTACGGTGATTCTTTTTTGGGGAAACTGCGCCCCGGAATTTTTGATAGCGCTTTTGACCCTCTCCTTAGCCTCCTCAACCGCTTTGTCCGGAAGTCCGACAATGTTAAAACAGGGAAGACCGTTTGAAAGGTCGACCTCGACGTCTATTTCTTCGCAATCAAGCCCAATGACTGCCGCTGATTTTACTTTTGATAGCATAAGGACTATTGTAGAGCAAAAGAAAAACCTAAAACAAGTAGACAAAATTCTAAAAGATCAAATTTAATTTCTAAATCCGAATTTCTAATTTCTAATCAATGCCCAAATCCCAAATTTAAAGTTCCAAAATGTGTTGCGTTCACGGCTTGTCCAAAAATCAGTCCAAAAATCATGTTGAGCAATGGTCTTGGTTGTGATAATATGACAGTGACAGAAGGAGGGCAAAGCTTTACTCCTTCTTTTGCGCTCGTTACTAGACCACCGAAAGGGTGAGGACATTTGACTAGATTGACTAAAATCCATGAAGGGGTCAGCCTTAGTAGAATCCACGAAGATCTCCAGATGATCGAAGCAACAACGGCAGATACTCCCTGTGTTTGCGACGAATGCAATGGGGTAATAGGCGAGGGAGACATCTATCACGCCTACTTCTACGAAGAGGGCGACATAGAGTTCTCAAACAACGATTACTTCTGCCAAATCTGGCTGCTTTGCCTCGATTGCGAAGAGAAATGGCGAATTCTGGAGCTGTGGGGATGGGAAAGGTTCGAAGATTCTCTGGAAGCCTGTCTGGAAGAGTATAACTCGGACGAGCCGCCAGAGAAACAAATAAAGTTTCTTTCTCGTCCCGGGCTCAACCAGGAGAAACTTTTCGACCCCAACCTGTTCATCCGATTTGATGTTATCGGCTTTACCAAGAGGTATCTGGAGACAATCAGGAAGGAGGCCTGATGCCAAAAAATCCGAGAGAGCTGTACCGCCGCGAGCTATGTGACCTGAAGAATCCGGAAGAAGCGAAAAAGGTTGCATTTATTGCCAACCTTGCACTAAAGGGCGGCGACGAGAGACCAAAACCGGCAACTGAAGCTGATAAACCCGGACAAAAGCCGTAGCTTCTGCGGCGTTACTATCCCCGAGAAATCCCCTCGGGGATTTCGGCTTATTATGAATATTTATGCTCATTAAAAGAGATTATATCGAGTCTTAAATTGAGGTAAGGATTCTGGACCCTCCCCCATTGAAAAATTCGGAACGGGCAGGCAAGCCAGAATGACGAGAATTATATATGCACTGTTTTGGCGGATTTGGCGCGAAGGATGGCGGCTTTGTGCGCCGAGAGTTCTATTTCGTCATCTATTTTTTTCATTCTTGCCCAGCTGCCGTATTTTCGATTGATCGCCATTTGGATTAAATGGTCGGCGAAGTGAGGATTTTTGGGCAGAACCGGACCGTGGAGATAGGTGCCGTAGCAATTATTATAAACTGCGCCTTCGTACTTTTTGTCACTGGTGTTGCCATATCCGATTTTGACCTTGCCGAGCGGCTTTGTTTTGCCCTCCAAATATGTAAGCCCGCTGTGATTTTCAAATCCAACCAGTGTATTTAGAGACGATTTCCATTTTTTTGCCTCATCCTCGATATCCAAAACAACATTTCCGATACATCGCTTATCGCTGCCGACAGTGTATGCGTCAAAAACGGAAATTCCTTCAAGCATTTCTCCTTCTTTGGTTTTGAAATACTTGCCAAAGAGCTGGAAACCGCCGCAAATGGTTAAGGCTACTAGTCCTCTTTCGACTTCTTTTTTGATTGCCGGTCCTTTTTTCGCCAGATCTTCGGCGATGATTTTCTGGCCTCTGTCCTGGCCGCCACCCAAAAATACAATGTCGGCTCTCGAGAAATCAGCCCTGCTGCCGCGCCCGACATTTACTATGTCCACGCTTATGCCGCGCTCAAGCATCCGCCTTTTGAGCGTGATAACATTGCCAAGGTCGCCGTATAAGTTCATGGCGTCGGGATACATATGATAAATGGTTAAACTTTGCATATTATGTCCAGTAATTATCTAATATTTTTTCTTTGACCAGTATATTTCGAAGCTCAAGCATCGCGGTGTAGGTCGGCAGAATGTAGAGCTTCTCATCTGGCCCCGTTTTTTTAATGGCCGCTTCCAGTGCTTCCCCAATGTCTTTTTTGACCGTGATGATCCGCGAGGAAACATCGGCGTATTTCAGGCGAAGTCTTAAATCCTCGCTTCTGATACCACTGACAATAATATTTGAAAAGTAATTTTTGAAAATTTCATATTCCGAGTCCCAAATCCAGGAAATGTCGGTGCCGTCGGCGAAGTTATCATTCAAAATCAGGAGTGCTGTTTTCGGCTTGCGGGTGGAAGAAATAGCCTCAACGACTTGATTGAAACCGGTCGGATTCTTTACCAGATGGATAACGGCTTTTTTCCCGTCTTTCTCAAAGCTTTCCATTCTGCCAAATGCCGGCTTCAGGTGCGAGAGGGTTTTGGCGATCGTAATGCTTTTTATGTCCAAAAAAGAGGCGACCGCCGTCGCGGCAAGTGCGTTGTAAATGTTATAGAGTCCGACCATTGGAAGTTTTAGTTCAAAACTTTCTCTTTTGATTGTGATTTTTGTAGAAATATTCTCGGCATTTAGTTTGATGTCTTTTGCTGATATTTTCGGATTTGGGCGGGTAAATCCGCACTTCGGACACTCGTATATTCCGACATGGCCGTAGTATCTTTTTGAATAATTTAATTCGTTTCCGCAAACAAGGCAGTCTTTGGAGTCGATGGCAAGTTCCGAGCCTGCAGAAATTCTCGGGTCTTCGATGCCGAAATAAAGCACAATTTTTTGCCTTTGGCTATTTGTCATTCCGACCGACTTCGCGAAGCGACGAGCGGAGGAATCCCTTTTTTTATTTTTTTCAAGGGTTTCCTCGGTTTCACTCGAAATGACAGACGGAAGGCCGAGTGATGCAACCATGGGATCGTCTGCGTTTAAAATGAGCTTAGCACCCGGCGCATTTTTGATAGCTTCTTCAATTATTGCCGCCGTTTTATCAACCTCGCCATAGCGGTCGAGCTGATCACGGAAAATATTTGTAATCACAATAGCTTTGGTAAGGTTATCATTCCCGCCTTCCTTTGCCTGCCCCGCACCTTGAAATGGTGCGTGGGTCGTTCCGACCGACTCCACGGAGTGCTGAGCGGAGGAATCCCTTTGCCTGCTGTCATTCCCGTCCTCCTTTGTCATTCCCGCGGAGGCGGGAATCCAGACTTCGGAGGATAAACTCCGGCGGCCTGCCTGCCGGCGAGGCAGGGAATCCAGTCCATTTTGAATTGTAAATTGTAAATTATTAATTATCTCTGGCATCGTCGCCTCATCGACCTCATAAACGCCGATTTCTTCTTTAATTTTACCGAAAATGTTCGATTTGCTTGCGAGTTCGGAGGCAATTCCGCGAGTCAGATTAGATCCACCGGAGTTTGAAAGGACTTTCAGCCCGCTTGCTTCCAGGATTTCCACGATCATCTTTGAGGTTGTTGTCTTGCCGTTTGTTCCCGTGACTAGTATCACGCCTTTTTCCAGATTTTTAGTCAGTTCCTTCACGATTTCGGGATAAATTTTCATTGCAAGCAATCCCGGCAGTGCAGCGCCGCCTCCACGGCCAAAAATCCGGGACCAAAACCCCGTCTGTTTGGCGACAAAAATTGCAAAAATCTTTTTCATAATTCTATTTTAACACAACAATATACCATTCTGAATTCGACCGTATTTACCAGATGAGCATTACTTCGTTACACTAATATGTATTAGTGTAACGCTTAATCACTGAATCATGACTAGTGTAGTAATGATATTTAGACAAAGTTTTGCTATGATAACAATATGAATGAAAATAGTGAATTCTCACAAAAATTTGAGATAGACACTGAATATACATCTGATGCTAGAGATGTTCTGCCTCAATTAAAAAACATTTCAGAAAAACCCCTGGGACTTTATCATGTTACAACTGCTATGTCTCAGATTTTAGAAGAAGGATTGAAATCTAGACAAGATTTAAATGGAGCAGTCGTAGGGTTGGGAGGTGCGCCAGGGGATACAGTTTCTCTAACTTATAGTAAAGAAAAGGCTTATTTTATCGAGAATGGACTTAAAATTTTTGCTCAGGCGGTAAGAGGGGATTTAAGGGCGAGTGAGGTAGTCGATAAGTTTTGGAAACTGTTTAAGATGGATGAAATGACCGAGGAGGATAAATCTTTTGAGGTGGGGTATTTGAGCCATAAGTTTCTAACAACGGAGGGGAGGCCCGATAAAGAAGTCGATAGACTATTGAGTGATAGGGAGACTCAAGAAGCTCTTAAGTTGTTAGGGGTCCGTTTAGACGAGAAAATTCAAGTTGATAAGAAACTCGTTGGTGTTGGGGATGAATATGATTTAAAAAATCAACTCAATATGTATGAAATGTACAAGCTTTGTTCCTTTTTAGATGAAACTTGGGGGGATAAATCGGTTGGTAAGGAAGATTACAACAGGGCAAAAATGACGTCTCATTTCATGGCTCCTGATGGAGAAAATTTCTCTGAGGCAGTCAGAGCTGTTCCAAATCTTCTCAAAATAAAACCCGAAGAAATCGGTATTTTGCAGGTGGATGTTAGAAGGGGTGCTATCCTGAAAGACTTTAATCCTTACGAATCTGAAGTGCAGTTTGAACCTCGATATCTAAAAGTAAACAAGCAGATTTAGATTAAAAATTTTTTAATTTTATCCTCAGCTTCTTTTTTATCTTTGATCCAGACCACGTCTTTATTCCGGCGGAGCCAGGTAAGCTGGCGTTTGGCTAGGTTGCGATCGCCTTGCTGAAATTTATCGGTGGCTTCCTCGAGAGTAATGTCGCCTTTCAGATAGAGCCCGACTTGCTTGTAGCCGATGCCTGACATACCCGGATCATCTAAAGAATACTTTTTGAGCAGATTTTTCACTTCGTCGACAAAATCTTCCGCCATCCACTTTTTGACACGCCTGTTTATTATTGCGTACAATTCTTCGCGGTCACGGTCGATGGCCAGATATAAAACATTTGTGGGTAGTTTTGCTTTCCTTTTTCCATTTGCCGCAGGCTTTCCGGTTTCGTAAAAAACCTCCAAAGCCCTTATCAGCCGATGGCGGTTGCGAGCGTCGATTGACACGGCTGTTTCCGGATCATTCTTTTCAAGCTCTGCAAAAATTTCCTCAGTTGATTTTTGAGCGAGCTTATTTCTGAGCATTGAGTCCGGTTTGGCATCAGACATCTCATAATCGTAGACAACCGCATCGATGTACATCATAGTTCCGCCGGCAATGATGGGAACGTTCCCACGGCTTCTGATTTCCGCAATTTTCTCCTCTGCCATTTTTTTATATTCAGCAACAGAAAACTGTTCATTCGGGCTAACCACGTCAAAGAGGTGGTGGGGGATGCCTTCGCGCTCTGTCATCGTCGGTTTGCCGGTTCCCAGATCCATTTCTTTGTAAATGCTTCGGGAGTCGGCATTTATGATTTCACCGCCAAACTTTTTTGCCATTTCTACAGAGATAGCGGTTTTGCCGCTGGCGGTCGGACCGGTTATGACTATAATTGGACTTTCCATTTAACTTAGCAACTTATGCCTGTCCGCCTTTGGCGGAAACTAATAACTTAATAACTTCATAACTTCTGTTTGATTATATCAGAGAAATCACATAAAATAAGGGAAACTAAGAAAGGTAAAGTGATATGGGAAATATAAATGGCGAAGGCGGTCTAGAAGTTCCGATTGAAAACACGGCTCGATCGCCTCAAAAACATAAAGAAAGAGTAGAAAAATTTGTAGAGTCCGGCGTGGGCGAACTGCCAGTAGTTGATACCAATGCCGCAGAAGCAGCCCAAATAAGGGAAATCCGTTCCACATTTAATCCGCCCGTAGAAACTCCTATCGAGAAAGAGGGCAGGCAAATCGCGGAGCAGGACGACGCATTGAGGAGGCAACAGGCGAGAGATCGGGCTACCCGAAGAAACGAGAGCATAAAAAAGAGAAGGAGGATGGCGTTTTTGCTCACTCCCATAATTGCTGCAGGCTCGTTTATAGCCATTCATACAGGATTAAATAGGCAGGAGGAAGTAGACAAACAGAAAGATGCGGAAAATGCGCCAGCTATTTTTACGGATAAGCAAATCAAAATGAGCCAGGAAGTCCATATTGGAGAGGGCGGCAATGTTACTGACGCGACAGTTTCAGATGGCACAAAGTATTCAACTGAAGCTCCAAGTGACGTCTCGGGACAGGAAAGCAGCCACGGGAACTAGCTGATTTCTCCTTTTAGTTTCCAGGCGCCCGACTCGATAATTTTAACTTTTACAAACTGGCCCAAGAGGCTGGTTTGTTTTTTATTTTTTGCCGTGAGGTTCGACTTCACGGGACGTTGAACCTCATTATGCAACACGATTTCAACCACTTTGTAGCTGTCGGTCCGGCCGTAGTATTTGTCATTCTTCTTTGAATCAATGAGAACCCGGAGAGTTTTACCGGCCAGTTTTTTATTTTCCTTCTCCAAAATTTCTTTCTGAAGGTTGGTCAGTTCCTGCCGGCGCCTTTCTTTTTCTATCCTTGATACATCATCTTTCATTTTTGCGGCCTTTGTTCCGGGTCGGGGAGAGTATCTGGCAATGAAGGGCATTGAAAACTCCACCTTTTCCATTATTTTTTCGGTTTGGCTAAAATCTTTTTCCGTTTCGCCGGGGAAGCCGACGATGATGTCTGTGGTGATGGCAACCTCCGGCATGGCTTTTTTGATTTTATTAACTAAACCGATGTAGTTTTTTTGTGTGTAGTGCCGGTTCATGGCTTTCAATATTCTATCGCTGCCGGACTGAATGGGCAGGTGAATGTAGTGAGGGAAATGTTTTAATTTCGCTAAGGTATTGATTAGCTCATCTGACATGTCTTTTGGATGGTTGGAATAGAAGTAAGCGCGCCAGTCGCCGGGGATTTCGTCAATTTTTTTGAGCAATTTAGTAAAACTGTTTGTCATTTCGACCGACTTCGCGGAGCAACGAGCGGAGAAATCCCTTTCTCCGAGTTTGTTTTTAAGGGATCCCTCGGCTTCGTTCGGGATGACAGGGGAAGTGAGATCGTTACCGTATGAGTTCACGTTCTGGCCGAGCAAAGTTATTTCTTTATATCCGTCCGACACCAGATGTCGGATTTCGGCAAGGATTTCGTCTAGCGGCCTTGAAACTTCACGCCCGCGGGTATGGGGAACGGCGCAGTAGGTGCAGAAGTTGTTGCATCCGGTTGAGATGGGAACAAAAGCTTGGAAATCGGAGTTATATTTTGGGTGGATTTTGAAGAAATCTCCTTGATTTGTCATTCCTGCCTCGCTGGCAGGCAGGCCGACCGACCCGGCAGCTGCCGGTCGACGAGCGGAGAAATCCCTTTCTCTGTGTTTTTTAAGGGATCCCTCGGCTACGCTTGGGATGACAGGTGAGAGGGTGGGGATGACAGGTGAGAGGCTTGGGACGACAGAGGGGAGGAATCCGGTTAACTTTTTTATTTCATTGATTTCAAATATCAGATCGAAAAACTTGTCCATTTTTTTGCGGTCGCTCGGGAGGACGCAACCGGAAAGTGCCGTTATTAGCGGCCTCTTTTTTCTGATGTCTTCCCATTCTTTTATTTTTCCATAAATCCGGTTGATACCGGACTGGCGGACGCTGCAAGCTACCGTAATGACGATGTCAGCTTCAGATTCTACCTTAGTCTCGATATACCCCGCATCACAAAGAACGGATGCGATTCTTTCTGCATCCGACTTGTTCATAGCGCAGCCCAAAACCCAGATATAGTAATTCATAGAGGTCTAGTTTAGCAGAAAAAGGGGTAAAATTTAAGATTCATGCCCTTCTTTAGAAACTTGCTTAAAGAAATCATCCATAGATGCCTTTTGGTTATCTGGCAAAGAATTGTAACTTTCGATGAGATCCGCAAGCAGTTTCGTCTCTTTACGTAAAATCCAATGCTCTCTTATGTCCGAGTCGCTAGCACCGGAGGAGTTGAAAGAGGCAATAAGTTGCTTGTTTTCGGCAAGCCTCTCACTCATTTCCTGGATTGAATCTCCGTATTTGAGTACCGTTTCCATGATTCTGCCCATCTGTCTTTGGAAATCACTTTCGTTAATGGGAAAGTCACCATTGCCACCTTCGGGATTCATTTCTCCCTCCCCATTTTATCAAAGCCTTTTAGCGCATTTGCGATCGTTGGGACGAGGCCTTTCTCAAATATTGAAGGGATAATTTTTTCTGCTGTTGGATTTTCTACCATTCCGGCAATGGCTTCGGCGACGGCTACCTTGATATCCATCGTGACTTTTTGGATCCCGTTATCGAGCAGTCCGCGGAAAAGTCCGGGGAAAACTAGGGCGTTGTTGATTTGATTGGGAAAGTCGCTTCGGCCGGTGGCTATCACCCTTGCGCCGCCCTTTTTGGCCTCGTCCGGCATTATTTCGGGGATGGGGTTTGCCATCGCGAAAACGATCGGATTTTCACTCATGGTTTTGATGTCCGAAGTTGTAAACTGCCCCGGCTTTGACACCCCGATTAAAACATCGGCGCCTTTTAGCGCTAGGCTGCAGCTTCCTTTTTGGCACGGTGAAGCGCTTTTTTCAACTATTTTTTTCTTGTGGTCGCTTAGGTTTTCCCGGTCTTTTGTGACTGTGCCTTGGGAATCGCAGAGGCAGAGGTTCTCAAATCCGTAATGGAAAAGAATATTGGCGATGGCGATACCGGCCGCGCCGGCTCCGGAGATTACAATTTTCACATTTTTGCCCTTGCCGATAACTTTCAGGGAATTTAAGAGTCCTGCCAAAACCACAATTGCCGTTCCGTGCTGGTCATCGTGGAAAACGGGGATGTCGAGTTCCTCGGTCAATCTTCTTTCAATTTCAAAACAGCGGGGCGCCGAAATGTCCTCTAGATTAATCCCGCCAAAGGACGGTGCTAAATATTTCACCGTTTTGATAATTTCCTCGGTGTCTTTGGTGTTGAGGCAGATTGGTACGGCATTTATCCCCGCAAATTGGGCGAAAATGGCCGCTTTTCCTTCCATAACCGGCAGAGCCGCTTCCGGACCGATATTTCCAAGCCCGAGGACCGCGCTGCCATCTGTCACGACGGGAACGGTGTTCCATTTGCCAGTCAGATTATTCACTTCTGATTTATCTTTGGCGATCGCGTCCGAGGCTTTTGCGACTCCGGGAGTGTAGGCAATAGGAAGAGTTTCCTCGTTTAGCTCGATTTTCGAACTGATGACGATCTTGCCCCTTAAATCCTTATGCATTTCTATCGGATCTTTTGCCATATTTAAATCTATTTTACGCCCCGTATCGCCCGCTTTCAAGCCAATTTGCTAGAATAATCCAGAAAATGTTTATATTCTAAAGTACACTAGACTAGTTTAGTGAACCGCGTAAACCCTTGATTATTCGAACGTGCATCATATAAAAAACTGTCTCAAACTTTTGCTATCCTCCTTCATTAAAATTACGGACGGACAGGTCGCGCAACTTTGAGACGGATCCAATAGGTTCTGAATCCCGGGTCTCATTTACTTTCAACCTCAAAAACTATATAATCATGGGACGTAAAAACCGGGGCCATGAGGTATTGTGGCTTGTTCATTATCATACAAAAGGGAGGTGTTTCAATTGATACTGTTTTATATAGTAGGTGCAATCATAGGCTATCTTGTTATCGGGGTTATCACTCTTATTGTTCTGGATAACTCAGCTATTCTTCGCGACTTTATCTCAGGAATTTGGGATATCCTTCAAGAGGACATTAGCTGGATCATCATCATGTGGTCAGTTACGCTTCCAATAGCATTGCTGGCGTCTCTGTTCCTTCTATACCTCAACGTTGGATCTCAAGTCACAAGGATTCTCGTTAAGGCCTTCACTGGCAAAGATCCGGGTTCTGTTAATTTCTTTAAACTCTGAAACGGAGGTAAGTCAGATGGTTGAGACAAAATCGGTTTATTCCGATCCCGATAGCATGAAGTTTAATGCTAGTATAGTATCATTTCTGCTGGCATTAGCATTCTTGATTGTAACGATTGTGGCAGTGGTTTTCATGCGGGTGTCGTTTCCGCGACCAGAGCTTAATGATATCGGAGCCATTGCCGCAGTTGGTTCAGTCATTCTTGCCATAACTTGTGCCTTTGGTGGCATCCTGGAGATAAGGAGACAGATCCGGAAGCGGGATAAGTTAATCAATAAACTTGATGGTATTCTCGTACAACGAGGAGGTTTCTCGGGTTTCTGAAAGATACTGCTTTGGGGAGCAGTAAGAAAACACTCCTAATAACCCTGAGACCGTTCCCCCAGACGGTCCTTTTTCTTTACTTTTTAATGAATTCTCACTTGAGCTTGCGGGTTCAACCCGCAAACTCCCGCAAAACACTTTTTAAATCTCGGATTTTAGATTAAAATATTTCTTATGACGATAAAAGAGATGGAAAGGGAAACTCCTTTTCAAAACGCCCTAAATCAGCTAGAAAAAGCATGTGACATTTTGCAGGTAGAAAGCGATGCTCTAAACATTATCCGCGAGCCGCAGAAAACTATGCTTGCGAGCATTCCCGTGAAAATGGACAACGGCGAAACTCGGGTATTCCAGGGTTATCGGGTGCAGCACAACAATGCCCGCGGGCCATACAAAGGCGGGATTCGTTTCCATCCGAACGTTGATCTTGACGAAGTGAAGGCGCTTGCTTTCTGGATGAGTGTCAAAACCGGCGTTTTGGACGTGCCTTACGGCGGCGCAAAGGGCGGGGTGACGGTTGATGTCAAGGAATTGTCTCCCGGAGAACTCGAGCGTCTGTCTCGAGGGTTTGTTCGCCAATTTTACCCGATTATCGGTCCGGATACAGATATTCCCGCGCCAGATGCCTATACCAACCCTCAGATAATGGCATGGATGATGGATGAATATTCCATACTCGCCGGCCAGAAAACTCCGGCGGCATTTACCGGCAAACCGGTGGAAAACGGCGGCTCGATTGATCGCGACACATCTACCTCTCAGGGCGGAGTTTATGTTTTGGAAGAGGTTATAAAGCATCGGTTCAAGGACAGAAAAAAACCCCTTACTGTAGCCATTTATGGCATCGGCAATGTCGGAGGAGGAGTGGCGGAAATACTGCATTATGCTAACAATGACTTCAAAATAGTGGCGCTTTCCGACTCCAAAAATGCTGTGTACAACGAAAAAGGTTTCGATGTGCCATTTCTGATGGCAAAGAAAAATGAGGAAGGAACGATCGCCGGATTCAACGGCGCAAAAGAAATAAGCCACGAGGAGCTACTGGCGCTTGACGTTGATATATTAATTCCAGCGGCTCTGGAAAATACTATTACGGTGGAAAATGCGAATGGCATTCGGGCTAAAATGATTCTAGAGCTGGCAAACGGTCCGATCACACCTGAAGCTGAAAGGATTTTATTGAAAAATAATACGCTCATTATTCCTGATATCCTGGCAAATGCCGGTGGCGTGACGGTCAGCTACTTCGAATGGTCTCAAAACAAGAGCGGATACTACTGGGACTCGTCAGAAGTCCAGGCAAAGCTTTCAAAAAAAATGAAATCCGCTTACAAAAATGTCCTAGAAACTTCCAAAACTTACAAAACTGATCTTCGTACCGCGGCATACATTCTGGCAGTTTCGAAAATCGTAAAAGCCCAGGAAAACTTAGGAGTTCGCTAGGAACCTGTTTGAAACAAATATTTTGCTGCGCCGATCAAGGAAATGTCATCGCCGTATTTGGTAAATATTACTTCCGGCAGATTTTTGATGCTTTTTAGTTCGGCAAGAAGCTCCTCTTTGTTATTAATCGCAACCGCACCGCCGAAAACAATCTTTTCCGGAGTAAATCTTTCAATAACTTTTTGGATGGCGGCGTTATTTACTCGCCCGAAAGCCTCTCGTAAAAATTTCTGGGCTTGTTTATTCCCGTTTTTCGCTTCGGCAAAAATTTCCGCTGGTTTTTGAGGATTAAAATCAGAAGGCTTATCTTCCACTTCCTTCCATTTGTTAAAAAATTCGATTAAATGAGTTCCTGAGCAAAACGCTTCCCAATGGTTGTATTTTTCCGACTCGCATCCGCATCTCGTTTCGTATTTGCTCTCGTTTTCAATCGGAGTATGCCCAATTTCCTCAGAAATGTGTTTGAAGTTAATTAATTTTCCAGATTTTATAACCGCGCCGCCAACTCCGGAAGACATGGTAATGAAAACCAAGTCTTTTTGAGGATCTTTGCAATGCTCGCAATAAGTTGCTGCGGCCGCATCGTTTAAAAGGACAACGTTTGGAGAAAATTTCTTAAAATCATCTTCGCAGATTTTTGGCTGTCCAGGAAGATTTGTAAAAAAGGAAATTCCATTAACTGCTGGTCCGGCGATAGAGAAGGCCAAACCTTCGAGTTTTTCGCCGTCGACGAAGTCTCGGATATGGTCTTTAATAATTTTGACCGGATTTTTCTGTGGGGTTTTCATTCTCTCAGTCCGTAGGATTCTCCCGTTTTCATCAACGATTGCGAACCGGCAGTTCGTGGCGCCGATATCCGCGGCAAAGCACTTTCGTGAGAGGTTTGGATTCATTTTTTCTCTTCGATTTCTTTTCTTAGCTTTTCAATTAATTTTTTGAGATCCACTTGACCAAGGTCACTTTCTTTATGCGACCGGACGGCGACTTTGCCCTCTTTTTCTTCCTTTTCGCCGAGAATGAGCATATAAGGAATTTTCTGAAGCTCGGCATTTCGGATTTTCTTGCCGACCGATTCGTCTGAGCTGTCAAATTCAACCCTCAAATCCGCATCTTTCAGTTCCGCCTCGATTTTTTTGGCAAATTTCTCAAACTTTTCCGAAACGGGAATGACTTTGACTTGAACCGGCGCCAGCCAGAGAGGGAAGTGGCCGGCGAAGTGTTCTATCAAAAGCACTAGAAATCGTTCATAAGACCCGAGAATCGCCCGGTGAACCATGACAGGAGCTACATCTTTTCCATTTTTATCAGTGTAGGTGAGTCCGAATCGTTTTGGGGTTGAGAAGTCAAGCTGAACAGTAGGGATCGTAAACTCTTTTCCGGAAATTGCCTTGAACTGAAAGTCGATTTTCGGTCCGTATAGCGCCGCTTCGCCCTCGCAAACCCTTGCGCTTAAGCCCATTTCGTCAGAAATTTCTTTCAATATTTTTTCGCAAGTATCCCAATCCTTTTTGTCTCCAATATATTTCTCGGGAGTCTTCGGATCGCGGAATGAAAGCGAAACCCAAAACTCGTTGAACATTCCAAGGTCGGTATAGAATTCCTTAATTATTTTGACTAGGCCTTTGACCTCGTCTTTGACTTGATCTACCGCGCAGAAAGTGTGGCCATCTTCAACGGTAATAGCATAAACACGATTTAAACCGCCGACTTCGCCCGGTTTTTCGGCTCTAAACATTTTGTCCGACTCCATGTATCGGATGGGGAGGTCTCGGTAAGATCTGGGTCTGGAAGCATAAACTTGGGTCATATGGGGACAGGTTACGGGCCTTAAGGCCAACTTTTCCTTGTATTTTGAGGTAACAAGAAAAAGCTCGTCACCAAACTTCTGTTTGTGGCCGGATATTTCAAAGAGATCAAGCTTTGCCACTCCCGGTGTAGAAATTTTCTGAAAACCAAAGTTGCGGCAGAGTGTCTCAACGTGTTTTTTTAGCTCTTCGATAATGACTACGCCTTTTGGTGTGAACAAGGGAAGTCCCGCGCCGACTAGCTCGGAGAAACAGAAAAGGTCCATTTCCTTGCCGATTTTTCTGTGGTCGCGTTTCTTGGCTTCTTCTAAATTCTTCAAAAATTCATCGAGTTCTTTTTGGGTGGCAAATGCGTAGCCGTAAATGCGCTGGAGCATTTTATGCTTCTCGTCGCCTTTCCAGTAGGCTCCGGAAATATGTGAAAGCTTGAAGGCACCGAGATCTTTAGTTGACTCGACGTGAGGTCCGGCGCAAAGGTCGATGAAAGAGCCGGTTTTGTAGAATGACACGCTCTTTTCTCCATTTTTTTCCAAATTTTTGATCAGCTCGGTTTTGTAAGTCTGGCCTGATTTTTTTGAAATTTTGAGTGCTTCGGCGATCGGCGCGTCCTGGCGCTCAAACTTCAGGTTCTGCTTCACCATGTGCTTCATTTTCTTTTCCAGAATCGGCAAATCCTCGGGAATCAAGGTTCTGGGCAGGTCAAAATCATAGTAAAATCCATTTTCGATCGCCGGTCCCATGCCGAGCTTTGCTTCGGGAAACATATCCAAAACCGCCGCCGCCAAAACGTGGCTTAGGCTGTGCCGCATTGTTTCTAAATTGTTATTTTCTTTTGACATTGATTTTCCTTTCCATAAGTATTTAAGGGATCCCTCGACTCGTCTACGCGTAAGTCACTCTGGATGACCCGCGCACTATTCCAATTCGTCTTCTTTCAAACTGCAAACGGACAAGAGTGCGGGGCAGGCAGAGGAGAGAATTAAAAAAACGACCTGAACTAGGCCGTCAAGATCCGATGCTTATCGGATGGTTCCACTCGACTTCCCCGACGCTGCGGCCGGGACACTCTTTTGCCCATATTTATCGAAATTAATCATTTTCACCTGGGTCTGGGTGGGACTCGGAAGGTGGTGAGCCCTCGTCAAAGTCCATATTAAACTACTTATATATTAACAAAATTTTAAAATCCGCGCAACCTAACCTCGGCTGTTCTCGACAAGTCCATATTCTTCAATAGTTTGTCGGATTCCTTCCTCAAGGCCTTCGAGTTCTTCGGGGGAGGGGGTTTTGCCCCAGGCATTTTCCATGACAGCGGATACATCTATCTCTCCTGCGTCGCCTTCGCCATGTTGAGCCATGGTATTTTTTGCGGATGTCCTTAAATCTTCTATTTTTTCGGACGGGCTTGATATCTCATTGAAAAGCTGGCGCCTCAGCTGCCTAGCCCTGTCTAAGTCGTCGGCAGAGTCTTCCTCCATCTCCAGGTATTTGATTTTTTCTAAAGTGCTTTCTCTTTTTGCGAGTCTTGCGCCTTCTTGGGATGAATCTCCTGTTTGGTTCATAATAATTTTCCTTTCCTAATGCCTTGATTATATGAAATGAAGTTTAAATGAGCAATAGACTTTTGTATTAAACAACCGTTGAAAATCATTTTTGGGCGTCATTCTGGCTTGACCAGAATCCGGTTTTACGCCAAAAATGCTAGACTCTGGTCAAGCCAGAACAGGTCTGGATTCTGGACTCCTAGGCGTCGCCAGAATGACGGCTTACAGTGAGTCTTAACGGCTTCCCAAAATTTTTGGATTAAATAACAATGAAAGAAGCCCTTAAGCTTGATACATTTAAGACGATATTCTGAAAGGAGGCAAATGGACAGACCTCTAGTCGCAGTAGTCGCGCTGGTTTTGATAGTCTCCGGACTCGGGGCGTATTTTCTCTTGCGTTCTCCCAAAAAGCCGGAGATCAAGCTGCCAAATGAAACCACGACCGTAACCATCGGGAAAAATACTATCATTATCTCGGATTTTGCCTTCAATCCCGAGATTTTGAAGGTGAAGGCGGGGGAGACAGTAACCTGGCTCAATAAAGATTCAGCGACCCATACCGTCAAGTCAAGTCTTATGCATTCCCAAAACCTGCAGTATAATGATGTCTACCAGTTTCAGTTCACAAAGCCTGGCACATATAGCTACACCTGCGGTATGCATTCGTATATGAAAGGGGAGATAATAGTCGAATAGTTTTGATTTGCTAAATTAAGACTAGAAAAAAAGAACCCCGGCAAAGTGCGCCGGGGCCAGGGAAGGATGTTCTGCGAGACGAAAGTGGCCAAACTGCTTTTCCTTTTTTCTCCGAACCTTTTCCCTTAATATGCGAAAAAACAAACAAAAAAATCAAACAAAAATCAAAACTAAGCTTACTGGTGGCTGTTTCTAATTGAAAATTTTTCATTTAAGCTTAAATTTGGTAAAATATAATGGTCTAATCTGGAAAGGAAAATTATGATCAGAAAGCATGTAGAAGGATTTCGCGAATTTATTATTGAAAATAAAGTGGTCGGACTTGCCATCGGCTTCGTCCTCGCCGGAGCCGTCGCCAAGCTCGTAACAGCGCTCGTAACGGACGTGATAAATCCGCTTGTCGGGCTCGTTCTCGGCCAAGCCAAAGGACTCGACAAAATAAGCTTTCATATCTTCTCGGCCGACATTTTGCTCGGCAACTTCATAAGCTCGCTGATAGACTTTATGATAGTCGTGCTCGTCATTTACTTCGGCTATAAATGGTTTAGGCTTGAGAAGCTAAAGGAAAAGGAAGAAGACAAAAAAGATAAGAAGAAGTAGATCTCCAAATAAAAAAGAAATCCCAAAGAATTTCTCAATTATGAATTTATAATTGTTAATTTTTAATTATCTTTTGGTGCCGCGGAGAGGACTCGAACCTCCACGGGATTGCTCCCACTAGAACCTGAATCTAGCGTGTATACCAATTTCACCACCGCGGCAATTGGTGGGCTTGCGCAGACTCGAACTGCGGACCTCTACGATGTCAACGTAGCGCTCTAACCAACTGAGCTACAAGCCCCGAACTCCCTCAATTATACAATTTAAAACTTCCAAAATCAATTTTCTTATTTTGTAGAAATGCCAAAAAATGCCAAAAAATTCTTGACATGTGTATAATCCTTTGCTAACATAAGAGTCCTTTTGGATGTTTTTACAAATCGGAAAACTTAAAATAGCAGGATTAGCCAAATGCTCACCAATACTTCGTCAAGAGAGTTTGCTCTGAAGATTTCGGGAATCACGAAGACGCCCTTTGCTATTTTGGGGCCGGACGGAAGCATCCTGGCGCGCTCTAAAAACTTTAGATACGGATCCGATATCATAAATATCAAGAACTCAAAGAAGGCCATACCTCTTGCCCTTGAGGGTGAAAAGGTTGGCTATCTTTATTTGGACACTTTTCCTCATATTATTGCCGAAGAGAAGGATGTCTTGAAATCAATGTTGGAGCTTTTGATGCATCAGCATACAGTTCTTGAAAATGTCACAACCGAAGACAGAAAAATCAACAAATTTATCTATGACCTGCTGCATCAGGAGGGTTACGATGAGAATCAGGCAATGGCTGAAGGACACGTCTACGGTTTTGACCTTAAAGAGTCGAGAAGCGTCTTGATAGTTGACCTTAGCGGAGACATTAAAAAGACTCTCTACAGCGAGAGCCTGAGCTGCAATGAAAAAGATTCTTTTTGGGCAAGAGTGAAACGGTCCCTTGCTTTTTCAGCCTCTTCTTTTTATACGAGGAACAAAAACAATATCGTGGCCTATATAGGCGGAAGCAGATTTGTGATTATAAAGGATTTGGGTCGGGAAGAGGATTTGAAAGAGAACTTCAGGCATATATTGCAGACACTCAACTCCTTCCAATTTCTCCTAAAGAGCGAATTTCGATCGGAGGTAACCATCGGAGTCGGGAAATATTATCCCGGCATCAAGGGGCTCAAAGATTCATTTGAAGAGTCGCTCGTCGCTATGAACTTCGGCGAACAGGTCTGGGGAAAAGACAAAGTTTACAGCTTTGACAGCTTCGGTGTCGTGGCGCCTTTAATTAATAGCGGCAAGGGCCTGGACTTCCCCAAGAATATTTTCGAGAATTTCTCAAGCGATGAACTGAAGAAAACACTATCCATATTTTTCGATAATGATATGAGCCTGACACGCACCGCGAAGGAGCTGAAAATTCACCGCAACACGCTTGTGTATCGCCTGGATAAAATAGCAGAATCTCTGAAGCTCGATCCGCGCGTTTTTGACGATGCTGTCCAGATAAGGCTTTCGATGCTTTTCGGGGAAATTATCAGGTAGATTAATTGGTTGATGGGTTAGTCGGTGAATAGGGAATTGCAAAACCTTAATTTCCGATATTTAAAGCGACTCGAAAGGAGAATGGGATGATTCAAATCACAAAAGAGCTGGCGCAAGATTTGCTCGGGAAAATAGAAAAGGTTTTGGGCAAGAAAATTTATATTTATGATGAGAGCGCGAAGTATCTAAATGAAGGCGGAGTAAAGATTGATCTTTTGGCGCTTGCCGCCATCCAAAAGGACGAGGATATTACCGAAAAAAAGGATGGCTATTTTTATACCTGCGTGCCTCTGAAATATGATGAAAAGATCATTGGCGCGGTTTGCGCGGGCGACAAGAAGAAAGAAAAGTCCCGGGAGTTTGCCCATCTTGCCAGGGGTTTGGCCGAAGCGCTTCTCTATGAAGAGTTCCTGGTCAGAAACATTTATATAGCAAATGATCTGCGCAGCGATTTTATTAAAGAGATTTTGATAGGCAACCGCATCAAAACCACGGAGGAAGCTATCGACCAGGGCGATATCATCGGTGTCAATCTGCGCTTCAAATATGCGGTTTTGGTTTTCAAAATAGAGGCTTTATACGAGGAATATGCCGGACAAAGAAAGAATCTGACGCCCGAAGCGATAAGGACAAAATTCTTGGAATATTTGAAAGAGATAGAAAATTCGCTGCTGCGCGTATTTGAAGGCGAAATCCAAAACTGCATTGTCTACATCGGCGACGGCAAGTTTGTGATGCTGAAAGAAATTAAGGAAGACAACATAAATACGCTAAACTCCGTGAAAATATTAAAGCAGGGAGGCAAGAAGATCTATGGCACCCTGGAAAAAAAATTTCCCGGGAGGTCGGCGGTCGGGGTGGGCCAGTATTATCCCGGGCTTTCCGGCCTCAGAAAATCATATGAAGACGCAAACATAGCCCTAAGATTGGGGGAGAAGGTGCTGAGCCATGAGAAAGTTTATCACATTTTGGATGTGGCAATGTTTGTGGGGCTGCTTGGAAATGTCAGCAATGCAGATCG